>JAIFNG010000189.1 GCA_020047815.1 Anaerolinea sp.
GTTCTGCAACCCAGGATATGTCACGAAATGCCAGCAGTAACGTCCACAAATGCAGTGGAAAGGCACACATCAAAAAAAGTGACCAGAGATCCTGCCTGGAATAATATCGTTTCATGGAAATTATTAACAGCCTGAAATGTTTAAAAGAAAATTCCACCCGCGGCACTCCTGCTGTCGTCCCACGGGATTCTACGCCAAGCTCGGCAGCTTTAGCAATCTACCGTATGGTTAATTCTTTGCGCCTTTATAGATGGCGGAAGTCCCTTCGTTCCATAAAACCTTCTGCGCAATTTCGCAGATCTTCCATTTTGCATCCTGTTCAACCACCTTGAACGTATACATGCAATGGGTGATGAAATCATCCTTTTCTGTTTTTCGCCAAACGACCATCGAAGCGCGGCAGGTGGCTGTGACTGAATCAATAAATTTGATTTCGTAGTTGCTCACCAGATGCTGGATCCTTAAGGGATCCAATCCTTCACGGCGCAATCTCACATATTCCTTGACGGAAATTTTCTCAGGGGGTGTACCGCGCAAGTCGGAATAATCCGAGAGAATAATTTCGGTGAAACAGGATTGCAACCCGTCCCAATCTTTAACATCGAAACTATTGGCAAAGTGAGCAATCAATTCCTGTATTTTGATTCTGTCATCCATGGCTGTCTACTCCTTGTTAATGTATGGCTATTGAAAAGCCGATTAATCATTGCCTTTTTATACCGGGGAAACCCCATCAGTCAACCATTTTAACACCCCTGCCGCCGCCGCGCGACCACTGGCGAAGCAGGCTGTAAGCAAATAGCCGCCGGTGGGCGCTTCCCAATCCAACATTTCTCCCGCGCAAAAAACTCCGGGCAAATTGCGAATCATCAAGTTTTCGTCCAGCGCTTCAAATGCCACACCGCCCGCGCTGCTGATGGCTTCATCCAGCGGACGCGGCGCGATCAAAGGGATAGGCATGCGCTTGATAAACGAAGCAAGCTTTTCAACATTCACAAAATCTTCCTTTGGCATGAACTCATGCAGCAGTCCCACCTTCACGCCTTTCAAACCCACTGTCTTTTCAAGATGACTCGCCATCGAGCGCGATCCGCGCGGCTTGGATAATTTTTCAACCAGCCATTCCTCGCTGCGGTCTGGTGACATGTCCAACGTGATGATGGCACCACCCTTTGCCTCGATCTCATCGCGGATGAACGCCGACGCCGCGTAGATCAAACTTCCCTGCACGCCGTCTTTTGTGACGATAAACTCTCCCTGCCGATGGAACCCACCAAACGACAGCGCCACTGACTTGAGCGGCTGGCCATCGAATCGTTCGCGGAAATGCGGACTCCAGGCGACGTCGAATCCGCAATTGGCTGGCTTCAACGGCTTGATCTCCACCCCGGCCTGATCCAGCCAATTGACCCATGCCCCATCCGAGCCGAGCTTTGCCCAACTGCCGCCACCCAAAGCCAGAATTACCACATCTGCCTGAATGGATTTTTCGCCTTCGGGCGTTTCAAACTTAAGTGAACGATCTACATTCCAACCCAGCCATTTATGATTTAGGTGAAATATAACTCCTGCATCAGTCAAGCGTTTTAACCACGCCCGTAACAACGGGCTGGATTTCATTTCAATGGGAAATACACGCCCCGACGTGCCGACAAAAGTTTCGATTCCAAGTCTACCTGCCCACTCGCGTAATTCATCGGGGCCAAATGATCCAAGCATCGGCTCAATTTTGTTACGGCGATCTCCATAACGGGAAGCAAATTGGTCAAACGGTTCCGAGTGCGTCAGGTTTAATCCACCCCTGCCTGCCATCAAAAACTTGCGCCCCAAGGATGCCATGGAATCGTACACATCCACTTTCACCCCATGTTGAATTAATATTTCCGCAGACATAAGCCCCGCAGGACCGCCGCCGATCACAACCACTGAGTGCGCCATGGGGTGATTATGCCACAAAAAATGCAGGTCACGCTTCATCCGCGACCTGCATGATAATTATTTCAATACTGCCTGCATGGACCACGGACCCGTCCATGTAACAGTGACGGGCATCACCTTGCCACGCAGGTCTTCCTCCGACTCGACAAAGATAATTTTGTTGGTGGGCGTGCGTCCCTTCCAACGGTATTTGACCTTTTCTTCAAACAACACATCCACCGTCTGGCCCAAATATTTGTGATTGATCTCAGTGACCAACTGTTCCTGTAGATCCTCCAAGAGGCGGAAGCGGCGCATTTTCTCCTCATCACTGATGTTGTCGTCCATGCGGCGGGTGGCAACGGTTCCCTCTCTCAGCGAGTATCGAGCAAGGTGGGCAACATCCAGTTTCAAATCAGCAAGGACACGGTAGGTTTCCATGAATTCCTCTTCGGTCTCGCCAGGGAAGCCAACGATAATATCCGTCGCGATCGAACAATCCGGAATCCGCTCGCGGATCTTTGCGACAAGGTCACGATAATCCTGCTGGGTGTATCCGCGCTTCATGTCCGCCAGTACTTTGTCGTCACCCGCTTGAATTGGCAGTTCGATGTGCGGCATCACACGCGGAAGCCCGGCAATGGCTTCGATCAGGTCATCACCAAAATAATTTGGATGCGAAGTCAAAAAGCGGATGCGTTCGATCCCCTCGACTTGATGGATAAGACGCAGCAACGCCGCGAGGTTGGGGCCGTCAGGGATATCCCTGCCGTAACGATCAACAATTTGCCCAAGCAAAGTAATTTCCCTGACACCCTGCCGCGCAAGCGAGCGAACTTCTGACACAATATCTGCAGCGGGACGCGAACGTTCGCCGCCGCGTTTGGATGGGATGATACAAAACGTGCAGGCATGTGAACAGCCGTAGACGATCGGCACATGCGCACTAACTAATTTACCCTGCTCGGCAACGGGGAGAATCAGCTCATCATCCATCATCAGGAATCGGCGGGTGGTTTCCGCGTCTTCCAGCGAGCGCACTTCGCCCTGGGTGAGGTGTGAGATCAAGGGACCCGGGTCAGAAGGCGGAGAGAAGACATCTACAAATGAAAGCTTCTCGCGCAATTTTTCGGCGCCGCGCACACCGACCATGCAGCCCATCAAATTAATGACAAGCTTTGGGTTTTTCTTCTTCAACGGTGCAAGAGAAGTCACACGCCCGTACGCTTTGTCTTCGGCAGACTGGCGCACCACGCAAGTATTCAAAACGATCACGTCCGCTTCTTCGAGTTTTTCGGTGAGGGTGTAGCCAAGATGCTCAAGCGAAGAACCAACCCGCTGTGAGTCGGCGACATTCATTTGACACCCTTCGGTCCAGATATGATATTTCTTATCCATAGGGCGTAAATTATACCAAGTCTGTCAAGATTCAACGTCCAATTTTTCTGAGACTGCAGGAGACAGTCACTAATTAAATATACCCATGGCTTCCCTCAATCCTGACGTAGAACAGACCATCTACCGCGTCACGCAAGAAGCCATTGAAAATATTGTCGATCACTCACGTTTAGAAATTTCCCCGTCCGTTCGGAAAGCAACGGTCAGACCGCACTTATCATCCAGGATACCGGAATTATTTTTTACACAAGATCAAAGCACCCAATAGGTCGCGGTGAACTGATGGGTATGCACAAACGTGCCGAGCGCGAACTGGATGCACTTCGGTGATTGCCAGGGATATCAACAACAGCGGGATCGCCAATCAACTACATTTGTCCGAAGGCACGGTGCGGAGCGAGATTCCCGAAAAACCAGACGCCTCTGACAGAGCCCCTGTGGCTGTGATTGCAATTCGGCACGGGTTGTAATCGCGGTAAAATCCCCCGCATGACCAAATCCTACCGTTTTTTCGACATCATCCTCGGTGTCTTTGTTGCGGTCCTCATCATCAGCAACATCGCCTCCTCCGCAAAAATTGTGGACTGGGGCTTTAGCATCTTCGGCATCCGCATGGCGTTTGATGCGGGCACGATCCTCTTCCCCATCGGCTACATCTTCGGAGACATTCTGACCGAAGTTTATGGATACAAACGCTCCCGCCGCGTCATCTGGACGGGTTTTTTTTCGCTGGCTCTCGCCTCAGTTGTTTTTTGGCTCATCGCCAGAATGCCAGGCGAATCCACGTGGCAGGGGTACGCGGGAGATACTGCCTATCAATCCATCCTCGGCGGTATGAGCAGCGGCGGGATCGTCCTCGCCAGTCTTGCCGCGTACTGGCTTGGTGAATTCAGCA
This sequence comes from Anaerolinea sp., assembly GCA_020047815.1. Classification (GTDB taxonomy): domain Bacteria; phylum Chloroflexota; class Anaerolineae; order Anaerolineales; family Villigracilaceae; genus Villigracilis. Next base: position 4,211 of record JAIFNG010000189.1, read on the forward strand.
ACTCCTTTGTGCTGGCCAAAATGAAAATTCTGACAAACGGACGCTGGCTTTGGTCACGCACCATCGGCAGCACGCTCATTGGCGAATTTATTGACACGTTTATTTTCGTTATAATCGCCTCCACCTTTCATGTTTTCCCGTGGAGTTTGTTTCTCACGCTCACCCTCTCGAATTACATTTTCAAAGTCAGCATGGAAGCCCTGATGACTCCCGTCACCTACGCGGTGGTCAACTTCCTCAAACGCGCCGAGCACGAAGACGTCTACGACAAAGATACAAATTTCAATCCGTTCATTGTGTAAGTGAAGCAGCCTATTTTTACATCCATATCAGGAAGAGGTGAACCATGACCATCAAACATTCAGACGAAGTCGAAGCCAAAAATGTCACTGCAGGAAAAGACACAACCATTCAAGTATTGATCTCATCGCAGGAAGGACCCAACTTCGCTCTGCGGAAATTTTCCATGCTCCCTGGCGGCGGGATGCCGCTTCACACCAACAGCGTGGAACATGAGCAATATGTCCTGCGTGGACACGCGAAGATAGGCATTGGTGAAAATTCGTATGAAGTCAAAGCGGGCGATGTGGTTTTCATCCCCGCTGGTGAAATTCATTATTACGAAAATATCGGTAGAGAACCGTTTGAGTTTTTGTGCATCATCCCCAACAAGGAAGACAGGATCACAATTGTGAACGAGATAAGCTGTTAATCACAAATTTTTTACGAATGCCCATCAAACCAACGGCATCTTCGCCGCCATTCCCGCACTGCGCGGATACTTCGGCGGCGTGGCAGCGACTTTGTCCATCAGGACGAGGTAACGATCGTCTGCAACACCTGGCAAATTGACAGGGACCAATTTTTTTAGTTTTCCACCCAATAATTCCATTGCTTTTTCAGCGGACTGTGCTTCGGCTGGTCCGCTTTCTCCTTTTTGCGCAAGGACCATCCCGCCAACTTTAACCAACGGGAGCAGATATTCGCTTAGAACATTGAGATTTGCCACCGCCCGCGCCACAGCCCAATCATACGCCTCACGGTGTCCCGCCTTTTGCCCAAGGTCTTCGGCGCGCGAGTGGATTACACTCACATGTTCCAATCCCAGCAGATCCACAATATGTTGGCAGAAATTTGCTTTCTTACCGACTGATTCGACCAGGGTCAACTGCATGGCAGGATAGATGATTTTCAGGGGAATACCCGGGAAGCCCGCACCGGTCCCCACATCCACAAGGCGAAGCGGAGGGGTGTTTTTCCACGCCAGCACGCAGGAGAAGGAATCCAAAAAATGCTTGGTGCGGATCGACTCCACGTCCCGAATGGCGGTCAGGTTGAATTTCTGATTCCACTCGATCAATTCGCGTTCAAAGGTAACGAGCGCCATTATATGTCTTCCCGTCAGGTGAACATTAAATAGCGAAAGCGCTTCGCGGGTTAAATTTTCCATGGAGCGATTATAGCAAAAAAGAGAGAGCCTGCCGACTTGCAGACTCTCTCTTTCTCTTTTTAGTTCACTGGAAACTGATTATCACCCACCCCCTACTTCCCATCCTTCTCCACAGGCACTTCCTGCGGCTGTACTTTCTTTTTACTGCCGCGCATCTTTCGGAAGAGCGCACGCGCACCAATAAATACCAAATATACGGGAATAAAGATGAAGATCAGGACGGGCAGGATGAAGATCACAAAGCGAATCAGGAAATCTACAAAGCCTTTCAGGAAATTGACCAGATCCTGCACTGCTTCGAGCGCCACACCCTGTGGTTCCCACTTGCCGATCATAACCGGCTTGACGGTTTCCTCGGCAACAATGCGGATGCTAATGGCAGAAAGCGCAGCGGCTTCCTCATAATATTTCATCTGGCCTTTGACCAGTTCGATCTGTTCCCGGTAATATACCAGTTGATTGAAGACACTAACAACATCTTCGGTCTTTGTGGCATTATCCATTATCTCTTCCAACTGGGCTTCAGCAGATTCGTAGTTCTTCAGGCGTGATTGTAAATCCACATATTCGGCAGTCACATCCTGGCCTGAGCGGTTTTCATTTTGCACTTCAACCACATTTTTTTTGATCTGCTCGAGCGCCTCATCCAGTTGTTCGGCAGGCACACGAATTACGACCTGGGCTTCGGGCACTTCGACATAATCGCTGGTGTAACTTTGATAGATGTTGGACGAGACAACGAATCCGCCCATTTGCTGGGCCATGACCTGGATATTTTCCATGCGTTCCTTCACGTCTGAAACGACAATTACAAGGTCAGCATTTTGAATGACGATCCGGTCAACACTGGTGGCAGAGACTCCCGCCTCATTACTGGCTGCGGCGGATTGCTCATACACAGCTTCCGGCGCAGCAGGCGCAGGCTCAAAGGCATCCATTTGCGGGGCAGAACCACCAAAACCAGTCTCCGTCAGAGACCTGTTTTCAGAGGCGCTGCCACATGCAGCAAGAATCAATGCCGCAATGAGAATTAAACTAAATGGCAATATTTTTTTCATGACTTACTCCTTTTACCTGGTGTGATCTCTCTTCCAACAGGACGAACAATACAGGAAAATAGTTCCGCCATCCCCATTCATCCCTCCCCTACCATCCCTCCGCAAGGCGTGCTGCATGTTTTTCAGGCAGCCCTGCCGCACGGATGCGCTCCTGCACTTCGGGGATATTGTATGTCACGCGGCGCGGTGTCCAGGTGCGGGCTTCGGTATCATAAATGGCGTAGGCAGCGCGCGGGTCGCGGTCTCGCGGCTGTCCTACAGAGCCAGGGTTTAGGATCAACTTGGAACGCAACATAACCGTTGAATCGGGCCTGGTCTGATCAAGAGTTACACGCTCATTTTTATCATTCAACACGAACATACATTGAATGTGGGAATGCCCTACAAAGCACCAGGGGGTATCAAAATAATCAAAGTTCAATCTCGCTGTGAGCGCATTTAAAATATATTCCCACAACGGGTCCCGCGGACTGCCATGCGCAAGCGTGGCATCACCGCATACTTTTACGTTTGCCGAGAGCGAATGCATAAAATCCATGTTGCTCGCTGAGATGACTTTTTCATGATATGCCAGCGAGCGGCGCGCCTCACCATTGAAGGCTTCGAGCGGCATCTTGCCGATCACCGCCATGTCATGGTTGCCAAGAATACAGGTGAGGTTTGGAATATCACATATTTCCTCGATCGTTGCATTTGGGTCCGGTCCATAGCCAACAAGATCTCCCAGACACCAGGTTTCGTCCACCTGTCCGGCATCGTTCAACACGGCTTTGAGCGAGGTGTAATTTGCATGAATATCCGAGATGACCAAAACGCGCATAGTTACTCCAACAGCATTGATGTGTGTTCAATGATCTTTTCCGCCACGTCGGTTTTGCTCATCAGCGGCAAAATTTCACTGGTACCATTTGGAAATAAAAATATAACCCGGTTCGTGTCCACGGCAAAGCCTGCATCAGCGGCAGAGATATCGTTTGCCACGATCAGATCAAGTTTTTTGGATCGTAATTTCTCGGCGGCATTTTCAAGAAGATCCTGGCTTTCCGCCGCGAAGCCAATGACCTTCCGAAAAAGATGCGGCTGTTGGATGGATATGGTTCCAAGTATATCTGTCGCCGCAGTGAGCTCGATCTGGGGAATGCCATCACGCTTTTTCATTTTCTCCCTGGCAACCGTCTTCGGTGTAAAATCCGCCGCTGCGGCAGCCATGATCAACGCATCGGCAGGTTCCGCCAACACCGCATCAAGCATGCTCTGCGCACTGTTCACCTTGATTACGCGCGCGCCTACAGGCGGATTTATAGCTGTCGGAGCAGTGATCAGGCACACCTCTGCGCCAGCATCCAGCGCGGCTTGGGCAATGGCGTATCCCTGTTTTCCAGAAGAGTGATTGGTAATTACACGCACGGGGTCGATCGCTTCCTGAGTCCCGCCTGCTGTAACAACAATTTTTTTGCCCGCGAGTATTCCATTTTTTCCAAGCACAACACGCACCTGGCTCAAAATTTCCGCAGGCTCGACCATGCGCCCTGTGCCAGTCAACCCCGAGGCAAGGTGCCCCTCGGCAGGACCGACAACAACCGCGCCGCGATTTTTAAGTGTTTTCAGGTTTTCCTGTGTGGCAGGATTCGAGAACATGCCGCCATCCATGGCGGGTGCAATCACCAGTGGACATTGAGCAGCCAGTGCCGTAACCGTCAGTAAATTATCTGCAATTCCATGTGCAAGTTTTGCCATCGTATTGGCGGTACAGGGTGCAACGACCAGCAAATCTGCTGTTTTGCCAAAACTGACGTGCAGGACATGGGCTTCATTACCCCACAAATCCTGGTCCGTGTAGGCGCGGCGGCCTGTGACCGATTGGAATGTAAGAGGTGTAACAAAATTTTCCCCCGCACCGGTCAAAATCACATCCACCTGCGCGCCTGCCTGCGACAACTTCGATGCAAGATCAGCAGCTTTATAACACGCAATGGAACCCGTCACACCGAGTAAGATATGTTTACCAGAAAGAATGGACATTGATTGATTATACTTCCAAGAATGAGGGGCAAACAATGGAATTTTCCAGGTTAAAGTTCTCTCCCATTAAGCAGTGTACAATTCGGAAGGGATGGCACAACCTTCCCGGTAAATTTTATTCCTCCTGTCCTACGCTTATGTGCTCTTTTCAGTGCTATAATTCGAGTACAACAAGTTATCGAGTCCCTGATTTACAAATCCGCTGACTCACTTATATCAGCAGTCCGCGCTGTTTTTACTTGAGCATTCGCTCATTTTCCCAACATTGATAGACTTCTGAAGAAAAGGAATATTTTGAACTTCGAACAATTTAATCTCGATTCACGCCTGATGGTGGGAATCAAAAAGGCCGGCTATGACACCGCCACGCCCATTCAGGAAGCAGCAATTCCTGCCGCCCTGCGCGGACGTGATATTATCGGCACCGCTCAAACAGGCACAGGCAAGACCGCCGCGTTCGTACTTCCCATCCTGCACAGACTCCTCGAAGGGCCGCGCAATGTGACACGCGTGTTGATCGTCACACCGACTCGCGAACTGGCTGAACAAATCCACGATGTCGTGAAGGCTCTGTCCGCTGGCACCAGACTCCGCAGTGCAACCATCTATGGAGGAGTTGGCCCCGCGCCCCAGGTCAAAGCATTACGCGAAGGCGCTGAAATTCTTATTGTCTGCCCAGGTCGTTTTTTGGATCTTGTCAATCAAGGTCATGCTCACCTGGGAAAGATCGAGACCCTCGTACTGGATGAAGCAGACCGCATGTTCGACATGGGTTTTCTGCCTGACGTGAAGCGCATCATTAAAGCTCTGCCAACGCAGCGACAAACGATGCTATTCTCGGCGACATTCCCGGCGGAAGTGGAACTTCTTGCATCAAGTTCGCTTAAGAATCCCCAAAAAATCGCCATGGGCATCAGCCGTCCTGCCTACACGGTGACACACGCACTTTACCCTGTGCCGCCGCATTTGAAATCACAGTTATTGATCGAACTGCTCAAACGCACCGACACCCATTCTGTTTTGATTTTTGCGCGCACAAAATATCGCGCACAAAAAGTAGCGCAACAAATTGAGCGCGCCGGACACAAAGTCACAAGTCTGCATGGCGATCGTTCGCAAGGCCAACGCCAATCTGCGCTCAAGGGATTCAAGGATGGCACGCACCAGATCATGGTTGCCACTGACATTGCAGCACGCGGCTTGGATGTCGAAAGCATTTCGCACGTTATCAACTATGACATGCCCGATACCGCTGATGCGTACATTCATAGAATCGGCAGAACAGGCCGCGCTCAACGCACCGGTGATGCCTTTACTTTGGTCACCTCAGAGGATAACGATATGATTCGGATTCTCGAACGGATCATGAACGGTCCGATCAAACGTGAGACTTTGGAAGGATTCGACTACACAGCGGCTGCCCCGCCCAAGCCGGCTGGCGGAAGCCGAGGCAGAGGCGCCCCGCGAGAGGATTCGCGCCGTCCCCCACGACCCGCTCCCACGCCCAAGAGTTATGGAAGAAATCGGCTTGCACCGAGAAAAATCAGGTAATCAGGTACCTCAGCGACCAACACCCGCCTCAATCAGGCGGGTGTTTTATTGCGAATATTTGGCTTCGTTTCATTTACGGACAAAAAATTACGAACTGATATCCGCATTGCGGATGAATTTACCCCACCATCAGGAAGCAGAGAATGAGTGACAAAACCTGCGATGGATAATGTCCAACATTTTTTATGCACATCTTCATCCAATGAAATCTTCGCCACACAAGTTGAAACACACGTCCTACAAAATAAGAATCAGATAACAATAGTAATAAATATCACAATATGGATATATAATATCCATATTGATCTGAAGGAGAAAGAAAAAATATGGATACACTTTGGAAATCGCGAAAAGTAGTGATCGTAGGCGCGGGCGCAGTTGGATCAACCTTTGCTTATGCCCTGGTACAGAAAGGGTTGGCGGATCAAATTTGCTTGATCGATGCCAACTCTGATTTTGCCGAAGGCCAGGCACTCGACCTGGCACACGGTCTGCCGTTTTATCCGGCCGTACAAATTCGCGCGGGCAACAGCCTGGATTACGCCGATGCACAGGTGATCGTCATCACAGCTGGCTCGAAACAAGCTCCGGGCGAGTCGCGTTTGAAACTGCTGCAGAAAAACGCCATAATTATTGAAAGCATTGTTGATGAGATCGTCGCTCAAAAATCCCAGGCTGTTTTGCTGGTGGCCAGCAATCCAGTGGATATTCTCACCCAGGTCGCACTGAAACGTTCTGGCTGGGCAAAGAACCGTGTTATTGGATCGGGCACAGTTCTGGACAGCTCGCGCTTCCGCTACCTAATCAGTCAGCATTGTAAAGTTGATGTGGGCAATGTCCATGCCTACATTTTAGGTGAACATGGCGACAGCGAAGTGGCAGCCTGGTCAATGACGCATGTGGCGGGCATGCCAATTGATAATTATTGCCCACAATGTGGAAACTGCCGTGACTGGCACGGCGAACGCGACCGTATTGTTCGTGAGGTTAAAGAGTCAGCCTATCACATCATCAATTACAAAGGTGCCACCTATTATGGGATCGGAATGTCACTGGTGCGCATTGTCGGTACAATTTTACAAGACCAAAACAGCGTACTGACCGTGTCCACTTATCTTGAGGGCGAGTACGGACTCCATGATGTCTGTCTGGGAATTCCCTGTGTCGTTGGACAGGGTGGTGTCAAACGGATCCTCCAGACAAAACTGTACCCCGAAGAACAGTCTGCCCTGGAACAATCCGCTCAAATACTAAAAGATGGCATTACCAGTTTATATCAAGCAAAAAATTACTAAAAAAACGAGACGACGGAATTATTGACTTCGTTTTTCATTCCGGCCCATAAGATTCCCCTCAGGTATAATCATTGCCATGCGAAAGGGACTCTTACTCTACAACCCGGCAGCGGGACGTTTTCCTGTGAGGCGATTCGTGCATGGGATCATTCATCCGCTAAAGGCTGCAGGCTGGAGCATGGAAATTGCTGAGACGTTAAGCGGCACACATGCCACGCAGACCGCACACCAGGCTGCGGCAGAAAAATATGATGCCGTCTTCGCCATCGGCGGCGACGGAACAGTGGGGCAGGTTGCCAGCGGGCTATTGGATTCAGAGACAGCACTTGCGGTGCTTCCCGCCGGCACAACCAATGTCTGGGCGCTTGAGCAGGGACAAAGACCTTTCAGTTGGCTGCGTTGGTGGGCTTTACGCGAAAACGCCTCCCTGCTGGCGAACGTCGAACCACAACAGGTTGATGTAGGCTTATGTAACGACCAACCCTTTTTATTATGGGCAGGCGTCGGTTTGGACGCGCAAGCCATTCACAAAATTGAACCGCGCCATCGCTTCTTCAAGCATATTTCTGTCCCCCATTTTTTTGCCACCACGGTTTGGGAAGCGACCTTCTGGCATGGACTTGACCTGCGCGTGTGGGCAGATGATAAGCTGGTCGAAGGCCATTATTTAATTGCGGTGGCAACCAATATTCGGCATTACGCAGGCGGCATGTCACTGCTTTCACCCAATGCACTGCTTGATGATAATGAAATGGATATGTGGCTTCTCAGCGGTGATAGCGTCGCAGATACGCTGCGACATTTCTTCGACCTGGTTGCAGGACGTCACCTCACATCCGACCAGGCGCGCTGTTTACCATTTCACCATGCGCGGGTAGAATCTGACGCACCTTTCTCGGTTCAAGTGGACGGTGACCCGGCGCTCGGTAGTCATCGGGCTGACATCACGATCAGGCACCGCGGGTTAAAAATTCTCATGCCAAATGATGCGTATCATTTATTAAAAAACAAAAAGTAGACAGATGGATATAAAATCATACCTCAACCGTTCAGTGGTCTTTGGCGCAATTGGATTTGCAGTTGGATTTGTCATCATCGCGCTGATTGTCATTGGCTTTACATCTCCCCGCCTCTCACCAGAGGTTGGATTTGCCCCCGCCGACCTTACCATGATCCCCGCCCCAACACATACGCCCAATGTAACGCCAGTACCAACCATTGATCCAAGCCTGGTCACACCCACTCTCCCGCCAAATACCATTGGCATTGGTGGATATGTTCAAATTAGCGGCACCGAAGGTGAGGGGTTACGCATCCGGTCTGCACCTGGATTGAACGGCGACACCGTCTTCTTTGGTGAAGAATCAGAAGTATTTATTGTGCGCGACGGCTCTCAAGTCGCGGATGGATATACATGGTGGTATTTGGTCGCTCCGTATGATGAAACCCGCGCAGGTTGGGGCGCCGCAGATTTTCTTGCAGTTGTACCATCGCCATAAATTACCCTGGAGTGCAAAAGCTTGCATTTGCGAATCCGACAACAAACTGTCGAACTCCGGATTTAGGAGAAATCAATGTCCGAAAAACCAACAGGCGTAAACGCCAATAAAAGTAAAAAAGAATTCACTGTGACATGGGACGATGGACACACAAGCATATATACCTTCGGGTTATTACGCGCCGCCTGTCCCTGCGCCTCCTGCCGCGGCGGACACGAGAACATGAAATCAGAACCTGACGCTGAAGTATTTACCAGGCACATGGAAGATTCTCCCTCCACACGCCTGGTGAACGTGGTTGCTGTCGGTTCCTATGCATTGACCATTGTCTGGGAAGATGGGCACGATTATGGAATCTACAACTGGCATTATCTACGTGCCTTGTGTCCATGCAATGAATGCCGCAGGAAAAGCGCACAGAGCCAGAATGGGTAACCAGGGGAGCAAGTAATATGGTGGAGTTCGGTTAAAAAAAGAGAGACTGTTTTTATGACAGCCTCTCTTTTTCATGTTGCCATATTTGACACTTACCTGCCTAGGGCGTGGGCGTGCGTGTTGGGGTGCTAATTGGCTTCCTGGTGGGCGTTGCCGTCCCGCTTTGTTTGGTTTGGGTGGCAGGGACAGGTTTGGAGGTATTCGTAGGCGTAACAACTGCCTTAAGATGTTGTTCCGCTTCGGCACGCATTTCAGCGGTCATTACATCTTCATCAAGAGAGAGAAGCTCCTGCCAGTCTTTAATAGCACCTTTCGCTTCGCCGCGCTTCTCCTGGCTGAGCGCATGCCAATAAAGTGCAAGTGCAGTTTCTTCCTCTGTATCTGCCAGGGACTTGAGTACCTCTGCTCTCACAAATGTACTGCCAAATTTCTCCTGAATAAAATACCCGCGCGCAAGACCAAGGCTGATTTCAAAGGATGTCTCATCTTCGCGCAAGGCGTTTTCAAGATCATCCACAGCCTGATCGACATTCTCCAATTCAAGGTTCGCAAGTCCCCTGTAAATATAATATTTCCGCATCCCATTGGAGTTGAGTACCTCGGCCTTATCAAAATTATCCACCGAGGTCTGATAATCCTTCAATTCATAATAAGCCTGTCCCAACAGGGCAAATGCACGGTCGTTTTCACTTGCGTAAATTACATAGATATTTAATGATTCAATTGCGCTCTCATATTGCCCGTTTTCAAGATACATTGTCCCCAGCATTTTATATATTAACGGATCTGTGGCATCCAACGCAAAAGCCGTTTCAGCAGCCTCCAGGGCATTCTTTTTATCTTCGAGCGCCAGGTAGGCATCGGCGTACGCCATATACACCATGGGGGAATCGGGCATTAGTTTATCTGCCTGGTTGAGATCTTTAATGGCAGATTTGGGATCATTATGGTAAAGAAAGTAACGCGCACGCTCGATATAAACTTCGCCAAACTCCGGGTCAAGGTTGATGGCTTCATCAAAAAGATATTCCACGTTCAGGTTTGGGTTTTCCAACAGACGGGCGCGAGCCAAACCAAGATAGGGTGCACCAAACTTCGGGTCGATCTCAAGCGCATCATTATAGGATTTCAATGCGTTTTTTGAATCACCTTTAAACCGGTAGGCTTCGCCGATCAAATAATGGACATCGGCAGCTTCAGGCTCAAGCCCGGCAATTATTTCCATACTGGCGATGTACGAATCCCACTCCCCATTTTCATATGCCATTTTGGCAGTACGATATTGATCTACAGATTCCGCCGCACGCGGTGTATTCACATAAAAGGCGGTGGGAGTATAGGTCTGGGGCAGTAACATCCACAATGGAGTGGGTCCAACGAAGGATTTAGTAGGGACTGCTGTTGCGCCAAACACTGTGGGCGTGGTCGTAAAGGTTGGAGACGGTCCAGGTGTAAATGACTCTGTAGGGACAATATTTATCTGACGCGGAATCACAAAACCGAATAGCACTGTCGAAAATAAAACCACACCCACCAGCACCACACCCACCAATCGTGTGACAGGATTCGTGATCAGCGCTCTAAACCCCTTTTCCTTAGGTCTCTCGTTGGCAAGCAGGAGTCTTTCCTCCCACGCGCGGGGACGATTCATTGGGAACGGCTGGATGCTTTCATCAGGTGTTAATGCCCCAAGTAGAATTAAGCCTCGTTTCGCCGTATCATTTTCAGGGTCAAGTTTATAAGCGGTCTGCAGGCAATAAATCCGCTCCTTGGTATTTTCGACGGCCGCACTCAACCAAACCCAATAAGTCGTATTGTTTTGATCGGTCTTAAGCAGGCGCGTAAGCAATTCCCTGGCTCGCAGTTTATCTCCACGTCTCAGGGCTGCCAACGCATCCTGAAACATGGTCTGAGACATCGTGTCGTTGGACAAATCATCGGTCATAATAAGATTTTAATCCATTTCATGGAATTCCTCGACCTGATACACATAAACTTGCAATTTTGTATTACGCCACAAACTTGATTTTGCACCCATCTTGGCACATAAATGATCGAGAAAATCTTCAGGATCGGGTATTTTTTCCCAGACCTGCGGCAGGAAAGTCGCACGGCGGAAATCACTTTTGAGGATAACACCGTCCACATGCGGATGGAGCCTGGCAAGCAGATCTTCGCTGGTGGAATATTCCAGGGGATGGGGAGCGGTCAAACACGACACTTCAAGCTTGATCCTGCTTAATTCAGTCTGGGCTACAGGGCTGAATCGGGGATCCTCCAGAGCAGCAGCGACAGCATGCTCACGCACATCATCCACCAGCGGCTGATAGGCTTCCAGCGCACCGATACACCCGCGCAAATCTCCAGCGATGGTGATGGTCACAAAGGAAGCTCCCTGCTCACGCAAACGGGGCGTCAAGGAAGCATCGTCCAGAGGTGGAAGTTTCTTTCCGCACACCCCATGTTCCATTGCTTCGCGCGCAAGGCGCAAAAGTGTTTGCTTTTCCCCATCGGTCAATTGATCTGTCATGGTACCCTCCCGTCACAGACCCTAATAGTTTATAAGATCTTTAGGGTCCAATTTCCAATACTCACGATTGTGATAAATCAACGGCTGTCCATCGCCTGTATTTTGTGCCGCAAGAACTTCCGCGATAAAAAGGGTGCTGCTAACTGCGTCAAAGGTCTCCACCACCTGGCAATCCAGCCATGCCAACCCGCCAATAATCAAAGGCGCACCTGTGACCAAGGTTTGGGTTTCCAAGCCAGCAAATCGATTCTCCACACCGGGTATTTTCCCTGCAAACAAGTCTGCAATTTTAGCTTGCTGAGCCGAAAGCATGGTCAACCCAAATGTGCGGGATTTGGTTATTAACTCATGCGTGTGGGCGGATTTCTGTAAAGTAACTGTTACCATGGCCGGATCAAGTGAAATTGATGTAAAAGAGTTGACAGTTGCACCGTGCTGCGTATTTCGATAAACTGCTGTAACAACGGTTACCCCAGCAGACCAGGTGCGCATGACAGCGCGTAGTTTTTCGGGATCAAGGGTCGGTTTCATATAATTTCATGATAATGGTGAGAGAGGGTAGAGTCAAGGAAAATAATCGCTGCTGCGTTTCTCACCGCTATCATTTCCGGCATGAAACGGCCCCCATACACTGTATGAATTTCCACCTTAATTCCCTTTCATAAACGCGTGCTATACTGGCGTGTATGTCCAAACGTATTAGAAAAATTCTCACTGGGCTGGCAGGGCTGGTCCTGCTTGCCGTTTTGATATACCAAGCTCCATATATTAAATCGGTTGTTTCATGGCGCGTTGAAAAATTGATGATCTATGCCAGGAATGTGATAGACCCTGCGGGACCCGTACCGACAGCTTTGCCCGTCACACCGCAGCCGGCCACACCAACTGCCAAAGTGTCGGCGACTTCCCTACCCATGATTGATCCGACAGCATCCGCCACGCCCACACCAATCCCTGCCCCACTGCCCAGACAAGCATCCATTACATCGCCTCCGTTCGAGCAACAGACCCCCAACAACTGCGGACCCGCAACCCTTTCAATGGCTTTGCACATCTATGGCTGGGAAGGCAATCAGGCAGACATCGCAAATGTCATCAAACCTATTTTGCAGGATCGAAACGTCAACCCTGAAGAGTTGCGTTATTATGTCCGCACACAGGCTGGCTGGCTCAACATGGAATACCGTGTGGGTGGAAATATCGAAACCCTGAAACGCCTGATCGCCGCAAATTATCCAGTCATGGTCGAAAGCGTCACGTCACTCGATCCCAATGATGCACTCGGTCCCACAGATGATTTATGGGCGGCACATTATCTTTTGCTCACAGGCTACGACGACAACGTGCAGGCCTTCACAATTCAAGATTCTTATCACGGCGCAGACTTGACAATTCCCTACGCACAGTTGGAAACAGAGTGGAAACCATTCAACAATTTGTATATCGTGATGTATTTTCCACAATTTGAAGATGAGATGAAAACCCTGCTCGCTACAGACTGGGACCCGGGCATAAATCGGCAATTGGCATTGGATGCCTCCCAAGCCGATTCTGCCAAAAATCCCAACGATGCTTTTGCCTGGTTCAACCTTGGCAGCAATCTTGTATACTTTGACAGGTACGAAGAAGCCGCACTCGCCTATGACAAAGCGCGTGAGATCGGACTTCCCTTACGGATGTTTCGCTATCAGTTCGGTCCCTTCCTCGCCTACTTCCACTCCAACCGCAACGAGGATTTACTGGTCTTAACCGACTACGCCAGGGGCATCACTGAAATGTCTGAAGAGGCCTGGTTGTGGTATGGCTTTGGCTTATACCGCCAGGGCGATTACGACGGCGCGCTTAAAGCCTGGCAAAAGGCGGATAAAGTAAACCCCAATTTTTTTGAAGATCAGGCACAAAAGGCGATGCAACTGGTTCAATAAATACATTAACCACTTTTATTGCGAGGAGGGATTCTCTTTCACAATGAAGCAATCTTCATATCTTTGAGGGGATCGTTTCGGAGAAAATATACCACCCTCGTAATACCAAACTGATACACATGAAAAAAATCATCCCATTTCTTTTTATCTTTGTTTTAGCGGCCTGCCAAAGTGCTGCCACTCCCCCACCTCCAACGGCCGCACCCACGGCAACCGTTGAGCCGCTTGTTACCCAAACACAGATTCCTTTCACGTCCACACCAGAAATTACGTCCACGCCAGAAACGGTAAAAATCTCACCAAAAGACGGTATGACCCAGCTCTTTATCCCTGCAGGATTGGTCAAAATGGGCGGAATGGATATCCTGATGGAGAATGACGAACTCCCCGCACATGATGTTACTCTCGATTCTTTTTGGGTGGACCAAGTGGAAGTGACGAACGGTATGTATGGTTTATGCGTGCAGACGGGACCATGCCGTCCTCCAGTAAAAGTCAACTCAGATAATCAGGGCGATTATTTTGGCAACCCTGAATTTCAGGATTACCCTGTGATACAGGTCACCTGGTACGACGCCGATGCCTATTGCCAATGGGCCGGACGCAGACTTCCCACCGAGGCAGAATGGGAACGTGCCGCACGCAGCGACGACATGCGAAATTATCCCTGGGGTAATGAACCACCTAACGAACTAAACGCAAATGCCAATAATATCATCGGCGATGTCACCCGGGTTGGAACGTATAGCGGGGGAGCAAGTCCATTTGGAGCACTGGATATGGCAGGCAATGTTTGGGAATGGGTCGCAGATTATTATCAGCCCGACTATTATTCAGAATCCCCAACCATAAATCCGACCGGGCCTGAACACGGTGGACTTGGTCATATGCGTGTTATTCGCGGCGGGTCTTTTCAGGATAATCTCTTCAACCTGCGGACCTCAAATCGTGGATATGAAGTGGGGCCAGACCCCACCAAACTTCCAAACGACAATGAATATTATGGCCGCAGTTCGGTTAAGATCGGCTTCAGATGCGCGAGTGATAATTAACTTTACTCATCAACTTACCTATGGTATTATCGCAAAACAATTCAATAGCCCGAATACGGCGCTCTTATCCAGAGAGGCGGAGGGAACGGCCCTGCGATGCCTCGACAACGAATAACCGACATCAAAATGACCAATTACATGGTGCCAAATCCGACAGATAGATTTCTGGGAGATGAGAGGGTAGATAAGCATTATGCAGAATTGCCCTTTCAGCGTGAAAGGGCAATTCTAAATTTTTAAGGAGAACCAACGATAATGAGCAACACTTTTATGTCTTCACCCAGCCTGATGTTTACATCAGAATCAGTCACCGAAGGCCACCCCGATAAAATGTGTGACCAAATCTCAGATGCAGTATTGGATGCCTGCCTTGAACAGGATCCCATGTCCCGCGTGGCTTGCGAAACCGCAGTTAAGACCGGTTTCGTGGCATTGTTGGGCGAAATCACCACCAACGCGTATGTCAACTTTGACGGACTCGTGCGCAAGGTTGTAAATGAGATCGGGTACGACAGCAGTGACAAAGGCTTCGACGGCAATACCTGTGCCGTGCTTTCAGCCGTTGCCAGCCAAAGCGCAGATATTGCGCTGGGCGTTGATCATGCCATGGAAGATAAAAGCGGCGAGATGAAGGATGCTAATATTGAACATGTCGGCGCAGGCGATCAGGGAATGATGTTCGGTTTTGCATGCAACGAAACCCCCACCCTGATGCCAATGCCGATCTATATGGCACACAAATTATCCCGCCGCCTGAGCGAACTCCGCAAAGATGGCACACTCCCCTGGCTGCGGCCTGATGGCAAAAGTCAGGTAACGGTTGAATATTCACAAGGCAAGCCCAGGCGAATTGACACCGTACTGATTTCAACCCAGCACGCGCCCGATATCTCACAGGCTGATATCATGGAACTTGTCAGCGAGCATATTATTTACCCAACTCTGCCCGAAGGCCTGGTTGATAAAAATCTGAAGGTATTTGTAAACCCAACCGGACGCTTTGTGATTGGTGGACCGATGGGCGATGCCGGTGTCACCGGGCGCAAGATCATTGTGGATACGTATGGCGGTATGGGCCGACATGGCGGCGGCGCGTTTTCTGGAAAAGACCCCACGAAGGTTGATCGTTCTGCAGCCTATGCAGCCCGCTATGTGGCAAAGAACATCGTCGCTGCCGGGCTGGCTGATCGCGTGGAAGTGCAGGTAGCATACGCCATCGGCGTGGCACATCCCCTATCTGTGAATGTGGAAACATTTGGTACAGCAAAAATCTCAGACGAAAAGATATCAGCGCTCGTCAGTGAATACTTTGACCTGCGTCCCGGTGCGATCATCCGCGACCTGGACCTGCGCCGCCCGATCTATCGCAAGACCGCCGCATATGGCCACTTTGGACGCGACGATATTGAATTCCCCTGGGAAAAGACCGACAAGGCTGAGGTATTAAAGAAGGCTGCCGGGTTGTAAGGAATTCGGTAATTTGTATCCCCAGGTAAAAAGGAACTTCCAGTCAGAAACAGGCATGACATCCAAAAAATCAGCCACGAAAAATAAATTTCGTGGCTGATTTTTTATTATCCCGAAATATTTTCTAGTTTTCAACAATCAAGGGTGTCACATATTTTTCAAGCATTTCGCGGTTGATCTCACCCACCCAAGTCAGACGAACGATTCCATTACGATCAATCACAAAGGAGTTGGGCAAACCCGAGCTTCCAAATGCACGCAAGGAAGCATTTTTAAGATCAATCCAAATTGGGTAGGTGATAACACTGCTTTTGATAAACTGGGCAACTTCTGCTTCCGATTCCCCAGCCTCAACGCCAATTATCACAAAACCTTCCTTGCTGTGCGCCTTATAATATTCCTCCAGCGTGGGAATTTCTGCTTTGCAGGGCGGGCACCAGGTAGCCCAATTGTTGACCAAAACAACCTGATCGTTGTAATCGGTCAATGACTCAATCTGTCCATTCACATTTTGAAGTGACAGTTCTGGCGCGGCATAGTTCACCTCAACTGGAGTAACGGAATAGGAGGAAGGTGAGGAGGATAAGCCTGACGTAGCTGTATTTGAACCTGCTTTATCCTTTTCTCCGAATACCAAAAGCATCACAGCCATTACTCCGATCAGAATAATACCCGTCCCCAGAAATAGCGGCGTGCGACTGGTATTTTTTTTACGACGTTGAATTTTCTTTGGCATAACCAACCTGCGAATCTTTAAAATTAGAATCCTTGAAACAATTTTTCATTGTTTTGCAAGGTTGTCCGCAAAACAGACTTGAAGACGGACCATCCGCTTACGAGTTTAGGACAGGGTTTGCGAGATAATTTTCTTAATGTAGATCAGTTCATTGCGCGCTTGATCTCAGCGATCAAGTTCTGTTCAGGGACTGCGCCAACCACCGAGCCGCTGCCGGCATTAATGACTGTCTGCGGTACACCCCGCACATTGAACTGGTTTGCCAAATCAGGGAACTCAGTGGCTTCGACACCCTCGGCGCGGATCATGGCAGGGTTTTCCATGGCAATCTGATGTGCGAGCAACACGGCTCGCGGGCAATGCGGTCAGGTAGGGGTTACAAAGACCTGCAAGTGCAACGGCTTTTCCAGGTGTTTCAGGAATTCACGCACGCTTTCGCTGAGTCCTGAATCACGACCTGAGACAAGAAGAATATCATTTATTAGAACCCCAAATTCGTGGCCGGAAGGGATGCCTGAGTATTGAATACCAAAATCAATAATCTTTTCACCATCCCTGGCAGCAATGACAATACCAGGCGCTTTATCCATGTGAAAAAGGGCGGCCATATCGGCGTTATCCTGAAGATCGTAAATGCTTAAGCCAAGCTTTTCATCAACAGCAGCAAGTTCTTCAAGCAGTTGCTGTGCTTCAGTGCAATATTCGCAATTTTCCCGTGAACCGAAAAACAACATCTGCACCGGTTCCTTCATTTGAGCGAATGTTTGTTTTACCTGTTCTATGATCTGTTCGTTGAGAAGTTTTTCCATTTATCTACTCCAAATTTTATTTTTCCAACCGTCAATGGAATTTGGATGCGTGCGAATGGAAAAAGATACAAATTAACGCCCCCATTTTCCATGAAATTTTACTTCGATGACGGTTTCAAATAAGCTGCAAGATTGAGTCGTTTGAAGAGGCGATCCCGTACTTCATCAGGCAGGTCAGTTTTTGGATAATTTGAAGCATGGACAATGTCAACGGTTCGGCGGGTGGTATCGACCACAATGCGGCAATCCTCACATTCTGCAATATGTTTTTCAATTTCGCGGCACAGTTCGGCACCCAACTCGCCGTCAACATAATCAGAAAGAGTGCCAAGCAGGGATTTGCAATTGGAATGAGAAGATTCAGTCATTTATTTTCTCCTGGTTTATCCGCTCGCCATAATAAACAGATAATTGCTCACGCAAGGATAAGCGCGCTCTGAGAAGGCGGATCTTGACGTTGGATTCGGTCAATCCCAATGAATCTGCTGTGTCTTTGATGGAAAGTTCCTGAATATCGCGCAGGAGGAAAACTGTGCGTAAATTTTCAGGCAGGTTTTGAATGGCGCGATCAAGCGCATGTTTCCCTTCAACGGAGAGCAGCACATTCTCGGGTAGTGCCCCCCAATCTACAAATTGAGTGGGTAACATGTTATCCATGTCATCGCTTGAATCAGTGTCATCAATATTTACTTCAGGCTTCCCGCGCCGCAATGACATGAGGGCTTCATTGACGGCAATGCGATACAACCAGGTCAGAACACTGGAACGTCCCTCAAAACTGGAGAGATGAGTGAGTGCGCTCAGAAATGTATTTTGCAGTACGTCTTCGGCATCCTGCTCATTCCCGAGCATCCGCAATCCCAAACGGTAGATCGGTGCGGAATACGCATCCACCAACCGGGCGAATTCGGCGCGGTCACCAGCACGCAGGGCTTCAAGTGATATGTCAGCTTGGCTTGTTGTTTCCATCATTGATCGTGTCCAGTTAATCGTGTATGGGGTTAGTATACACGATAGCCGGACACAATCAAAAATTAGACAGACTACACAACCTTTGTTATAACCTCAAACTTCGGCGGATTTTCCAAATGTTTCTTGACCGCGCACAACTCTGCAGAATGAATCAACGAAGGGCGATATTTTTCCGGGAAACCTTCGGGAACTTGAATTTCCAGATCAATTTTCTCGATCATGCCGCTCATGGGGCGGCTGTGCATACGCTGAATAATACGGATGCCATCTGTGGGGATACCGCGCTGTTGGCAAAAGCCAAGTACATAAATCCCGGCACAAGTGCCAATGGATGCAAGAAACACGGCAAAAGGTGTCGGCGCGCTTGCAGCAGGGGGCTGGTCAGTGGCGACAGTGTGTTGTCCAAAATGTGCGTCTACGCGAGATCCGCCGGGGAAGTCAATAATCATTTCCATTGTTTGTAATGCTCCTACTTTTATTTTTATTTTGGTTATTGGATGTAGATTCTCGCAAAAAGTTACGCCTCAAATTAATATTAAAACCTTTGCATGCGCGCAAAAAAACGATTAAGATAAAGACATGCCAAATATTCCAATCAATTTTCGACGAGTTGCCGTCTTTCTGGGAATTTTTCTCCTGATCCTGCTTGTGATCGAATTCAATTCGCGCCTTGAAGAATTGAATCGGCTAAACGACCAGCGTGATGAAATTCGTGTGCTGGCAACCCAGTCCATACAAACCCAAATGGCACTACAAACCCAGGTCGCTTATGCCAACTCAGATGCGGCAGTGGATGAATGGGCGCGTACCGAGGGTCATTATGTGCTGGAAGGCGACCAGCCTGTCATACCGATCGTACAGCCTGGCAGCGACCCTGTGATCGTTCCCACCACGCCGCCCATTCCAACCCCCATGCAAAACTGGGAGGTTTGGTGGAGTCTATTCTTCGAAGAATGACCCCAGCCATCAGTAGTGATATCAACTCGCTTGATTAGAGGATCTCATTGAATCGTCTTGATCTTTTCCCCAATACGACAACCATCAAAAACAACAACCTGACCATTGCCGGTCACAACTTATCTGCACTGGCAAAGGAGCATGGCACCCCGTTGTATCTATATGACCGTGCCACCATGGATTCTGCCGTGGCTGATTACAAATTTGCGCTACAGGCACATTACCCTGCACCTGCTTCAATCACTTATGCAGGAAAAGCATTTTTGAACCTGGCCATTGCACAGTGGGCTCAATTCCATAATTTATTCGTAGATTGCACAGGCGAAGGCGAAATCGCCATGGCAGTTGCAGGTGGTGTGTGCCGCGAGCATATCCTAGTACACGGCGTGAATAAATCGATTGCCGACTTGAACGCAGCAAATAATTATGCCGGTACAATCGTGGTGGATAACCTTACCGAACTGCAACGCATCGCGCACATATTTACGCAACACGAAATACAAAATACATCCATCTGGCTTCGCCTTCTTCCCGGCGTTGCAGTTGAAACGCATCACGCACACACCCAAACCGGTCAGCATGACAGCAAATTTGGCATGACCAGCACCGAGATCATGGAAGCCGCACAATTTTGCAGAATGAACAACATACCTTTGAATGGGATACATTTTCATCAAGGGTCGAACTTCCGCGATGCAAGCCCTTTGAAAGAGGCCATTGGGTTGGGACTTGACCTGGCGGGAGAAATTGGGTTCTCAAATGAATGGCATTTCAGCCCTGGCGGCGGGTGGGGCGTGGCATATCACGAGGATGAACTTCCACAGCCTGACTCAAATGAATATGTGCGTGTGATTTCAGAAAACGTGACCGAAGGCTGCAGATCTCGAAGTCTTCCCCTGCCCCATTTACATTTGGAACCTGGACGCAGTCTGGTCGCGCGTGCGGGTGTGGCGGTTTACCAAGTGGGAGCGATCAAACAGCGCGGTGACAAGGTTTGGATATTAACAGACGGCGGCATGACGGATAATCCACGATACGCAATGTATGGAGCCAGATATTCTTGTTTGCCAGTATCAGATCCAGACAAAGAAATGAGCGGGAGGGTATCCATCGCAGGACCTTATTGCGAATCCGGGGATGTCGTTATCGAAGATCTATTAATGCCAAAGATCGAGGTTGAGGAATTGATAGCCATCCCTGCGTCGGGAGCATATCATTTGAGCATGTCATCCAACTACAATGGATCTCGCAAGCCTGCGGTTCTGTGGCTGGAACCCGGACAGGCCAGGGTAATCCAGCGTCGGGAGACAATAGAAGACCTGATCCGGCGCGACCAAGTAATATCTTCGTTTTAGTTTTTTCGCCCAAAGCGCATAGAACACAGGCGCTTCAGTCAACAAATTCAGGTACATGCACCGCGTATGATTGAAAAGGTAATGGTACGATCCTGATGGATGTAGAACTCATCCATCATTTTTATTTTCGTTTCACGTCCAGCACGGCGATCTTGGTTGAGTGATTGAATGGACTGGGGTCAGTCATCGGTTTGCCAACCGGGTTATAACCAGTAAAATCTTCGGGGACAGGGATCAGTTCTTTTATCTTCAAATAGCCATCTTTACATAACAACTCGAGGGTATGCATGTATTCGCTGCCACTGACAAAAAGCGCGTTGTTGATCGCAACCAGATGACCACCGTCATTGATCAGCGGGCGGATTTTGTTAATCAGCCGTGCACTTTCATTTACCTGGTCTACTTTACCTTTTGTTGTAGTTGAAAAAAATGGCGGGTCAATAAAAACACAATCAAAATGATTATTTGTGCGTTTCATATTGCCGACTTGTTCAAAGAAATCCCTGGCAATGAAATCCCCTTTTTGAATGGGAAAGCCATTGAGTGTGTATGATGCTCTTGCAATATTTAGAAACTCGCGGTTCAAGTCAACCTGCACCACCCGTCTGGCTCCACCTTTCATCGCTGCCACCCCAAAACTTCCCGTGTAGGCAAAAGTGTTTAAAACAGATTTTTCCCTTGAATTTTCAATGATCCATTTTCGTAAATTCCGTGTGTCAAGGTAAAGGCTTGAATCGCGGTTTAGGAGCAGGTCAATGGCATACCAAGTATCATGTTCCTTTACTTTGCGGTCCAACTTTGTGCCAAACAATAATTTGCCACGTTTCTCCTCCTGCGTTGTACCGTTGCGTGTTTTTAAAATTCCCGCACTCAACCAGTTCATGGAAGTGTTCAAAAATTGGCAGGCTTCTTCAACAAGAACCACCCCATGCCCGGGGTCCTGGGCATAATTATGGATAACAAAAGTTGTGGCATACAGATCAATGACTATGTCAGGGCAGCCCTCAGTAAAACCATTGAAGAGGCGAAAGGCTGATTCGTGGCTGGGATCGATCAACATGGCGCGCGCGGCAAGGGATTTTGCGAGCAGGGAGGTTAGTGAGGTTGTCATGGGTTTATTGTATCCCATGTATTGTGAGGTTATCCAAACCTTGACAGGGCAGTGCAACAGAGGTAAAAACAAACCGACTGGTCGGTTTGTTTACTTTAACGGTCTATAAAAACCACATCAGCACTATGACAATAAAGGCCATTGCTGATCAAACCCTCAGGGAGACTCTTCAGGTCTTAAGGATGAATATGCAGCATCGCAGTGAAGAAACACAGGCACAGATCATCAAATCTGCAATCAAGTTATTTTCGGCGCACGGCTATACCGCCGCCAGTGTGGATATGATCTGCAAAGACGCGGGCATCAGTAAAGGCGCGTTCTATCATCATTTTGAGAGTAAACAAGCCTTGTTCCTTGCCCTGCTGGACGGCTGGCTGACGACCATTGACAAAAGTGTCGAGGCATCGCGTGAAATGACTGTTCCGGAAACTTTTTTACAAATCACGGAAGCGTATCCTTATATTATCAAAACCGCGAGCCAAGGCTTGCCGATGTTCCTCGAATTTTGGCTGCAAGCCAGCAGGGATAAAAAAATATGGCAGGCAAGCATCACCCCCTATCGCCGCTATCACAAATATTTCACTGCGCTGATCAAAAAGGGTGTTGAGGAAGGCTCATTTGTTGAAGTGGACCCAGAAACCGCCTCGCGCCTGATCGTTTCAACTGCAATGGGTTTGCTCTTGCAAAGTCTGCTCGATCCCAATGGCGCTAAATGGGAAAAGGTGGCGAAAGAAAGCTCGGATATGCTGGTAAATGGTTTATTGAAGAAGTGAGGCTTTCCCTCACCCCGGCACTCTACCTAATAGGTAGAGTGGAAAGAGGAAATGTATGTGGCTTGTGACTGGCGCAACGGGACATCTAGGGAATGTCCTGGTGCGAAAACTTCTAAAACGCGGAGAAAAGGTTCGGACAATGATCTTGCCCGGCGAATGCCGCGAATCAATTTCGGACTTGAATATTGAAGCCACCGAGGGCGATGTCCTCGATGTAGATTCCATCATCCAATCCATGCGCGGGGTGCGCGGAGTTTTCCACCTGGCGGGTGTAATCTCGATCATGCCAGGCGCAAATCCATTGATGAGAAAAGTAAACGTGGAAGGCACAAAAAATATTTTACAAGCAGCAATGGAAAAGGGGATCAAGAAATTAATTTACACATCCTCGATCCATGCAATACAAAGAGTGGAAAAAGGCATGATCGATGAGAATGTGCCTTACGACATGAACAATCCATACGGCGCTTATGACCGATCGAAGGCTGAAGCAACGCTGGAGGTTTTAAACGCATCCCGCTCAGGATTGGATGCTATTGTGACCTGCCCCACGGGTGTGATCGGACCGTATGATTTTCGACGCTCAATGATGGGCGCTTTAATCCACGATGCGGCAACAGCAAAGCCAACGCTGTATGTGGATGGTGCGTATGACTTCGTAGATGTCCGCGACGTTGCCAACGGCTTGATCGCGGCGGCTGAAGATGGAAAACGCGGTGAGAGTTATATTCTTTCAGGACAAAAGATCAGCGTGCGCTACCTGCTCGAAACGGTGCGTGAAATTACCGGCAGAAATTTTTTTCAAATGAAAATCCCCTTCAATCTGGCAAAGCTCGCGGCGCTGTTCACGCCGATATATTACCAACTGGCAAACGCGACACCGCGCTTTACACCATATTCTCTGGAGGTGCTGCAAAGTAACTCGAACATCAGCCATGCTAAAGCAACACGGGAACTGGGCTATTCGCCGCGCCTGCTGCCTGAAAGTATCAGGGATACGGTGAAGTGGTTTTTGGACAAGAAAAAATAAATTTCATTGCAATGGAAGAGTTACTCGGTCATTGCAATGACATATAACCCAAACAGGAGATAAACATGAAAATCGTAACCGACTGCGCGGCAGATATGCCTAAAGAAGAAATGGAAAGGCTTGGAATTGTGCAGGCCCCGCTCTTCATACAATTCCCCGAGGGAGAAATAAATTCTGCAGATATTTCCGCTGACGATTTCTACAACCGCCTGGAAGCCATGCGCCCGCAAATCCCGACCACGGCGCAACCTTCTGCCGGCATTTTTGCAGAGTTATACCGTAAACTCGCCAAGACCGAAAAGAACATATTCTCGATCCATATTTCATCGGGACTGAGCGGCACGATCAATTCAGCCCGCGATGGCTGCGACCTGGTAAAAGACGAAACAAACGTTAGTTTATGGGATACGTTGAGTCTCTCTGGCGGTGAACGGTTTCAGGTTATGGCAGCAGCCCTCGCCTCGAACGCGGGCTGGGCAATTGAGTCTATTCATGAGCGACTAACTCAAATCCGCGAAAAGACCGAGTTGATCTACACCCTGGACACGTTGGAATATCTTGCCCGCGGCGGGCGTATTGGCCGGGTAAAGGCGATAGCAGGTGCGTTGCTCAACCTAAAGCCGATCATCCGCGTGGACACAGACGGCAAATACACCACCGTCAAGACTGAGAGAACGATCAATAAATCAATTTCAACGATTGCCGGTCACGTGAAGGAAAAATATGGAAACACACCCATCTGGGCAACCGTGCTGCATGGCCGCTTCGCTGAAAAAGCTGACACACTGGCAAAGGAATTACAGGAGAAGCTAAACATTGCCAAAATGGAAGTGATGCGCATCTCACCTGTGCTGGGTGTGCACACCGGCCCGGGAATCGTCGGCGCGGCGATCGTACCCATGGATCTGATGAGTGATTTGGTGTAAAAATTTACGATATATTTGGAAAGTGGCAGGCAAGACCGGCTTCAACCATTTTTCAATAAAGGACTGAAGTCACTACTACATTGTTAAGGAGATATTCATGAAAATTGTTACCGACTGTGCGGCGGATTTTTCCAATGAAGAACTTGAAAGGTTGGAAATTGTGCAAACCCCATTGTTTATCCACTTCCCTGATGGTGAGATAAGCGCCGTTGATATTTCAGCGGATGATTTTTACAATCGTCTGGAAGCCATGCGTCCTGCCATCCCAACTACGGCGCAGCCATCTGCCGGGATCTTTGCGGAGTTGTATCGAAAGGTTGCAGAAACAGATAAGGATATCTTTTCGATCCATATTTCGTCAGGACTGAGCGGTACGCTAAACTCGGCGCATGATGGTGGTGAACAGATTAAATCCGAAGCAAATGTCAGTTATTGGGATACACTATCCCTTTCAGCAGGTGAGCGTTTTCAAGTGATGGCAGCGGCTTTGGCCATTAAAGCCGGGTGGAAAATGGATGCGATCCAGGACCGCATGAAAAACATCCGCGAAAATACCGAAGTGATTTATACGCTGGATACTTTGGAATACCTGGCACGCGGCGGGCGTATTGGTCGGGTGAAGGCTCTGGCGGGCGCATTGCTCAAGCTCAAGCCCGTCATCCGCGTGGATACAGACGGCAAATACAGTACGGTCGGCAATGGGCGCACTTTGAGCAAATCCTTGAATATGATCGCTGATGCCATGTACGAAAAATATGGAAACACTCCTGTTTGGGTCACAATGTTCCATGGCCGTTTTGCCGAAAAAGCAGATGCACTTGCCGCCCAACTCAAGGAAAGATTAAATATCGGAAAATTGGAAATGATACGCATATCCCCCGTTTTGGGTGTGCATACAGGACCAGGCGTTGTCGGTGCGGGGATTGTGCCTATGGATTTGATGAAAGATTTGGGGTAGAAGAAGAAGTAAAAAGGACTTGCCAGCTGCAAGTCCTTTTTTATTATTTATGCTGTTATAAATCTTTTTGCTTTTGCAATCCGCTCACCCAGAGGCGGATGGGAGTAAAACATAAAAACCACCCAGGCCTCGGGATCAATCTCCCCGAGGTTTTGATTCGCCAGACGCGTGAATGCCGAGGCAAAGGCGACATATTTACCTGTAGATTGCAGGGCATAATCATCTGCCAAATTTTCGCGCCAACGGGAGATGGCATTGTTAATCGGCGAGGTGAATAATCCATAGGCGCTGAGGATCAGCATGAGTGCGGGGAAGGCAGCGATATCTGCAGGGGAGGTGAAGGAAAAAAAGCTGACAGCAGAATCCAGTGCCAATGATGCAATGAACAGGCTGAGTGTAGTGCTCAGTGCTCCAAAAACAATTAAAAAAGGAATATCCTTATGGACATGATGTCCCAACTCGTGAGCAAGCACTGTCTCGATTTCATCCAAAGTAAATTCATGGATCAGAGTATCGCCCAGGATAATGCGGCGTGTATTTCCCAACCCGGTCAGGGCAGCGTTAGCGGCGTTGGTGCGCTTGGACATGTCAAACTTGAATACTCCCTTTACTTTTGTATTGGCGCGTTCGGCAAGATCCAATAATCGTTGTTCGAGTTCCTTATGCTCATCGCCGAGTGGAACATATTTATTGAAGAGCGGCATGATGAGAACAGGCGCAAGGTTGGAGAGAATGACGTTGAAAAGAAGCAACCCACCCGCCACCCACAGCCACCACAAGTCACCTGTGAGACGCAAAGCCAAATAAAGCAACTCAAGCATGAGAAGTCCGAGCGGCGCACCAATTGCCAAACCTTTGAATTGATCAACCGTCCAATCTTTAAGAGACTGGTTGGATTGACCAAAGCGATGCGGCAGGACAAATCCACTGTAATAACCAAGAGGAAAGTTAATGATGGAATACGCACCGCCAAAGATGGTGATGTAAAGTGCCACGACAAGCCAATCAGAGCCAGTGGATAGTGACCAATTAACAGTAATCAGGTGGTGGAGCCACGCACGGAGGGAAATACTCCAATCCAACACCAGCCATGTCAGTGAATAGGTAACGCTGAAAAGCGTATCCACCAACCAAAGGCGGCGATGGATACGTGCATATTGCTTTGCTTGCTTCTGTTTTTCCTGGTCAATGATAGTCATTTTTGGTTTACGGTTTTTTAAGGAAATTGACCATTTCGTCAGCCAGCAACGCAATCACTTCATCGGCTTTTATGACCTGGCCATAGGATTTGAGCGAGGCAAGGAATGCCTTGTGGACATGATCCGCTGGTATGACAGTATCACCGTAGGTTAGGTCACAGGTGGCACAGGCATCTTCAACAACAATGATCTGAAAACCAAGGTCTGCGGCAGCGCGGGCAGTGGCATCCACGCACATATGAGTCATCATGCCCGTAATGATAAGACGTTCGATCTTCCACCCTTGCAATATCTCCAGCAGGCCGGTCTCACGAAATGAGTTGGGGTAATGCTTGTACACGATCGGCTCACCCACGAAATGTGCGGCTGAATCATGAATATCCGAGCCAGTTGTCCCCCTGACAAAAAAAGGCGCATTGGGGTTCAGCGCAATATGCTGGATGTGAACATGATGCCCGCCATGCTCACGGAAACATTGGAGAAGCATATAGGCTTTTTTCGCAGCTGGAAGCGGATCAACCAGTGGAAATTTTCCACCCGGAAAATAGTCTTTTTGAATGTCAATTACCAACAAGGCGGTTTTCATGGATCATCCTTTTGAGAGCAAATATATAAGAAAAAGGGAAGACAGTGACTGTCACCCACTGCAGTAAACAAGAACGAATTAATCCCAACTTGCTCCATATCTAAAAAGTTTTCAACAATTCCTCTGCCTGACGTTGTAAATGGAGTATATCCGTCAAACTGGAAACTTTTTTGAAATCAGCTTTCGCGTTGTCGGATTCTTTCAGGGCAAGGTGGGATTTTCCACGCCCTAAAAACAAACCCGCTTCCTTTGGCATGAGTTCAATGGCGCGAGTGTAATCAGCAATGGCTTTCACATGCTCATTGTTCACGCGATAAGCATCCGCGCGACCTTGATAGGCGTACCCGGAACGTGGCTGTCTCAAAAGAACATGCGTATAAAAATCTTCAGCCCAATCGAGACAATCTTCATAAATCATCAGATTTACTTCAGCCATAACCAATGCTTCTTTTTCAGAGACTCGCAGGGCGGCAGCCTGATCTTTGTGCGCCAAATCCAGTCTTCCAAGTTTAAAATGAACAATCGAACGCTCAAGGTAAAACAACCAGGTCTGCGGTGAAAGTGAAATAGCTTTATCCAACTCCACCAGCGCGGACTGAAATTCTCTTTTGTCCAGCAACACAGAGCCACGGCCAAAGTATGGAACCGCCCAATGCGGTTTAAACGCCTGCGCGCGAGCGAACAGATCAAGGGCGGCATCAAAATTTTTATCCATGGCATATAACTCACCGCGCAGTTGTAATGCGAGTGGGTTGTGAGGAGTGAGTTTCAAAGCACGTTCCACATCCTGGATAGCTCTTTCTTTTTGCATGATGTTCAAATAACAAGCGGCGCGCGCCAGATAATGAGCAGGCTGCTGCGGTTCGCGTTCAATTTCCTGAGTGTATTCCTGCACGGCGCGCTCGAAATCTTCACGCAAATAATAATAGCCTGAACGTTTGAAAAGATAATTGATCCCCAAATTAAGGCGGCGCAGGAAAGCTAGATTCAATGTGCCGACTGCAAGACTGATCAACACGCAGGAAGCGAGAAGCAGATAATCGCGGGTAATAATGGCATATGCGGCAAGCACCAGCAACATGGGGACGCTGACCAGCAGGGTAATCCAATCGGCATTGGACCTGCCAAAAATCATTTCCACCACAGAATGCATCATGTTGCCGCCATCGAGTGGGTAGATTGGAAGGAGGTTGAAAACAACGAGAACCATGTTCGCCAGCGCAAGTGAAAAAGACAGATTGGCGAGGGTTTGCCCCCACACAAATAATTCCGGATTACGTTCAAATGGAAGAAACCAGAAAAAAAGCAGGATGTAGGCCACGATAAAGAAAAATCCCAATAACATGTTTACCAGCGGCCCTGCTGAAAAAATGGCAAGTTCGTGCGCAGGCTTTCCAGAAGGGTGCCTGAAACTAGTAAACCCGCCCAAAAGCCAGATGACGATGCTCTTCACTTCCACCCCCACCAGTTGGGCGGCAAAAGCGTGACCGAGTTCATGCAGAAGAACGCTTGAGATCAAGCCGAGCAGCCACAAGGATGCGCCCGCCGCTTCCCTGAAGTTGTTCGGGCGAAAAAGGAGATACGCAATCGGGATGCTGAGCAACATGGAAAAGTGAAAACGAATATCCACGCCGCGAATGCGGGCAAGGCGGAGGGATGAGGAGAGAAGTTTCATAGGGGAGGATGAAGACTTCATCCTTTAAAGATCACTTTCTTCCAAAATCGGCAGGATTCTCACCCCACAGGTTTGTATCCCACTTAAGAATTTTATCTTCCGGCAGTTCATTCTCTGCCAGCCAATTCTCTGCGCTATGGATGAGGGCGAAGAGCAGGGCATTTTTGGGAGAATGCTTGAGGTTTGTTTTGCAAATACCGTTCATTACCCAGGAGATGGCATTCTCTGAATCGGAATAAATTGTCGTGTGCGAGTTGTGTTTGAATTGCCAGGTCAGCCCGTGGACAATGGCAAGAAACTCCCCCACATTATTGGTCCCCTGTTCGTAGGGACCTGCGTGAAAAATTTGTTCACCGGTTTCTGTGATAACGCCGCGATATTCCAATCTGCCAGGAGAGCCGCTGCAGGCCGCATCAACGCAAATGGATGGTAGGATCGGTTGTGTGCTGGACATCCTCCATTTCCCATGTGAAGAGGGCTTTCCTTTGTAATCATCGTACCTGGCAAGAAAAGCGGCTTCCGCTTCTTTACTGCCATCAAAGGCTTTATATTGCGCGTCAACAAAGCCCTTCACTTGTTTATCACACTCCGCCCACGATGTGAAAATGCCTGTTTTGCGTCCCTTCCAAACGACGTAGTATTTTTGCTTATTCACAGTTCAATTTTAGCATAACAAAAGCGGGGTCACATTTTATCCATGACCCTGGCATCATTGAACTTTGGTCATGGATAAAACCGCTTGCAGGTTTCGCATGACCGCATCTCGATTGAATTCGACCACAGTGCCCGGTGTATAGTTGCTGACGTTGGTGAAGTGGATATAGTAAATCACTTCATGACAGGCACTTTTATGAACCGTACGATAGATTTCCTGCTGATAGTAGTTGCCCGCGCCTGCGCCCTCTACTGTTGTGTGGACAAAGGTTAGTCCGTTTATGACTTCCTCACCAACAGGGTTTTCAGGTCCGCCGTCACCATTTTGATTTGGATCCGTACAAGTGGCAACGACCTGCGCATCTGGCGTGGAGCTTACCATGAAATAAACTTCGCTCAGATTGGTTTTCTCATAGAGTTCGGATTCAATTAACTGGAGAGCCAACACAGGATCTGTTTTGTAATTACCGGGAACAGGCTGTGCCGGAGCAAAGGAATCGGGATACGTTAAGGAAAGACCTGTCGCGGAATTGAATTGAAAATATTGGAAACCCATCCCAGGCGGGTTGATGCCCACCCGCATCACAAACTGGGACACATCTCCATCGGGAGTAAGCGTTAGGAAATAATCCTGAGAGGCGGGCAGTTCTCCGCGCCAGAACAGACATTGTTCATCACCCGACAGAGGGCAAAGAACGTTGCCATCCTGACCTTTGATCAGCATTGAGATTGTCCCCTGAGCAGGTGCTTGTGGCAATACCGAAATCGACATCACCTGTCCCTTCATAGCGTTGAGAGAGTATGTTTTACTCAAACCAGCGGGGATCTTGTCGGTTATGTCGGTATATGTTCCGTTTGCGGCGAAACGAATTTCATTTGGCTGATCAGGCAATGCCGCGACTGGTGTAAAAGTCGGTAGACTTTCAGTCGGCACAACGGTGGGAGGAACTGCCGTAAGCGTGGGAATCGGAGTGAAAACCACAGTCGGAACGAGTTGAACAGGCTGGGGAGACTCAGTGGCACTTTCCGCAGCAAGCGGCAAGGCAGGCGCAGTGCAGGCTGTGAAGAATGCAATCAAAAACAGGAGGGACAGTTTTTTTTTCATTCGATCTCCGAAGCAATATTATCAAATTTTGATGGTAAGTCTAATTCTTGGCTGCCTGGCCAACCACTATCCTAAATATTCGATCACTGTTGCTTCACCCTGACCAACGCCCACGCAAAGAGTCGCCACACCGTATTTGACATTGCCACGAATCATCATCTCGTGTACCAAAGTCGTCAAAATGCGTGCGCCCGAACACCCTAGCGGATGCCCAATGGCAATGGCTCCGCCGTTGACGTTGACCAGTTCCGGGTCGATCTCAAGGCCTTCGATCACTGCAAGGGATTGAATGGCAAAGGCCTCGTTTAACTCCATCAATCCAATATCTTTCATTTGCAAACCAGCACGCGCAAGCGCTTTCTTCGTAGCAGTGATGGGGCCATAGCCCATTACCCGGGGAGGCACACCCGCCGAAGCAGAGGTAACAACTCGCGCAATTGGCTTCAGATTCAGTGTATTGGCTTTTTCTTCGCTCATGATCAACAGCGCAGCGGCGCCATCATTTAACCCCGATGAATTGCCAGCGGTAACTGTACCGCCTTCCTTGGCAAAAGCAGGTTTGAGTTTGGCAAGCGATTCCATCGTCGTATCACGGCGCGGACGTTCGTCCATCTCCACGAGTTTGGGGTCCCCTTTCTTTTGCGGAATGGCAACTGGCACAATCTCCCGTCTGAACCTGCCTGAATCAATCGCAGCAATTGCCAATTGATGCGATCGAACGGCAAAGGCGTCCTGCTTTTCACGAGTGATATGCGGATGTTCCTTCGCTATATTTTCAGCAGTCTCGCCCATTGAATCTGTACCATACATTTCCTTCATTTTTGGATTCGGATATCGCCAACCGAGAGCTGTGTCATACGCTGTAATATTTCCAAATGAATATCCGCTTTCAGATTTGGGAAGTGAATATGGTGCACGACTCATGGATTCAACTCCGCCTGCAATATATATGTCCCCATCCCCCGCCTTGATCGCACGCGCAGCCATATTAACCGCATTCAAACCCGAAGCGCAGAGCCGGTTCACGGTCACGCCACCCACCTCAGGAGGCAGGCCAGAGAGCAAAACTGCCATGCGTGCCACATTGCGATTATCCTCCCCTGCCTGATTCGCACATCCAAAAAACACCTCCTCTACAAGACCAGTGTCAAATGGATTGCGTCCAAGTATGGTTTTAATGACATGCGCCGCCATGTCGTCGGGGCGGACAGAAGCAAGGGCGCCACCCAACGCGCCAACAGGTGTGCGGATTGCATCAACGATGACAGGATTTTTCATTTTGCTTCTCCAATTTTGAAATTCTTTTGTCCATCATACATACCCTTGTAAAAAGACTCAAAAAAACCATTTAAATAAAGTCCAATACAACAAAAAAATCAGGACTTGTTTTTCAGGCTGGTATGTACAAAAGTGAAATTCTTTTTGAATTTTACCACCGCAAAATTTTTCCTCTCCCTTGACAAAGCTAAATAGATAAAATATAGTATCAATACTATATGACTAACACTATACTACAAGGAGAATTATGTCCTTAAAACACGCCATCCTCGGATTCCTATCCTACAAGTCCCTCTCAGGGTATGACTTAAAAAAAGCCTTCGACAAATCGGTACGACATTTTTGGAGCGCCAACCAGAGCCAGATATATCGTACCCTCGCGCAAATGACGGATGAAGGATTGGTCGAAAGAGAGGTTGTCGAGCGCGAGGAGCGGCTCGATATGAAAATCTATTCCATTACCAATACGGGGCGCTCCGAACTACATAATTGGCTAACTACTCCCCTGCCCGAAAGGGAAACCCGAGAACCATTTCTCATACAGATTTTCTTTGGCGGCACACTATCCGATGAGGAATTGCTTAAACTATTACATCACGAAAGTAAATCTGCAAAAGAAAACCTGCTCGCCTATCATGCCATCTATCAGGCCACCACCGCACCGCGCGTCGGCGAAAGCAGCACCGATGCGCGTTCATTCTTTTTCAGCCTGCTCACTCTTGAGTATGGAATGGAGAGCAATCGTGCGCTGCTAAAATGGTTGAATTCCGCCATTGAACGGATCGAAGTTAAAAACTACTCGCCAAAGGCTCTCAAATGAACAAAAACATTCGCAACATCATCATTTTTTCACTTATCACCGTCGGCGGTGGCTGGCTTGGCATCTGGCTCAACCAAGTCACGGGCAACACGCAACCACCCCTGCAAAGCTTGGGGGCGTTGGTCTGGCTGATGTCTCCAGCACTTTCTGGATTTTTACTGCGGGCTATAGCAGGGGATGGATGGAAGGATTCTGGCTTTGGACTAAACCTGCTATCAGGTTGGAAGTGGTATCTGGCGGCGATTCTGGTCTATCCGCTCGCCGCATTGATAACTTTTGGCATGGCAACCCTCTTCGGCTTTGTCTCAGTTGATGGGTTTGCAACACAAGGCATCAACGCATACCTTTCGATCGCGGGCACGATGTTCCTCGGCTCCCTGATAAAAAACTTCTTCGAAGAATTTGCCTGGCGCAGTTACCTGACGCCACGTCTTGATGCAGCTAAGATTCACCCTATTCTGAATCATCTCATTACAGGTATATTGTGGTGGTCGTGGCATTTGCCCTATTATTATTATTTCCTTGATCGCGCTATTTTGGAAAGCGCCCTTACCACCAGCATCTCAGTTTTTCTTGCCATCGGGTTCTTTGTCATGTTCCCCACTGCCATTCTTTTTGGCGAACTACGTCTCATCAGCAAGTCCACCTGGACGGTTTTTCTATTGCACAACGTCATCAACGGCTTAAGTATGCCGCTCATTATGAATGGCTTTATCAAGGTCAACGGAACGATGGGCGTGATCTTCACCCCGACCAACGAAGGAATTATCACATCCATTCTCATGGGCGCAGCAGGACTGTACCTCTATCAGCGTAGAATGAAACAAAACGAAATCTAAAGAATTAATTGAATGCAATAGGAGCGTGATGAAGCTGTCCGCCTTTTTCACCCATAGTCTGCACGACCCACGAATTACGCGGATTTTATCTGCCGCCCTCGCTGCTGTTGACCCGGGGGAAGCAGTTCAACGCTACCTGAAAAATCATCCCCTGCCCCCCGCACGGCGCATATTTGCTTTTGGGTTGGGAAAAGCATCTGTCCCGATGACTTCGGCACTCTCACAGCTAATCCATCTGACCGATAGCCTAATCGTTACCAAACATGCATCGCCTATAGAGATTCAGCCTATCACCGTGCTTATTGGTGGACACCCCGTTCCAAACAATGACTCTCTACAAGCGGGCAAAGCAGCCCTGGACTTTTTCTCCGCGTTAGACAAAGACGACCTGCTGGTCTGCCTGCTTTCTGGAGGCGGCTCGGCGCTGATGACTTGCCCACATGTTTCGCTCGAAGACTTGCAAGCCCTCACCCGTTCCCTTCTGGCGTGCGGCGCACGCATTGACGAGATCAACACCCTGCGCCGACATCTTGACCGAGTCAAGGGCGGCGGGCTGGCGAAAGCCACAAAGGCGCGCGTGCTAAGTCTCATCCTTTCAGATGTGGTGGGAAACCCGCTCGAAGCAATTGCCTCAGGTCCCACTGCCCCAGACCCATCCACCAAAACTGATGCGTTGCGGGTGCTGAAACATTATGGCTTAATAAACAACGTCCCTGCAAGCATCCTTCAGGCATTGGAAAATACTCCTGAAACCCCCAAAGCAGGCGACAGGATGTTTGCCCGTGTGGAGAACGTGCTGGTGGGTAGTAATGCGCTTGCAGCTCAGGCAGCTCTGAATCAGGCAAAGTCAGAAGGTTTTTCGGTTGAATTTTTGGGTGATGACTGGCAAGGCGAAGCTCGCGAAACGGCAAAAGCTCTGTGTGGGCTCCTGAAAAAACATGCCCCCGATAAAAAACCGCTTTGCCTGGTTGCTGGCGGTGAAACGACCGTGACCCTGCAAGGTGGCGGCAAAGGTGGCCGTAACCTCGAGTTGGCATTGTCAGCGGTCAGCGAACTGGCGGGTCAGGAAGATCTGATGCTTATTACGCTTGCCACCGACGGCGAAGACGGTCCGACTGATGCAGCTGGAGCGGTGGTCACAGGCACTACAGATCAGCGAGCGCTATCCATGGGGTTGGATGTGAAGCAGTATTTGTCATGCAATGATTCATATACTTTTTTCACAACCTTAAACGATGCACTCAAAATCGGTCCCACAGGAACAAATGTCAATGACCTAACTTTTCTTTTCAAACTATAACTCAAACCCAAAGTCAGCGAGACAAATGGCATAGATCAAATACTTGGCGCACCGATAATAATAGTGAGCAGTTGGTTCAAAAATTGATAAAACAAAATCAAGGCAGGCTTATACAATCTGCCCTTCCAAATTGTCATTTCCCTTTGGCATTATCCCCATGGGCAGATGAAATAGATCAATCTGCCCATGGGGATGAATATGAACAAGCAAAATCGCAGCATAACATTCAAACCGCAATAGAGATCGATAAAAATTAGCAGCGATTGGAGGCTGACATAATCTTGATGGGAAGAAAACTTGACCCTGTACCTAGATAAGATTTTATACTACAGTCTTCTTAAATTTTGTGCCAGTCTCTCAAATGGCTCAAGTATTTATCCGGATCATCACAATAAACAAAGGAGAACTGCAATGGTTAAGATCGTACTTAAAATTATTTCAATGATCTTCATCGGGCTTGTTTCTGGCATACCCGGTCTGGTTATTGGCGCACTCATCGGCGGAAATTTTGCCGAGCAATTCACTTTCAATGGGGTGCGGGGTTATGAAGCCTCAGGTCAAATTGGCTTTATCCTTGGCGTAATGGTTGGTTTAATCTCTGGCTGGTGGTTTCTATTTAAAAGAAAAAAAGGATGACCTGCGCCATGAAAACAAGGCATGGGGGAAGTACTTCACAAAAAAATCCCTCCTGTGCCGGGTGGGGTTCTGGATAATTGTGAAAAAGGTCTCCCTTCAACAAAAATCAGGCTGTACGTCGCAGCACTCCTGATCAACTGAGCGGTCATGCCAAGTATGTGTGTGCGGGTATTTGGGTGTTTGGGAAATCCCAATATTGGTTCGCCTCCAATGAAAGGCATCTCAATTTCAAAACAGCGACAGTATAGACTGCAATACAATTATTGGGGGGAGGTCCCTTACCACCCTTTTTGCGAGAGCGCCAATTGAACCATTTCGACAGGAGTAAAACTAAAAAATAAGACGTTTCTTGTGAACGCCTTCTCCATTAATTGAAAAGACCTGGTCTATTAATCCAAAATCCTGGATGGGGATGCTGCAATTGCGCTGAAATTATCCTCCAACTGATCGGAGGATGAAAGGAGGATTATCCCCCACACATTGTTTTTCGCCGTTATTAGTAATAGCGATGATCTAACAGGTATAAACACTGCCATTCAAAATAATCCTTTTCTCGTGCTACTCATACGATAATGTGTGTAACATTTGGCTAGAATCTGGATAAAGTGGGGAGCAAACCCAGCTCGTCGATCAACCCATTCAACTCGGTATCTGACAACCTGCGTCCTTTACCTGCGTAAGCGGTAATCATGGCTTCGGTCATATTTGTACCAAAAGAGCGCCCGTCGTACCGCGGCGTGGTGGTAATGACCATTTCGGCGCCGCGCTCTTTTAACAGGGAAATATTCTCTTCAGTGGTAGTGTTGGTAACGATGGTTTTGCCTTGCAAATTGAGGGGCATATATTTTCGCATAAAGAGAAAATCACCTGCAATCAGATCCGATTCTTCAAAGTATTTAACATACTTCGGTTTATGTTCAGCGCCATCACTGCCATAAAAGAGCATGCTCATCGGGAAACGGCTAACAATGGGCAGGAGGACTCGCGCAACACGTTTGAAGGAGGAGATACCATAAATTGGAAGCGGCAATCCCAACCCGACCATCAAGTCACCAAACACTGTTTTTTCTGCGATCTCTGCAACTGCCTCCGCCAGGCCGGGTCGATCCACTGCAACGGGGATAAATGCCTGCTTAAAACTGACTTCCCCCAGTTGGGATCCTGCCAGCTGGAACACTCGCCGCTCAAGGGTGTGCTTGAGTCCGCGACCATCACAAAGCGGGGTCTGTTTGACACCAGCTACCAGTTTCAAGGCGGCATAAAGCGGATATTCCCGGTCACCCTGGCGCAAATATAAATCCACACCACCTACCCCAAAGGCATCCACTTTTCCGTCCAAGTCTAAAAACATCCGATGCGCTTTTTCAACATCCCCATCCATGCCAATTCTCTCAACCAGAATTTCCTGCCCATTTAGGTTGACCTTCACACTCTTATCACGTTTTGAGCTGCCAAGGCTGATACTTACTGCACGCTTCATTTTGTCCCCCGAAGTGATCGGTTTTCTCCCACAAAGGGATTAAACTTTTTCTCATCACCCACCGTTGTTTCCAAGCCATGACCCGATAATAATCTTGTTTCATCAGGCAGGGTGAATATTTGCATGCGAATGCTATTTTCCAGGGTTGTCCAATCACCGCCAGGCAGGTCAGTGCGTCCCACACTTCTGTTAAAGATCAAATCCCCGCAGAAACAAGCCTTCTCATTTGCGACATAGAACACACAAAGTCCTTTTGTATGGCCGGGCGTATGACGCACCTCGAATTCGTTGGAACCCAGCTTGAGAATTTGTCCGTGATGCAAATCAATTGTCGGCTCGGGACCTGGGTCGATATTAAACCCGAAGACAGATCCACCGCCGCCAGCACGCCATAGAACATGATCATCGGGATGAAGTGCAACAAGCGGAAGCGGATCCAGCGAGTCAGCAATTGCAGCCGCGCCGCCAATATGGTCAAAATGCGCGTGGGTATACCACAGATGACCGATACGCCAGCCCCGATCTTGTGCGGCCTTGAGAATAACGTGCCCATCCCACGCAGGATCAATCACTGCGGCTTCTTTTGTGTCAGGATCGGCAACAAGATAAGCGTTGGTCGAGACTGGACCAACGGTAAAAAGGATAATTTCAAGCATTGACATCCGCCTTTCGTGGAGAGAATAAATAACTGACGAGGATCGAGGCAAAAATCAACCCAACCGCCAGTGGATAGACAGAGAACGGATTACGTTCAAAAATAAAACCTGCAATCGGGGGAGCAATGATGAAAATGACAGAACTGAGAGTTTCCATTGTTCCATACGCCAGCCCCATTTGTGAGGTATGAACAAGTTCACGAGCCTGAGCCATCGCCATCGGACGCGCTGCGCGGAATCCGCCAAGAAGAAAATAGCCAAGCATGAAGGCCGATAAACCTGATCCCTTCCAGATAAACAGTGCGAATAGAGCCACTAAAAACTGCGCCGCTAAAAAGCCATTCCGTGGTTTAACCCGGCTGAAAGCAAATGCCAGGAGGGAATTTCCCAATGCGCCTGTGGAGAAAACCCAGCCGGTCTCGGTCAAACTCAAGTGACGGACACCTTTGAGAAAGTTAGGCGTCAACGGCTGTGCAAGATACATGGCGAAAATCGCATAAGCAAACACCATCACAAAACTGATAAAACGCATGTTAGTCCATAAGCTGGGCGGAGGTGCTGCGGGATCGTGCCTGTCAAGCGGCTGCGCTTCAATAAAAAATAGAAAAATGGAAGACACGCTAAAAATCCAAAATGCGACAAGGTAACTCGAGTTCATCCCATAATGTTCGGCAACCCAACCACCAGAGACAGGACCAAGCGCCATGCCAAGGCTGTACGTTGCCGTTGTCAGCGAGAGAGCTGTGCCCACATCCCACTTACCGCGTGCGGCAGTTACATAACTACTAAGCGGTGAAGCCACGAACGCAGTCACACCATACAAAAACAAACCTGCCAAATACATCGGAAGGCTTCTGGCTAGCCCCATAGTCAAGGTGGAGACAACCCCCAACATCCATGCCGAAATCAACAGCGGACGCCGTCCGATCCTATCCGCAAGATGGCCGCCAGGGATGTGAGTGATCGCCATGAAAAATCCAAATGCACCCAGGGCAAATCCAATCTGTTGCTTGTTCAGGAAAAATTCATTTTCCAGGCGGATCGGTACGAAATTGAAAAACATTCCCTCCCCTATACCCCAAAGAAACAAGGCAACAGCAACGAATAAAAGATTTCGATTCAAATTTTCCTCTTTCAATGATTTTCACCAGGGAAATTACAGAGTTCTCAGAGCTCTTTTAATTCTCAGTGGTCTCCGTGAACACGATGCTAAATCTATTTATTTATTGAGCTGCGTTCCACCCGCTTGATA
The DNA here is from genome assembly GCA_020047815.1 of Anaerolinea sp. Taxonomy (GTDB): domain Bacteria; phylum Chloroflexota; class Anaerolineae; order Anaerolineales; family Villigracilaceae; genus Villigracilis. The sequence goes on from JAIFNG010000189.1 coordinate 43,602, forward strand.
AAGTTCTGCGCAATTTCGAACACCTGCCCCCGCGCCGCATCCCGCGTGACAACATGGCCTGAACCTGTGACATAATATTTTGATTTATCAGTAACACTCACCAGCCCCGCGTAAATATTCTCCATATTTTCAGGGAGGACATAATCATCATCCTTCGAATGGATCATACACACAGGAACTTTCACCTTTGGCAGAGCCGCACGCATCTTTTCGAGCAGAACTTCCAACTCTGCTGCTGAGCGGATCGGATTCAGTGGATACGAGACATGCCCTTTGAAGGCTTCCTTATCAAACCAGCCAGTGCCCGGCTCACCTTTGTTTTTTGGAAGATAGGTTTTGAAATAACTGATGAGACGTATTTGCCATGCAGGATGTTCGGCTGGTATTCGATATGGCGCCGACATGGTCACAACGCCCTTCACATCCAGCCGCGTGGACATCAGCAAAGACAGCGCCCCGCCCATCGAAAGCCCAACAAGAAAAATGCCATCCGTTGCACCACGTAAAAAATTGTATCCGTCCTCCACAGAGACCGTCCAATCGCTCCAACGTGAACGAATCATATCCTTGGGGCGTGTGGCATGTCCAGCCAACCGCACACCAAGGCAGGTAAAGCCAAGTTCACGGTTGAGATATTCCCCCATCCAGCGCATTTCCTTGGGCGTACCTGTAAATCCGTGTACAAGCAAAATACCCGTTCGCCCACCAGGAAGAAAAAAAGGTTCAGTTGTTGAAATTGTTTGAGTGCTCACGCCCTTATTATATCAATGAGACCGCGCAATCCCAACTGATAAGACCGCCATCCAAACCCACTGACCTTGCCCTTGCATACTGCCGACACCAAAGACGTATGCCGAAACTCTTCACGCGCATACACATTCGATAAATGCACCTCAACCACAGGAATTTGGATCGCGCTTATTGCATCGCGCAGCGCAACTGACGTATGTGTGTATCCGCCAGGGTTGAATACAACGCCACCCGCCCAAACCTGCGCATCCTGCAAAGCATCGATCAACGCTCCTTCGTGATTTGATTGCAGACACTCCACCTCCACGCCCAACTCCCTGCCCAGTGTAATCAGCTTTTCATTTATACCATCCAGAGTCATCGAACCATACAGTTCCGGCTCACGCGTACCAAGCAAATTTAAATTTGGTCCATGTAGAACAAGTATCTTCATTATGCAGCTCTCCATTCCTGAATACTATTCACCGAGTACTGATTCCAAATCCGTCACATCGACCAACTTAACCCGACCAATCTCAACGGGCAACGCAAAGCGGATAACTTTTGCATTTTTCTTTTTATCCAATCGCATGGCACGAATGATCTCTTCCTGCGGCATTTCCCGGGGAATGGCGATGGGCAAATGCAACACCTGGAGCACATTCTGCAGCGCTTCGACCAGACCTTGACCTGCCAGCCCAATCCGAGCCGAGTACAATGCCTCAGCCATCATACCAATGGCAATTGCCTCTCCATGCCGCAGTTTAAACTTGCTGACCAGTTCGACCGCATGACCAACAGTATGTCCCAAATTTAACGCTGCACGAAAACTTTTTTCGTACGGGTCATCCTCTATGACTTTTATCTTTACCGCCATTGCTCGTTTGACAATTTCTTCGAGGTTGCCTTTCACCCAATCCAAGCCACGCGAGCAAAGGTTGAACAACTCAGGATCAGAGATAATTCCATGCTTGACCACCTCCGCCATCCCTGAGCGCAGTTCACGCTCGGGCAAGGTTAGCAGAAGGCTTGGGTCAGCCAGAACCAATTTCGGCGGATAAAAAGCCCCCACAAGATTTTTCCCTTCCGGCAGGTCAAACCCTGTTTTGCCGCCAAGCGAAGCATCCACCATCGAAAGCAAAGTGGTCGGCACACCCACCCAATTGATTCCACGCATATAAGTGGAGGCGGCAAACCCGGACATATCACCCACCACGCCACCGCCCAAAGCAATTACTGTACTCTTACGGTCAAGTCCATTTTCAAGGAAAGATTTCCACAGGAAGGAAATGGTTTCAAGCGTCTTGTTTTCTTCACCTGCAGGGACAATAACGGATTTGGGTTCAAAGCCAGAGGCTCGTAAAATGGTTTGAATTTTCTCAAGGTGTATCCGCGCCACGTTATCATCGGTGACAATGATGGGGTTTTGCATGGGGTAAGTTGTCAAACTTTCAACTTGACCTACGATGGAATCATATTCCCCCATTGCAGACAGATGATGACGCCCCAAAGCAACCTGGGCACAGTGCGCATTTTGCTCGGCAGTCTTTCCATCCACATGGACAAGCAAGGGAAAAGAGCTGTAATGATCTCCACGCTTTGTCAACATTGCGGAGAGTCTCATTCCCAAATCACCTGTCAACAAAGGACGTTTTTGCGAATCATTTTGCAACCGCTCCAGCAAAGTTGGCAATTCTGCCATTAACAAAACGACCATGCCATTGTTCTCAGCAAATGCGCGATTCTCATTTCGCAGTAATGCGCCTCCACCCAGCGCAACCACGCTTCCCTTTTCGCTCAACAGACTTTTCAAGGCGTTAGATTCAAGATCACGAAAGGCAGATTCGCCCTGCATTTCCATGATCTGAGAAATGGACAACCCCGCATTCGTTTCGATAACATGGTCAAGGTCAACAAAAGGCATTTTGAGGTTGCCCGCTATTATTTTACCTACAGTTGATTTGCCTGTCCCTGGAGGACCGTAAAAAAAGATGTGAGTCATAGGAAAGAATGAATTAGAGGGAATGGATGAAACGTGGTGCATGTTCGGGTTTACCTGTCAACTTGTATATGTTTTCATTTCCAAAAAACATGCGGAAAGTTGTCCATAGCCAAATTTTCCAGCGTGGCTTTTCGTAAAGACTCAAAACGGGGTTTCATTTCATCCATGGAATCTCCACCGAGTTTTTCGAGCAAGACATCAGCAATAACAAAGGAAACCATGGCTTCAAGAATCGGAACAGCACGGGGAACAGGGCAGAAATCGGAGCGTTCATATTTGGTAGGCGCGTCTTGTCCACTGGCAAGATCAATTGTAGGTTGAGAAATCAGGGTTGTCGCTATGGGCTTCATGGCCGCACGAATCAAAATGGGCTGGCCATTACTAACGCCACCCTCAATTCCTCCCGCCCGATTTGAAAGACGTTGAACTTTGGATTTTTGGCTATCGAGAGTTATCGGGTCATGAGCTTGTGTACCAAATCGTTTTGTGTTTTCAAACGCATCGCCTACCTCAACGCCTTTAATGGCTTGTACGGACATGATCGCATGCGCTAGTTTGGCTTCGAGCCGCCTGTCCCATTGGACAAAACTCCCCAAACCAACAGGGACATTAAGCGCGACAATATCCAGTATACCGCCAAGGGTATTCCTGCCATGGATGGTTTTCTCGATTTCACCACGCATTTGATTCGCAAAAACATCAACTGGACAACGTACGTCAGACTCTTCGGCACGAGTGAAACGCTCTTCGTAAGTCATATCACCAAAATCTGCCTGTACCCCGCCAATGGAAGAAACATATCCACCAACAATAATGCCAAATTGTCCGAGAAAATGTTTGCAGACCGCGCCAACAGCTACGCGCATCGCAGTTTCGCGGGCAGAGGCACGTTCCAGAGCAGGACGCAGGTCTTTATATCCATATTTGACGGCACCCGTTAGGTCGGCATGACCAGGGCGCGGAGCAGTCATTGGATCGATGGCTTTGCCTTTCCATTTAACATGGTCATCATTTTGGACGAGCAAGGCAATCGGTGCGCCTGTAGTTTCACCTCCCATTACTCCCCCGAGAATTTGCACTGTGTCTTTTTCGATCTTCATGCGTCCGCCAGAGCCATAGCCCTGTTGACGGCGCGCAAGTTCCTTATTAATAACTTCGATGGTGATGGAAAGGCCCGCGGGTATACCATCGAGTATGGTGATGAGTGATGGTCCGTGAGATTCGCCTGCAGTCAGAAAACGTAAGGGCATGATGAGCTCCAATAAGCAATGATCAGGAAAAAGTTATAAGAAAGAAATGGTCAGTTTTGAGCGGCGCTTTTTAATATGTCATATGGCGGGTTATGTCCTGTCCAAATTTCAAAAGCGAGGGCCGCCTGTTCGATGAGCATCCCGAAGCCAGTCGTGGCTTGTAATCCTTGGGAGCGGGCGTCTTTCACTAATTTTGTCTCAATTGGATTGTAGACCAAATCATAAATTGCAGCAGGAAAAGGGAAGTTCTCTGGACAGGGAGATCGATCTATATTTGGAGCCATGCCAATGGGCGTGGTGTTTACGATCAGGTTAAAGGCGGAATGTTGGAACATCTGCGAGTTAAGCTCCATGCTATTTACATCTGAAAATCGCCCGGCTAATTCCTGAGCTTGTTCGATGCAGCGGGCGGCAACGGTGACACTCCATCCATCATTTACCAATGCGTACACAACCGCCCGTGCAGAGCCACCTGCACCAAGCACAAGCGCATTTTTCAGGAGTGCAGTTTTTTTCACCGGTTTGGGTAACTGTAAGCTATCAGACTTCGAAACAAGGAACCTTTTTAGATCAGATAAAAATCCCGGGGCATCGGTGTTTTCGCCCATGAGTTTGTTATCGTGTAAAAAAATTGTATTGACCGCACCTATCGATTGGGCGGTGGGCGTGAGAACATCCAAAAATTCCATTACATTTTTTTTATGCGGGATGGTGACATTAAGTCCACGAATTTCACCTGAGCGAATGCGGCCAAGCAAATCCTTCAGTCCCATCCTGTCATCAGGGAGAATGGGGAATAGTGAATAATCTCCTTCCAATCCACAGGCTTTTAAAGCCGCGCCATGAATCCTTGGCGACAGACTATGTCCGAGCGGGTAACCGATTAAGCCGAGTTGGATCATCGCAAAGTATCCAGCACTTCAAAAAATTTCGGAAAGGTCTTGGATACACAAAAAGGGTCTTCAATAGTCACGCCGTCAAAGCGCAAGCCGATTAATGAAAACGCCATTGCCATGCGATGATCATTATAGGTTTTGATGCTGGCAGGTTTGAAGGTCTGACACGGATAGATCGTCATGCCGTCCTCATGTTCTTCGACTTGCACGCCAAGACGGCTTAGTTCATTACAAGTTGCAGAAACACGATCCGTCTCTTTAACGCGAGCGGAAGCAATACCACGGATTCTAGTTGGAGATGACGCAAAGGGAGCGATGACAGCAAGAGTTTGAGCTGTATCGGGGATGTCGCACATATTCACGTCGATACCCCGCAGGGGGGAATGACCAGTGACCTGTACGCCGCCATCGGTTTCAGTAACGGTGCAGCCCATTTGAGAAAGGACATCAAGAAATGCCATGTCACCTTGAACAGATTTGCGCGAGGTGTTTTCCACTTTGACAGTCCCGCCACATATGGCAGGTGCGGCAAAGAAGTAGGAGGCAGCGGAGGCATCAGATTCGATGGGATATGTATTACATGGCGAATATTGTGCAAGGGGCACAAAGAATGATCGGTAACCATCTCGTTCGATTTCCACACCGAAGTCACGCATAATAGCGATGGTCATATCCACATAAGGTTTCGAGTTAAGAGGGGTGGTAAGCTCAATTTCAACGGGAAATTGGGCATAGGGAGCAGTCATCAATAAGGCGGACAAAAACTGGCTGGAGATGTCACCAGCAATTTTGGCTTTACCACCGTGCAAACCAGAAGCATGAATTTTCACAGGCGGACAAATTGGAGAATTCAGAATTCCAAATTCTGAATTCTGAATTGGCTGGATATTTGCACCAAGCTGGGTTAAGGAAGAAACAAGGTCGCCAATCGGGCGTTCTCTCATGCGCGAGTCCCCCTCTAAAATATATTCACCATACCCGAGGGTGAGAAAGGCGGAGAGAAATCTTGCAGCGGTACCAGCATTGCCAATAAAGAGTACCGCTTTGGCTTCAGGGATTTTTCCACTCAAGCCTGTGACGGTCATGGCGTTATTGGCTTCATCGGGGTGAACATCAAAACCAAGGGTTTGCAGGGCCTTGGCAAAATAGCCAGAGTCATCGGAGAATAGGGTGTTGGTCAGATGTGTAGTTCCATTGGCAAGAGATGCAATCAACAGGGCACGATTGGTCAGGGATTTGGAACCAGGAACACGGATGGCGGCAGAGAGCAGATGGGAAATGGGGGAAATTTTCATAAAGAATGAAAGATGAATGTACTATAGAGTAAATAGTTCCGTTGTTTACATGACTATGCTATAAATTCATGATATTTTCTTTGTGCTTCGTTTAGAAGAGATTCAAGTTTTGAGAAATCATTTGAAGATAAAGCAGACTCGATCTCTGATAATTGGTTTTGCATGACCTGGATGGCGTTGAGAACATTTTCACGATTCGAGCGCAGGACGCCCAACATCATTGACGAGGACGTGCCAGCGAGACGACTGGTGGATTTGAAACCCGGCCCAATATATGACGCAATATCGAGTGGAGTAGCAAGTGCAAGGGCAGAGGAGATCAGAAAAGGCAAATGACTGATGGCTGCAAGGATGCGATCATGGTCGGCGGCATCGATTATTTTGGATTTTGCACCCAAGGCTTCGATGATTTGATAGGCTGCGGAGATGGCGCGCGAGGATGTCCGCTCGAGAGGGGTAAGCAAAAATGGGGCGGCGTAGTAAAGTGTCCGCTCGGCATTGGCGAGAGAGAGTTTTTCCTTGCCACAGATGGGATGCCCGCCAATGGGGTCAAAACGTTCGGGCAGCCGCGCCATTGATTCAACGATCAACTTTTTCGTTGAACCCATATCCATAACAATGCAAGAGTTGGGGATGTAGCTGGGGAGTTTTTCAAGCAGATTCAAAATTGCTGGGACAGGCGCAGACAGAACGATGATATCCGCCTGAGGGAGCAGGGTATCAGAGTCGCTTGACGCATAATCCACAATATGCTGGGACAGAGCAAGCTCAAGCACGGCAGGATCCGGGTCAATCCCATAAAGGACAGCACACTTTCCGCGTAAACCCAAAGCAAGAGAGCCCCCCATCAATCCCAATCCAATAATTGCGATTTTTGACTCCGCAAGATTAAACATAAACCCTCACCTAATCCTCTCTTATGGTGAGAGGCGACACCAAACAGCGATCAACCGCTTCAGCCACCGCTTTGACCTGTTTCACCATTTTTGCAAAGGCTTCAGGTGTGAGCGACTGCCTGCCGTCGGAAATGGCGTGAGCGGGATTTTGATGTACTTCGACGATAATACCATCTGCGCCTGCAGCAATGCCTGCCTTCGCAACCGCTGAGACATAAGCTGAGTCACCGGTGGAGTGGCTGGGATCAATAATAACGGGCAGGTGCGTGAGTTTTTTTAGCACAGGAATTGCATTGATGTCAGTCGTGTTGCGCGTGGCGGTTTCAAAAGTACGGATGCCGCGTTCGCACAGCATGACACGCGTATTGCCCCCGCTGATGATGTATTCACTTGCCATGAGCATTTCTTCGATAGTGGCAGACATACCCCGCTTAAAGAGAACGGGCGTGCGGGTTTCGCCGATGGCGCGTAAGAGGTTGAAGTTCTGCATGTTTCGCGCGCCCAGTTGAAAAACATCCACATATTTTTCCATCATCTTGATCTGCGATACGGCCATCACTTCGACAACGATGGGCAAGCCTGTTCTATCGCGGGCTTCCACCATGTATTCAAGACCTTCTTCGCCGAGGCCCTGAAACGCATATGGCGATGTACGCGGTTTGAAGATGCCACCGCGCAAAGCATTCGCGCCGCCCTCTTTGACTGCCTGCGCGATTTCAAGAATCTGGGCACGAGACTCAACCGAACAGGGACCAGCTATGATCGGAATTTCTGTGCTTCCCACTGAAAAACCGTCAAGTTCAAAAATGGAGTCCTGTTCATGGAACTGGCGCGAGGCAAGTTTGTAGGGCTGCGAAATGCGTTGGACTGAAAGCACGCCTGGCAATGCTTCAAAGATTTCCTTGGCAACATAATGCCCATCACCAACTGCGCCGATGATGGTTTGCTCGACACCTTCAATAAGATGTGAAGATAATTTCTGGTTTTCAATTTCGGCTATGACAGCCTCGACTTGCGCTTTAGGTGCACCCGGGTGCATGATAATCATCATGGTAAAACTCCTATGAAAAAATATATTTATAGATTATGACGGATAAGGAATAAGTATTTCGTTTTCTGCAGTTTTCGTATTTACATAATCATTTCTCATTGAGCATGTATCTTTACATCCAACCTTGCTTCAACGGTTGTACATTGCCTTGAGTGGCAGCAAGTCGACGTCCCATAATTTGGGCGATCTGTCCGACTTGATTGACCATCTCGGCAAATGCTTCCGGCTTGAGCGATTGCTTGCCATCGGAGACCGCTTTCGCCGGGTCGGGGTGGACTTCGATGATGAGTCCGTCGGCTCCAGCGGCGATGGCGGCACGGGCAACAGCAGAGACATATGCTGCATGACCTGTGGAGTGCGAGGGGTCAAGAATAACAGGCAAATGAGTAAGGTTTTTTAAAACGGGAATGGCATTTATGTCGGTGGTATTGCGAGTGGAAGTCTCAAAAGTGCGGATGCCGCGTTCACACAACATTACGCGGGTATTCCCCCCTGCCAGAATATATTCAGCAGACATTAGCAATTCTTCGATGGAAGCAGAAAGACCGCGTTTGAGCAAAACAGCCGTGCGCGTCTCGCCAATGGCGCGCAGCAGGTTGAAGTTTTGCATATTGCGCGCTCCCACTTGAAACACATCCACGTATTTCAGCATCACGTCCAGTTGAACCTGCGACATAATTTCAACAACAATAGGCAGTCCTGTTTTCTCACGGGCCTCTGCGAGCAATTCCAAGCCTTCTTCGCCTAAACCTTGAAAAGCATAGGGCGATGTGCGGGGCTTGAATACTCCTCCGCGTAATGCGGATGCTCCCGCCTCTTTCACAGCTTGGGCGGTTTCCAATATCTGGGAGCGGCTTTCCACTGAGCAGGGACCTGCTATTACCGCGATTTCATCACCGCCAACTGTAAACCCATCAATGGGCAGAATTGTGTTCTCAGGGTGAAATTGACGCGAAGCAAGTTTGTATGGCTGGGTGATGCGCTGAACAATGTCCACACCGTCCAGCCCTTCAAAATGCTCGGTCGGGATATTGTGCGTCTCGCCAATTGCGCCGATAATCGTTGCTTCAACTCCTTGCGAGAGGTGAACAGCAAGTCCCATATCTTTTATTTTAGCGATTACTGCCTCAGTTTGTTGCGGTGTGGCATTAGACTTCATTATGATCATCATGGTAAAACTCCCAAGTACAAAAGGTTAAATTTGAAAGCTGAATGGAACATGTTGCAGGTTGCGTGATCTGCGTTTTCATTGCGCGGCAACCAAATCTGGTCTCAACTTTACCGCATCGCGCAGATAGACATGTGTGACTTCATTTTGCGGCACATCCGTATTCCAGTGGACAAGGACTCGAATCGCGTGGGGTAAACTACCCGGGACGGGTATTTCGCGTGCGCACATCATCGGGACGAGGCTCCAGCCCATCTGTCGCGCTGCTTGCGCAGGGAAGGTGGAAGCGAGGTCGTCGGTCACGGTGAAGAGCGCGCTGCCAACTTCCTCTGGTTTCATGTTTTTGTTTGCTCTCAGAATTGCCTCCAATAATTCCCGCGTGGCTTCGAGAATTAAATCGGGTTCATCTGCAGGCACAGTTGTCGCGCCACGAATTCCACGGATTGCCATCGATTACTCCTTGAGGATGTAACAAAAAGAGCGAGACCGTATGGTCTCGCTCTTTAGTTACAGAATTTTTTTCTGTCTGCTTAAGCGCAACCAACGGCAACCTGACGGGAGCCGTTAAAATAATACGCAAAATAAAAACTGACAACAGACAACATATTGTGGGCTATTCTATGCTTGTCATGCAAATGCGTCAAGGGGCAAAGTATGGCTTTGCATGGCTGTAGCAAAGTCAGGAAATACTCTTTGCAACTTCGCATAGAAGATTGAAATATGGCATTTTGACCAAAATTGCTTATCCAGCGC
>JAIFNG010000145.1 GCA_020047815.1 Anaerolinea sp.
TCACCGCTGATGCAGCAGTCGCTTCCGCACAGGCGCAGTACGACCTGGTTTTGAACGCCGCTCTCGCCGAGCAAAGAACCAACCGCACTGCGGATTGGACGGATACACTGCCGGCGGAATTTAATCAGCCGATTTGGTACTTCGCCAGATCTGAGCAGGTTGCCGCTGCCCAGGCAGAAGTGGACGCCGCTAAATCTGCAGTGGGTACAGCACAGGGGAAATTAACATCAGTTGCGACGAAAACTGCCAGCGAAGATTTTCTCAATGTAGAAAAACGCCTGCTCAAAGCCCGCGCAACATTTCAAGTGGCGCAGGATGTATTGGACGGCACAAGCAGTGTGGATCAAAGCCTGCGGGATTCTGCCCAGCAGGCCTATGACGATGCTTCCTCTGAATTGACCAACGCTCAAACCGCTTATGACGATGCCGTCACCACCAGCGGCGCTGAAGATGTACTGACAGCGCGCGCCGATCTCAGCGTGGCGCAGGAACGTTATGACATGGCTCAGGACAGATTGCACGCCCTGCAAACTGGCTACCTGTCGCCAAAAGTAGTGGCGGCACAGAAAGCCCTCGACCAGGCCCGATCGGCTGCTGAACAATCCAGTAGTGCAATTCAACAGGCAGAGTTCAACCTGAAACTGATGGACACTCAAATTGCCAGGTTAACGATCACCGCCCCAACCGACGGCGTGATCCTGACGCGCGCAGTGGAACCTGGTGAAGTGGTTATGCCTGGCTCTGGTCTCTTGACGATGGCGCGCCTGAGTGACCTTACCATCACTGTCTATATCCCCGAAGATCGTTATGGCGAAATTTCCATGGGACAGACTGCCGATGTGACAGTGGATTCTTTCCCTGGCGAAAATTTTGCCGCTACCGTGATATACATTTCCGACAAGGCTGAATTCACCCCGCGCAACGTGCAGACTGCCGAAGGACGTAAGACCACTGTCTTTGCCGTCAAACTCATGTTGGGTGATGTGGATGGCAGGCTCCCTCCCGGCATGCCTGCGGATGTTTTATTCAAATAGATCACTTTAGGAGTCCTTACCCTCAGCCCTCTCCCATTGGAGAAGGCTGAGGGCTGAGGGAACTTATCCCTGAATTGGCGGTAACTATGAATTCTAAAGACATTCTAATTTCTGCAAGCGGACTATATAAATCCTTCGGCGCGGTTCATGCTGTAAACGGCATTGATTTGAACATCCCTGCAGGCGAGATTTACGGTCTGGTTGGCTCGGATGGCGCGGGAAAGACCACCGCCATGCGATTGTTGGTTGGCGCATTATTCGCCACAGCTGGCGAGGCAAGCATCTGCGGCTACAACGTCGCGTCTCAGGCGGAGCAGGCGCGCGCCAACATTGGCTATCTCTCACAGCGTTTTTCACTATACGAAGATTTGACCGTGCTTGAAAATATCCGCTTTTTTGCCGAAGTACGCGGACTCAAACCGAACGAGTGGTATCCGCGCTCAATGGAAATTCTCGATTTCGTTGGGCTGGCAAAATTTACCGATCGCCGCGCGGGGCAGCTATCAGGCGGCATGAAACAAAAACTGGGACTTGCCTCGGCCCTGGTCTCACGCCCCAAAGTCCTTTTGCTCGACGAACCCACCACGGGTGTGGACCCGGTCACACGCCAGGATTTTTGGCAATTGCTGATCCAACTGGTTTCGGTTCAAAGTGACGGCGTTTCCGTCATTATCTCCACTCCCTACATGGATGAGGCGGCGCGTTGTAATCGCATTGGCTTTATGAAAAAAGGTCAGATCATTGCCGAAGGAACACCAGGTCAATTAAGGACGATGCTCAACGAGCGGATCGTTGAATTACGCGGCGAACCACTGCCTTTACTAAAACAGATTGCTGCACAGGATTCTGGCGTGGAAGATGTGCGCTCTTTTGGTGACCGATTGCACCTCCGCGTTGGAGCGGATCAATCTGAACCTGTAATTCAAAAACTAAAAAGATCCGTTCACGCTGGCGGAGGAACATTTATCGGCGCGCGCCCAATTCCGCCCGTGTTGGAAGATGTGTTTATCTATTTATCGGAGCAAGAAAATGCCTGAACCTGTAATTGTTGTTGACAACCTGACCCGCCATTTTGGCGATTTTGTGGCGGTGGATCATGTTTCGTTTGAAATTCAACAGGGTGAAATCGTTGGTTATCTGGGACCCAATGGCTCTGGAAAAACGACATCTTTTCGGATGCTGCTTGGGCTGCTCGTTCCAACCGAAGGGCACGCCACCGTGCTGGGATTCGATATCTCTCGTGAAGCAGAGCAGGTGCGCGCGCGTGTTGGTTACATGTCGCAGAAGTTTGCCATCTATGACGATCTGACGGTTTGGGAGAACCTCCAGTTTTATGGCGGCGTGTATGGAATTACAGATAAAAACCGCATTGATGAAACCATCGCACTGGTGGGCCTGTCTGATCACAAGAAGACCATTACTCGTGAACTCTCCGGTGGCTGGAGGCAAAGGCTTGCGCTGGGTATCGCGCTGGTTCATAGTCCCAAACTATTATTTCTGGATGAACCCACCAGCGGTGTTGACCCGACTGCCCGACGCGCTTTCTGGGACTTGATATACGAACTATCCGCCAGCGGGGTGACGATTCTGGTGACGACACATTACATGGATGAAGCCGAATACTGCAACCGCGTAGGCATGATGCGTGACGGCATTCTCCTGGCAATGGATACACCAATGGCGTTAAAGGAACGTTTTGTTCCTGGCGATGTCTGGGAGTTGTACGCCGAGCCATTGCTGGATGGGTTGAATTTATTGTCGGAAACCAAAGGCGTGACAAGGGTCAGTTTGGCTGGCGACCATTTGCGGGTGGTCGTCGAAGCGGGTCTGGGAGAGAAAGACATCCAAAGGATGTTGTCAAAATCCGAACTGCATGTGACTTCCATCCAAAAAGGCGAACCAACGCTGGAGGATGTATTTTTGAATCTGGCAAAGGGGTAAGGCTTCCATAACATGTCAGGGTGGGATATTTGACTCGATAAAGGTCATATTCAGGAATTGGAGCAGTTTATATATGCAATTGAGACTGCTCCAATTCTTTTTGAGAAATAATGATCCCGAGATCCAACCTGTCTCTCAATGAAAAATTGCACACCAGGATCATTCGTCCATTGGCGCGGGATGAGCTCACTGCGGTGCTTGTTCCTCGGATGGGCACATTAAATGGGATCGTCCACTTGGCCGGGCGGGGGACCCTCACTTGTATTGGAATTTGATGGGGCAAATTGTTTTTAGGGTGGCAGGGGTGCGCGGGGTAGTTAACCGCATTGAGGCGCCCGATGCTGCCGCCCTGCGATAACTATTAATCAGGTTTATTAAAACCGCCTGAATTCCACATAAAAAGGGCAAAAACTTAATAGCTCGGAGGCAATTACGATTTTGAGCCCTTTTTTATGGGATGTGTAAAACCTCCCGATTTTTCACATTCCACCGGTGTTTTTTCTTTACATATCCTTCACGATAGCACGAAGTTATCTTTATGTACCTCCAGTAAATTTGACTTCATAATAAAAAAATCAGGAGTCCATCATGCAGAAACCCGTTTCACAAAAATTCCCGCGCAAGACGATCATCACCACGCTGATCGTGATCCTGGCTGTCGCTGCTGCGGTTGTATTTTTTACCCAGCCTGCCGCGAGTGAATCCGTCGCGTCACCCGTTTTACAGACTGCCAAAGTTCGCACAGGCGATTTGGTTGTAACCGCCAGCGGAGCAGGAACCGTCCTGCCTGCAGCGCAGGTTGACCTGGCTTTCCGATCATCGGGTGTGGTCATGGAACTGAACGCTGCCATTGGTGACGATGTAAAAAGTCAACAGGTTCTGGCAAGGCTCGAAGAGAACATCCAGGCCGAGGCGGATTTTCAGGCATTGTTCACCACAGAGGGTATCGCCCAGGCTGAATTGGCGCTGATCGCCGCACAGGATGCGCTGGTTGAGGCGGAAGGCAGTGTGATCTATTTAATTGGATCAGATTCCTGGTACTGGCAGGAACAATTGGAAATGCCCGAAGCAACCCAGGCCGAAAAAGATTTGGCGCGCACTCGCTTGGATTATTTCATGGGCTTGCGTTACATTGACGAATCTGATATTGCCCTGGCGCGTGCCAACCTTGAATCTGCGCGTGTGGCTTTGTGGGATGCCCAAGCCGCACTCGATATTGTCAAGGCGGGACCCGATGCCTTGAAAAAGCCCATCGCTGCACTGGGGATTGAAATGGCGAAATTGGAACAGACCCGCCTGGCTTTGGAAAACACCCGCCTCATAGCTCCCTTTGATGGCGAAATGACCGCGGTGAACACGGTCCTTGGTCAGACCGTCGGCACAACATCTGTTATGACCATTGCCACGACCGATAATTTATTGGTACGTTTTTATCTGGATGAAACCGATCTTGAAAAAGCGGCTGTGGGGAACCGTGTCACCTTCGCTTTCGATGCTTTTCCGAATCAGCCTGTGGATGGCGAAGTGGTCATCGTCGAACCGACCCTGCAGGTTATTGATGGTACGCCCGTTGTTGTTGCATGGGCCTCCCTGCCAGGTGATACAGAATTCAGCCTCATGTCTGGCATGACCGTGGAAGCCGAAGTGATTGCAGGTGAGGCGCTTGGCGCGCTCATCGTTCCTGTGCAGGCATTGCGTGAATTAGCACCTGGCTCGTACGCTGTCTTTCTGGTGGGTGAAAACGAACAATTAACCATGACCCCCGTCACTGTTGGCCTGCGGGATTTTGCCAACGCCGAAATTTTGAGCGGTGTGAAAGCAGGCGACATGGTCAGCACTGGCACAGTGGAAACAAAATAGAGTTCCATGTCATTGCGCGACGGTGTTTTCCGTCGAGGCAAACCCCTGGTATAAAAATACTCGCAGTGACAAAGGAAAAAGGAATTCAAATGACCCAACCACTAATCGAAATTACAGGCATGACAAAAATATACGGCATGGATGAAGCGGCTGTATCTGCGCTGGCTGGCGTCAACGTGGATATCTCGCGCGGTGAGTTTGTTGCCATCATGGGACATTCAGGTTCGGGCAAGTCCACACTGATGAATATTCTTGGCTGCCTCGATCGTCCCACGGAAGGCGCGTACATTCTTGATGGGCACGACGTGGGGCAGATGAGCAAGGATGAATTGGCTGAAATTCGCAATGAGAAATTGGGATTTATCTTTCAGTCGTTCAATCTGCTGCCGCGTTTGAGCGCATTGTCCAATGTCATGCTGCCCATGCTGTACAACAACGAAGACATCAGTGACGCGGATGCAGAATCCCGTGCCATTGCTTCACTTGAAGCGGTTGGCTTGGGCGAACGTCTACATCATCGTCCCAACCAACTTTCAGGTGGACAACAGCAGCGTGTCGCCATTGCGCGCGCACTCGTCAATCGTCCTCCATTGATCCTGGCCGATGAACCCACCGGCAATCTCGACTCAAGATCCAGCGTGGAGATCATGGATATCCTGCACAACCTGCACAGGGATGGCGCGACGATTGTGATGGTCACACATGAGCCGGATATTGCTGCGCATGCCGAACGGATCATCTGTGTCAAGGATGGCCTCATTCTTTCCGATGGCCGCAATGGAGTCAGTCCCTGTCTGGCGAACCGCATGTAAAAAGGATACCCATGAAACTCAGAAAAATATTTCACACAGCCTGGGAAGGCTTAATGCTCAACAAAGTCCGCTCGTTTTTGACGACCCTGGGTGTCATCATTGGTGTGGCTTCCGTCATTGTCATGCTGGCAGTCAGTGCAGGTGCTGAAGCCTCGATTGCCGAACAGATCAACGCGCTGGGTGCAAACTTGATCATCATCTCACCGACGCGCGGCACGCCGGGCGCAGCCAAGACTCTGCAGTTGGATGACGCCTATGCCATCGCCGAACAGGTGGTTGGGACAACAGGCATCTCTGCCGAGCAATCGCCTGCCGCTCAAAACGTCCGGGCAGGCGGCGTGACTCTTGAATCCATCCCCGTCATCGGCACCACGGCAGATTTTCCATCTGTGCGTGACTACGCCGTTGCCGAAGGACGCTACTTCTCCATTGACGAAGACGATCGCAAGGCAAAATTGGTCGTCCTCGGCTCGGGCATCGCCACAGACTTATTCGGCACAGAAAGCGCCATCGGGCAGACAGTCACCGTGGCCGCTACCAAATTTACCGTCATTGGCGTGATGGAAACCAAGGGCGTTGTCGCAGACATTGACTACGATGGGCGCATCTACCTGCCAATTAGTATCGTCTTTCAAAAATATATGCCCGTCTCCCCGCTGCGCACCGATGCTGTTCGTACGATCTATCTCAAGGCGGAAAGTCAGGAACAGATGGACAGTGTCATCGCGCAGACCACCGCGTTGTTGGCGGAGCGTCACGATGTTGACCCAGCCAGGCCTGACTTCACTGTACAAACCCAGCAGGATATTATCGCCACACAGGAAGCCACCACTGCGGCCTTTCGTGATTTATTGGCCTGGGTTGCAGGCATCTCGCTGCTTGTTGGCGGCATCGGCATTATGAACATCATGCTGGTTAGTGTCACTGAAAGGACCCGCGAGATCGGCCTGCGGCAGGCGCTTGGAGCGCGTGCCTCCACTGTCCTTATGCAATTCCTGATCGAAGCCATTATCCTCAGCCTTGCGGGTGGATTGGTTGGCGTCATCATCGGCGTCGGCGGTTCGTATCTCTTCGACATATTCGGCACAATGCGTACTGAAATTGTCCCGCTCTCCATTCCTCTTGCATTCGGAGCGGCAACCATCGTCGGTATTTTCTTCGGTTACTATCCCGCCACACAAGCCGCAAAGCTTGACCCTATTGAAGCGCTGCGACGCGAATAAATATTTTACGTGAAATACAAAACAGAATACGCTGCACGCTGCAAAAAATTTCGTATCAAACGATCAAAAGGACGATTTCAAATGAAGAAAATTTTCATCCCATCCCTGCTTCTCTCCATATTTTTCATTGCTGGATGTGGAACATCAGCCACACCCATGCCCACAACTGCGCCTTTTGAAACGGCCGCTGTCCAGTTGATGGCTGCCACAGAGGCGCCCATAATTGTCATTCCCGCTGAAACCGTCATAGTGCGCCCCGCATTGGATGTTTTTTATGAAAATGCCCTTTCCTCGCGGCTTCTACTCGGGTTGGGCACGTTGAAACTGGCCGAAACATCGACCCCTGTTACATCCGAACAGGCTCCGCAATTGCTAATGCTCTGGTACGCATTCGATACCCTGACCCGGTCTGGCACAAGCGCACAGGTGGAAGTCGATTCCTTGCTTGCTCAAATTGAAGCTGCCTATACCCCTGAGCAGATCATGGCGATCAATGCCATGCACCTGACCCAGACGGAACTGCAAACTTGGGCGCAGCTAAATGGAATTACAGCTTCAGGCAGTGGTGGACAGGGGCAGGGACAGGGCAGCGGCCTGTCACCCGAAGCACGCGCCACCAAACAGGCAGCGCAGGGAACATCAGGCGCAGCAAACGGCGGAGAAAACGGACTCGCTGCCGCTGTGACCGGGGCACTGCTTGTATACCTCCAATCCATTCAATCATAATCACCAGTTCATAAAAAGGATTAAAAAATGAAACGCATTGGTATCTTGACCGTACTTCTTCTCTCTTTGTCTTTGTTCCTCGCTGCGTGCTCAGGGACAGCTGTTCCTGCTCCGACAACGGGCGATGACATCTATGTCAGTCCAAACCTGCCCGTTGATTACGAAGGCGCGTTGGCAGTCCGTAACCAACTGGCTCTTGGAACTCTTGAGCTGAACCAGACTGAGTTGGCAATCAGCGCCGAACAGGCGCAGACTCTTCTTCCCCTGTGGCAGGCGCTTCGCAGCACCCAACAGGCAGGCGGAACAGCCCAGGCCGAAGTCAGCGCTTTATTGGTTCAAATTGAAGCCGAAATGAAGCCCGAACAATTGCGCTCTATTGCAAACATGAAACTGCTCCAGACCGATATGCAGGAATGGGCAGCCGCCAATGGCATTGTGCTGGGCAGCGGCGGCGGCACACCTGGACAGGGCAGCGGCCTGTCACCCGAAGCGCGCGCCACCAAACAAGCCGCCGAAGGCATCACCTCCAATCAAAGCGGCAGCGGAAGCAAACTGACCTCCGCATTGATTGACGCGGTCATCGCCTCATTGGAAACGCATATTAAATAAATAATTGTGTTACAGGGTGCCAGGCACTCTGCGGCACAGAAGAGAAAAAACATGAAAAAAAGCATCTTTCGCATTGCCCTTTTTAGCCTGCTCGTTGTTAGCCTGATATACGCCTGCTCCCCGAAAGTCGAAGCAACTCCCACCTCTCTGGCATCCACCTACCTCAGCATCGAATATAGCGATGCGGCGAACATCCG
Source organism: Anaerolinea sp. (assembly GCA_020047815.1). Lineage (GTDB taxonomy): Bacteria > Chloroflexota > Anaerolineae > Anaerolineales > Villigracilaceae > Villigracilis. The sequence goes on from JAIFNG010000145.1 coordinate 8,403, forward strand.
CAGTCAACTGGCATATGGCACGCTTAAACTGGTGGATGTAACGCCTGAACAAGCCAGGACCCTGATTCCACTCTGGCAGGCAGTCATCAGCCTAAGCGGAGATACGACCACCGCCAGCGAAGAACTCACCGCCGTTCAAGATCAGATCACCGCCGCCATGACCGCAGATCAGCTGCAGGCAATTGCAGGAATGCAGATTACCAATGCGGGATTAAATGAATTCTATGCACAATATGGCGTCACTTTGCCGACTCTCGTCCCAGGCGTGACCAAAGTCCCAGGTTCGGGCAGCGGGAAGACAGAAGAAGAAAAAGCTGCCGCACAAGCCGCTGCCGCCGCGCTGGGTCAGACAACCGGCTCAGGTCAGACTGCCAAAACACTATTATTTGAAAAGACAATTGAACATTTGACAACAGTGGTGTCACAGTAAACTTTGTTAAATATGGATCATCGAAAATGCAACCCACAATTTTTTTCTGATAATTCGTTGAATAACCATGCTGTTGGTGTGCGCATTTCCATTGGGATGCCATACATCCATAACAGTATCTGTATTGGTGTTCGTCATGTTTTCCATGTACTTCCTTCTCCTTTATGGCTATAGCAAAGTCGCTTGACAAGATTGGGTGTGTGTGGCGCTGGATAAGCAATTTTGGTCAAAATGCCATATTTCAATCTTCTATGTTGCAAAGAGTATTTCCTGACTTTGCTACAGCCATGCCTTCTCCTTCTCGCCTGCTTGACATCCTTCCCCGCAAGGGTATAATTTTGCTCCAGAAAAGACCAGCGCGAAGACAAGTAATCACGCAACTGTTCAGAGAGTCGTCGGCGAGTGCAAGACGATCAGCCAGGTGATGAAATCCCCTTCGTCAGTGTTATTCTCGCAGAGGCATGCGCCATAAGAGGATCGGGTTGCGCCCGTTATAGTGCATCCGAGATCGCGCCCTCACCCGCAAGGAACGTGAGCGCAATAAAAGCAGGTGGCACCACGAGACGCCCCCTCGTCCTGCAAATGGACCGGGGGCGTATTCTATTAATTAATGCACTTGGAGGTGCAGCATGTTGGATATTAATCTTATTCGCGAAACCCCTGATGTCGTCCGCAAGGCGTTAAAAGACCGCCAGATGGATACATCTCCTGTGGATGCCATTCTGCAGTTGGATGAAAAACGCCGCGCCCTGCTCTCGCAGGTGGAAGTGCTCAAGGCGGAACGCAATGTCGTTTCGAAAGAGATCGGGCAGATGAAGGATGCGGCAGCCCGAAATTCCAGGATCGAAGCCATGCGCGAGGTGGGCGACAGGATCGCAGAATTCGATAAACAGGTTGCCGAAGTCGAAAACGAGTTGAACACGCTTACCGCCTCGCTCCCCAACATTCCCGATGCGCGAGTCCCGTACGGTGTGGATGAAAGTGAAAACCTTGTCATCAAGACGATTGGCGAGCCGCGCAAGTTTGACTTCACACCCAAGCCGCACTGGGACCTCGGGCCTGCACTCGGCATCCTCGACTTTGAACGGGGTACCAAATTAACCGGTTCGCGCTTTTACGTCCTGCAGGCTGCGGGCGCGCGTTTGCAGCGGGCTTTGATCGCATGGATGCTTGACCTGCACATCCGCCAGGGATATGAGGAAAAATACCTGCCCTTCATGGTGAAGACCGCGGTTGTATATGGCGCGGGTCAATTGCCGAAGTTTGCAGATAATTTATACAAGGATCACGAAGAGGATTACTACTTTGTCCCGACTGCCGAAGTTCCATTGACAGGCCTGCACATGGACGAGATCCTCGATGAAGCTTCGCTGCCAAGGTTATACACCGCCTATACACCCTGCTTCCGCCGTGAGAAGATGAGCGCGGGACGTGACGTGCGCGGCATCAAGCGCGGACATCAATTCGACAAGGTCGAGATGTACATGTATTGCAAACCCGGAGACTCCGAAGTCTTGCTTCAAAAAATGGTGCAGGATGCCGAGGAAACCTGTGCCCTGCTGGGCATTCCCTATCGTGTCAAACAGTTATGCAGCGGCGATATCGGTTTCGGCTCATCCATGACCTACGACCTCGAAGTATGGGCGCCTGGCTGTGACGAATGGCTGGAAGTTTCATCGGTTTCAAATGTCACTGATTTTCAAGCGCGCCGCGCGAACATCAAATATCGTCCCGCGGATGGCGGCAAGGCCAAATTTGTGCACACGCTCAATGGCTCAGGTCTGGGCATGCCGCGCACACTGATCGCCGTCATGGAAAATTACCAGCAAGCCGACGGCTCGATCGTCGTCCCCGAGGTCCTGCGTCCCTGGATGGGCGGGATTGATGTGATTAAGGGTTAAAGCAACTTTACGCCATTTTCTTCGTAAGCTGAGTAATTAATGAATAATCAGACCTGACAGATTTTCCTTGTGAATATCTGTCAGATCCAGACAGGAAACTCATGACCGACCCCGAATTTTGGAAAATGTATTTTGAAACGCTCCTGGAATTGCTGACATTCCTTGCTCTTTTGACGGGCTTGCTTGGTTTGGCCATTCCCGTTTTCCCCGGTTTGACTGTGATGTGGCTTGCGACTCTGGCCTATGCCGTCATCCAGGGCGTCAGTGGGAACATGACCTGGGTGGGTTGGCTGCTCTTTGTCCTCATCACCTTGTTGATGGTTGGCGGTAACGTCCTCGACAACATCATCATTGCCAAGCACATGCGTGACAGGGATGTGCCCTGGAGTTCCATTCTCCTTTCGTTCGCAGCAGGGATCATTGTCAGTCTGTTCCTGACCCCGCTGGCGGGCATTGTTGCCTCACCGGTCGGTCTATTCCTCGCCGAGTGGAGAAGGATCAAGGATAAGCAAGCCGCCTTCGCCAATACCAGGTCATGGATGACGGGTTGGGGCTGGTCGGTTTTGGCCAGATTTGGGGTTGGGGTCGTGATGATATTGCTTTGGGGGCTGTGGGCCTGGTTGTAAAAAAACCGATAAGAGGATCACTTTCAGCGATCGGTTTTGTAATTTGTGCATCAGTTTTTATTGTTCTCGGATCTGGCGTTTCATCTGCCGGATCCTTTTTTTTCATTCGTTTCACTTCTTCGCGTTCTGCACCGATTGCATCAACATCCCCTTGAATGTATCTCCTGCAGTATCTTTTTCCAAACCAATCAATGACGATGAACTTTCGCTTGTATCGGTAAACCTGCCGGTCATTTGTATACCGGTATCAGGGGTCTTTGCATAAAAAGGACTCTTCTCATGATCAGTGACGGCGATCTCAGTCAACTGCGCCGAACGGCAAAAGGTGCCTGGTTGTCTGCTGCTTCCACTGAAAAACTTGCAAGCGTAAATTCACGACTGGATCGATCCTGGTCGCCCCTTTATTCATCTAGACCGAAACTGGTTTACCCAGCATCGCCGTTAACAATTTCACCGAATTCTTCATGTCGTTGAGATCCACCATCTCCGAAGCCGAGTGGACATAACGTACTGGAATGGATAACGCGCCTGTCTTGACACCCGCGCGCGAGATTTGGATTTCCTTTGCATCGGAACTGCCGATCAATAACACCTCGCGCTGATAGGGAATCTTCGCCTTCTCTGCCGCTTGGATCATCCAATCCACCACGCGCGGGTCCGAGATCATGCCCACATCGCGGAATTTGACGCAGGGTCCCTTGCCTAATTCCATGACCATTTTTATGGAAGCGGGAGTGTCGCCGGTGGGTGTCACATCAACTGCAATGCCGATCTCAGGCTCAATGCCAAATGCCGCCGCACCCGCGCCGCGTGTGCCAACTTCCTCCTGGGTGGTGAAGACGAAATACAGATCGTTCGGCGTGGACTTGAGCGCGCGCAGGGTTTCGATCAACACCGTCACGCCCGCGCGGTCATCCAGCGATTTGGCAACCAGGCGGTCACCCATTTCGATGAAGGAGCGCTCGAACGCTGCGATGTCGCCGACTTTGACGGGGCAGTTTTCTTTGCTGGTCGCACCCACATCAATATACATTTTATTGATCGGAAGCAGGTTGTCGATCTGCTCCAGGCGGTCATAGCCGACCACGCCCGTGACCCCGTTCAAAAAGCGAACGCGCGCGCCCAGTGTGTACCTGCCAAAAGCACCGCCCACATTCGTAAAGCGCACAAAACCCTTTTTATCCAGATGACTGACGATCACACCGATCTCATCCATGTGGGCGGCAAGCATGATCTTCTTCGGATTTTTTGATGACTTTGTTGGTTTTTTACGGATGATGAGATTGCCCAACGCATCCACGCGGACTTCGTCTGCCAGCGGATTGACTTCCTTCAAAATGATCTCGCGCACGGCATCCTCATATCCGGAAGGTGCCAGGGTTTCAGTAAGTGTTTTGAGCAGCTGTTTCATATAATTCCTCTCAAGGGTCCGCCGCCTTCAAGCTGGCAGTACCACCATTTCAAATTGAAAATGTCTCGCCTGCAGAATAGCTTCTGCTTTCATCTTTCGTAAATACATGCGCTTTGGATTTTCCCATCACGGTCCATGCTGCATTTCGTTTGCCAACAATGGCGGTATCTTCATCCACGCCGATCATGATCTCGCCTTCCCGTAGTCTGCGGCGGAGTGTGGCTATTAACGGTTTGCCAAATAAAGGCATGGCATTAAAGTGCGGCAGCAGGGATGAAATTGGCAGGATGTTAAACGCGATGGTCGAGCGGATGCCTGCCGCCCGGACGTCGGGCATTTCCGTCCCCAGGATCATGGCTCCTGCCGAACACCCTGCATATACCGCGCCGCGCGCCCACGCCTTCAGTGCGGCTTCCCAGACAAGGCTGTCTTTCATGGTTTTATATAAATAACTGGGGTTGCCGCCGGAAAAATAAATAACATCCGCGTTCCCCACTTCTGACGCATGGTCCGGATCGTTGGCTGATCTTGCATCAATGACGGGCAGCGCCCGAGCCTCTGCGCCGAGGCGTGTGAAATGTTCAACACCCATTCTTGACCAGCGGGATATGCTCTTTTCGCCTTCCTGTCCGGCAGCTGTCGCCAGGCAGACCACCCGCGGCTTGCGTCCCGCTGCGCCGCAATTGGCAAGCAGGTATGAATCCACCTCATCCATCACAGGCAGGTATTCCCCGGAACCAAGCAAGGCGATCAGTCCGTTCATCAACTTGATTTTACCAGTGCCGGATTCATCGTATTCAACGCCGCGTGCAGCAGGTTTAATGTATTCTTCCAATCCTCGATCCGTGAGATGCTGATGGGCGAATGAGTATAGCGGTGCGGCACAGAGACCGAGACCACAGGGACTCCCACCCGCGTCTGCTGCATGGCGCCCGCATTTGTGCCGCCGCCCCCGGGCTGGCGGAATTGATATTGAATTTTGTTCTTGACGGCGGTCTCTGCCAAAAAGCGCACCAGGCGCGGATCGTCCAGCGTGGATGAGTTTGCCATATAAATGGCGGGACCGTATCCAAGCCTTGTGTTGTAGGTGAAGTTCTCTTTGCCCTCATAATCGGGCAGGTCGCGGGCCGGGGTCGAATCCACGGCGATGGCGAGATCGGGGTCAAAATAATGAGCCGCCACTTTTGCTCCGCGCAAGCCAATTTCCTCCTGCACGCTGAACGACAGGCACAGTTCAATGTTCCCGGGTGCGTGTTTCAGGAGTTCGATCAAAATTGCAATGCCGATGCGGTCATCGATGGCTTTGGATAGGATGGAGGGACCCACCCTTTTGAATTTGGTGGCAAAGGTGGCACGATCCCCAACATTTGCCTTCCCTTCCGGACCGAGATCGATCCGCATTGCGTCCACTTCGATCGTGTGCTGGCGTTCTTCGACAGTGCTCAGGTGGATCGGTTTTGCACCGATTACGCCAGGGACATGGTCCCTGCCAACGATCACCTGCTTCCCAGCGAGATGACGCGGGTCAATGCCGCCTACAGTCTCAAATTGGAAAAAGCCCTCGCCCTCGTCATTCACGATCATGAAACCGACTTCGTCCATGTGGGCGTCGAGCAGCACACGCAGGGGCTTTTTGCCTGTGCCTTTTTTTCTAACAAGCACGCTTCCAAGCGCATCCACCTTTACTTCATCCGCATGGGGTTTTACTTCCTGCAGGACAATGCGCCGCACCTCCCCCTCATCCCCCGAGACGGACATGGCGTTACATAATTTTTCGAGCAGTTTGATTTGTGGTTGACCGATTGATGGCATGATAATTCTCACAATGCGAAGGTACGCGTCCTCATCCCCTGCCTTTCCCCTGCGGGAGAGAGCCGGGACGGGGAAAATATTTTTAATCCCAGGCGATCTTGTTCATAAAATCCGCTTCAAGCGAAATGACAAATTCTGCAAGCAGGCGGCCCGCGCGTTGTATATCTTTCAACGCGATCAATTCGACGGGCGTGTGCATATATCGTTCAGGGATGCTGACCAGCATGGTCGGAATGCCTTCGGCGGTCAATTGCATGGCATCGGCATCAGTGGCTGAAGATTGGGGCATGGCTTCATCCCTGACAGGGATTTCCACTCGTTCCGCAACCTCTTTGAAGCGCTTGTGCAAATACGGATGTATGCTCGGCCCAACCCCCAGTGTCACACCCCTGCCAATCGGGAACGCAGTATAGTCATTCGCGCCCGTGCCTTTGCCAAAGGTCACATCCACCGCAACCGCGATCGTCGGGCGTATCTGGTAGGTGGATGTAAATGCGCCCGCCAGCGTTTCCTCCTCCTGCACAGACGCCAGTGCCCAGACATCCCACACATGCGATTTGTTTTTCAACTCTTCGAGACAGACCGTCAGCGCAGCAAGAGAGGCACGGTTATCGAGGGAATGTCCGTTCAGTAAACCGCCGGACATTTCCACGGGTTCGGTTCCAAAAGAGATCCGGTCCCCGACCCGAATGCGCCGTGTGACTTCGTTTGGCGTGAGCCCTGTATCGATCAAAAGATATTGCAAAGCAATTGTGCCGGTGCCTTTTCCTTCGGGAAGCAAATTGGCCGGAGGCATGACGACCACCCCGTAAAGTTGTTCCTCCCCGTTTCCTGAAGCGTGGACAATAACGGGCGTTCCAGGCAGGACGCGCGCATCCACGCCGCCAATGTTTGTGACATACAAAAAGCCGTCCACAATGCGTGAGACCATCAGCCCAATGGCGTCCATATGGGCGGCGATCAATACCGAGGGACGGGCGGAACCATTGGAGCCGGTGCCGGTTTTCAGCGCGTGGATCGAACCAAGCCGGCTGCGGCTGACCGAATCTGCAAGTGGGGTCCACTGCTTTTCGATCAGATCTGCCACAGGGGTCTCATACCCCGAAAGACCCGCAACCGAGATCATGGATTTCAAAAAAGGCAGAATATCGTTCATGATTACCCTAAAAAAAGAGACCCCATCCAGGGAGGTCTCCGTGTGATTACCCGCCGCCAAATGCAGTGGGCGAGAGGGAAGGAACAACAGTAGGCGTTGGCGTGCTGGTAAATGTCGCCGGAATGGGAGTGGCTGTATTCGTAAATGTCGCCGAGGGCGGTACTTGCGTGGAAGTATTGGTGGCCGTCATGGTCGCCGTGTTGGTTGGCGTTTGCGTATAGGTGGAGGTGAAGGTAATGGGCTGGAAAGGCGTTAATGAAACAGTGGCAGTCGGGGTGATGGTAGCCGTTGGGGTGATGGTCAGGGTTTCAGTCGGGGTGATGGTACTTGTCACTACCAGCGGAGTCGCGCTGAACGTGGGTGAAAGGGACGTGCCAGTCTCAACCGGGACGACAGTTGTCGCGGTTGCGGTGGGGTTACCTCGTGGATTTGGGTTAAGGGCAAGAGCTATGAAACCAGCGCAATAACAGGGAATGGTGGCAATGATTATCATAATGAGGGTCATGCGCAGGCGGGTGTGTGGCAGCTCAGATTCAAACATATTGCGTGGATTATAATCCATCATCAAATGGAACCAGAATCCGAAAGGTTTGGCCCAGTCCTCGCAGAGGGGCAGCCTTTCAGGTCATCACTCACAGGATACACTTTTTTATGATTCCCCTTCACCTTAGAATTTCAGGCTTTCTTTCCTATCGCGACCCCGTTGAGCTGGACTTCAACTCGTTTGAACTTGCCTGTATTTCGGGACAGAATGGCGCGGGAAAATCCTCCCTGCTGGATGCGATGACCTGGTCCCTGTTCGGCGAGGCGCGCGGAAAAAGCGCGGATGTGATCAATTTAAATCCGGATGTAAAAGCCGCCGAAGTGGCGCTGACCTTTGCCTACGAAGGGAACACTTTCCGTGTGCAGCGGACTTTGCCGCGTGGGAAAAGCACCGTGCTGGAGTTTCAGATATTGGACCCAGGGCGGGAGGCGGAGGACGGGGGGCAATGGAAGCCGCTGACCGAGAAGACCACCCGCGATACCCAGGCGCGCATCGAGCAAACGCTGCGGCTCGACTACGATACCTTCATTAATGCTTCCTTCTTTTTACAAGGCAAGGCAGACGAATTCACGCAGAGAAAATCCAGCGAGCGCAAAGCGGTGTTGAGTTCGATCCTGGGATTGGAAATTTGGGACGTCTACAAGGAACGCACCGCCGAAAAAAGAAAACTGATCGAAAGTGACGTGCAGGAAATTGACGGGCGCGTGGCAGAGATCGACTCGGAACTTGGAGAAGAAGACCAGCGCAAGACACGCCTGGCAGACCTGGAAAACACGCTCAGGCAATTATTGGCGGCGCGCGAAGTGCAGGAAAAAGCGCTGGAAACCATCCGCAAAAATGCCTTGCTGGTCAGTGAACAGCGCAAATTCACAGAGACGTTGTCCGCAGCGCTGGAACGTACGCGGACATCGCTCAAAACCCTTGAAATGCGCCTTGCCGAAAAAGAAAGCGAGTGCGCGAAATACGCCGACCTGATTGATCGTGCGCACGAAATTGAATCTGCTTACACGGCCTGGCAAAAAGTCCGCAGGGAGCTGGAAGTCTTTGAGCAGGCCGCGCGGGAATTCCACGGACAAAATGAAAGCCGGCAGCCCCTTCTGCGCGAGATCGAAGTGGAACGCACAAAGCTGGAGCAGGAGTTCAACTTGCTGGACGGGCAGTGGGAGGGAATCAGGAATCAGGAATTGGGAATTAAGGATTTGCAGGACCAGATCGCAGCGGCGCAGGCTTCCCGGTTGGAAGCGGAGGAAAGGATCAAGGAACGCGGCGAACTGGAAAACCGGCGAAATGATGCGCGTGAAAAAAGCGCGGCATTAAAAGCCGAAAACGAGTCGCTCCACAAGGAAATGAAGGAAATAGAGAAACGAATGGATTCTCTTAAGGAGGCGTCTGGCCAAGCCGCCTGCCCTGTCTGTGGACAGCAACTCAGTGATAAACATCGTGAGGCCACGCTGGAGGAACTTAACAAGATCGGCAAGGATAAGGGCGACCAATTCCGCGCCAATAAGACAGAGATTACCGCCCTCGCCGACCAAGTCACGGGCTGGGCATCACGTGTTGCCAAACTGGTGAACGCCGAAAAAGACCAGATCTCCTTCTCAAACACTGTTTCACAACTCACCGAGCGGCTCGAGAGTCTCCGGTCTGCGGAAAAGGAATGGGAAAAGTCAGGCAAAAAACGACTGGCTGAAGTCGGTAAAATTTTGGAAAAGTCATCCTTCGCGCCGGAGGCTCGCAAGCAGTTAACCAAACTCGACAGGGAACTCGCCAAACTTGGTTATGACCCGTCTGCCCATGAATCTGCACGACTGGCCGAGGCGGAAGGACGCAGCGTTGAAGAAGAGTTCAACAACCTTAAATCTGCACGAGAGGTCAGCAAACATCTTGAAAGTGAGGTCGCGACCCTGGAGGCGGAACGAAAACAAAGGAAAGAGGAAGCCGCGGAGAACGAAAAGAAATACAAAGCCGCCGCCCTCACTCTGGCAGAGTCTGAAATAAGCGTGCCAAACATTCTCGAAGCCGAAAACAAATGGCGCGCCTTGCTTGAAGATGAAAATCAAACCCGTGACCAGGTCGGTGCGGCGCGTCAAAAGGTGGATGTGCTTGCCGCCCTGCGCATCCGCAAAACCGATTTTGCGAGCCAGCGCGATCTATTGCAGCAGCAGGTTGCCCGTCATAAAACATTGGAGCGCGCCTTCGGCAGGGATGGCGTGCCCGCCCTGCTCATCGAACAAGCCCTGCCCCAGATCGAGCAAAAAGCCAACGACCTGCTCGACCGCCTCAGCGACGGTCATATGTCCATCCGTTTTGTGACACAGGCCGAGTATAAGGATAAGAAGCGTGATGATCTAAAAGAAACGCTTGATATTCAGATCAGCGACTCGGCGGGCTTGCGTAACTATGAAATGTATTCGGGCGGCGAAGCCTTCCGCGTCAACTTTGCCATCCGCCTCGCCCTGTCAGAGATCCTCTCCCAGCGCAAGGGTGCGCGTCTGCAAACGCTTGTCATTGATGAAGGCTTTGGCTCGCAGGATACACAGGGCCGCCAGCGGTTGATCGAAGCCATCAACCTCGTCAAACATGACTTCGCCAAAATTCTCATCATCACCCACCTTGACGAACTTAAAGACGCCTTCCCAAATCGTATTGAAGTTGAGAAGACGGAACGTGGAAGCACCGTCAAAGTTATATAAAAGGGAAACAGGTCTCAAGGTCAAAGGTTGTTTCTTTACCCATCCACTTTTAACCTTTGACCCTTAAAAAATTCATGTCATATTTCATCAGTTCCACCCTTCTCTTTCTGGCCGCCATTCTCATCATTTATTGGATCCATAACCAATATCAACTTGATATCGTCATCACACCCGCAGACCCACCCGCCGCAGACTCGCCGCTCATTTCGATCTGCATCCCCGCCCGTAATGAGGAACACAACATCCGCAAGTGCGTTGAATCTGTGCTTGGGCAGGATTATCCGAACATCGAAGTGATCGTTCTGGATGACCGCTCAACCGATGCGACCCTGGTTCAACTGAACGAAATTGCGTCCCGCGACTCCCGTCTCCATCCAATTCATGGATTGGACCTGCCCTCAGGCTGGGCGGGCAAACCCCATGCCTTGTTTCAAGCCTCAGCTGCCGCGCAGGGTGAGTGGCTCTGCTTTGTGGATGCAGATACCTTCCTTGCGCCCCGGGCAATTTCAGCCTGCTGCGCCACGGCTCTCGAGACCCGCGCCGACTTGCTGACCACCATGAACGAACAGATCCTCGGCACGTTCTGGGAGAAAGTGGTCATGCCGTTGGTGATGACCGCGCTCTCGGTCGGATTCTCACCGCGCAAGGTGAACGATCCCAACAGCCGTGCTGCGATCGCCAATGGGCAATTTATCATGATTCGGCGCACCGTCTATGATGCCATCGGCGGGCATGAAAAGGTCAAAGACCAGATCGTGGAAGACAAGGCCATCTCGGAGCAGGTCAAGTGGAATGGGTATCGCCTGATTGTCGCCGACGGCATGCAGGTGATTCGCACGCGTATGTATACCTCCCTGCCTGCCATGTGGGAGGGCTGGACCAAGAACATTTATCTCGGCTTGCGTGACCACCCTGCCATGTTAATGCTGGGCGCGTTCGGCGCCGCCCTGGCATTACTGGCGGCATTGTTCCTTCCGATCTGGCCTCTGCTCGGGGTCAATGGGTACATCCACGGTGGAGGCTGGCAGGCAATTGTTGTTGTCATTCAATCCTTCACCGTCTGGGCCTGGTTGATCTATTTCCGCGTCAGGGTGGCGCGCGGCATGCACATCTCTGCCTGGTATGCGCTGACCACCCCGCTGGGTGCGGGCGTTTTTGCCGCCATGATGCTGACATCCGCCTGGAAGGTGCTCTCAGGTCAGGGCGTCACCTGGCGCGGACGAAAATATCACACGAAGTAGATTAACAGATCGAACGATTTACTGTGAAAAAATATCGGGTCCCGGTAACGGCCAACCTTAATGATCATATCCTTGCATGGATTCGTCAGGCTGGCTTTACAAATGCTGCATAGGCCAGTTGTTTTTTCGCCGCTCATCTCTCTGCAGCTTTTTCCATCCTTGTTCCCCCCCCCATTTTCCTGACTTGCTGCGGCCATGGTACCAAAGATTGAGTCGCGTTTCCCTGGCTCAACGACATGCTGCGAGGTAAAGAATCAAAAGCTTGTGCCTAAAAACCCATTCCCGGCCAGCAATGACAAAATTTATAACGTGTGGAAATTGGCCTTCGCTCCGGTACACTTGGCGCGGGAATTTTGTCCATAAAACGATGATATACTGCGAATTAAGCAACATAGTATGCATGGCGGGATATTTAATGTGTTCATGCTTGTGAGTGATCCCTGACGGGACATCCGGATTAGAGGCAGGCTGAAATATGGCACGATCAAAGAAAGAAAACACAGCTCCCCAAAAAACAAAAAAAATAGTGGTTGAAACCACCCGTGCTGCAGGTGTATCTCGTCCGCGCATAAAAAAGCAATTTCCCATTGTTGGCATTGGCGCTTCGGCAGGCGGATTGGAGGCGCTGGAGCTTTTCCTCGCCAACGTACCGGAGAACTGCGGGATGGCTTTTGTCATAATTCAGCATTTGGACCCGACCCACAAGGGCGTGATGGTGGAACTGCTGCAGCGTTCCACAAAGATGCAGGTTTCCCAGACTACGGACCGGATGAGGGTGAAGGAAAATTGTGTTTATGTGATCCCACCCAACAAGGATATGTCCATCCTGCACGGGGTGCTGCATTTGCTGGACCCGGTCGCCCCGCGCGGACTGCGCCTGCCGATCGATTTCTTCCTGCGCTCGCTGGCCGATGACCGCCAGGAACACAGCATTGGGGTGATCCTCTCGGGCATGGGCTCCGACGGCACCCTGGGCCTGCGTGCCATTAAGGAAAAGGCTGGCGCGGTGTTCGTGCAGGACCCCGCCTCGGCCAAATTTGACGGGATGCCGCACAGCGCCATCGAAGCCGGGCTTGCAGATGTGATCGCTCCGGCAAATGCTCTGCCGGAGAAGATCATTGCCTATTTGCAATATGCGCCCCTGATAGTGAAGGAAGGCCCGCCCGTTGATGAAAAATCAGATAGCGCGCTGGAGAAGGTTGTGATCCTGCTGCGCGCGCAAACGGGTCATGATTTTTCGCATTATAAAAAGACCACCATCTACCGCCGTGTGGAGCGGCGCATGGGGCTGCACCAGATCGACAAGATCGCCAGTTATGTGCCCTTCCTGCGCGAGAATCCGCGGGAAGTGGAACTGCTGTTCCGCGAACTGCTGATCGGGGTCACGAATTTCTTCCGCGACCCCGAAGAATGGGAAAATATACGGAAGGAAGTTATCCCGGCCCTGTTGGAGGGGCGCACATCGAATCAGACCTTGCGGGCCTGGGTGCCGGCCTGTTCCACTGGCGAGGAGGCATATTCCCTCGCCATTCTTTTCAAGGAAGTTCTTGCAAAAACCAGGTCCGCAGTCAACATCTCCCTGCATATCTTTGCCACCGACCTGGACCAGCACGCCATCCAGAAGGCGCGCGAAGGGTTCTTCCCCGTCAATATCGCGGCCGACGTCCCGCCGAACCTGCTGGATCGTTACTTTATCAAAGAGGAACGCGGTTACCGGGCGGCGAAATCGATCCGTGAGATGATCATCTTTGCACCGCAGAACCTCATTTCAGACCCGCCCTTTACCAAGCTGGACC
>JAIFNG010000020.1 GCA_020047815.1 Anaerolinea sp.
ACGCCGTCCAACACGGTGACCTTTACGCCGAGCAAAACACCGACCAATACGCCGGTGGACACGCCTACGTTCACGCCAAGCAAAACACCGACCAACACGCCGTCCAACACGGTGACCTTTACGCCGAGCGTTACTGAAACTTCTACATTTACAATCACTCCCCTGCCATCTGCTACACTTGATCCAAAATGTAACCGTGCGATATTCGTTGAAGACATAACCCTGCCCGATGGTACAACCGTCTTTACCGCTGAAAAAATTACCAAGACTTGGCGGTTTAAGAATACTGGTACTTGCACATGGACGACTTCCTATAAGTTGGCCTTCATAGGCGGAGACAAAATGGATGCTTTAAACTCCATAAATCTCCCCGTTACCGTCGCCCCCGGCCAAACAATTGACTTATCCATTGATCTTATTGCCCCATCCACCCCCGGTACATACAAAGGGATCTGGTCGTTTGAAGATAATACTGGACAGCAATTTGGGCTGGGTGCATCTGCAAGTGGTCAGGTTTGGGTGCAAGTAGAGGTTGTGTTGATGCCAACCAATACCCCCCTTTCGTTACCAGAGTCAACACCAACCAGCGAAGTAACTATCGAACCAACCATGGTAATTCCTAACAACGCCTTCCCATCGGAAAGTCTTGCTTTTGATTTTGTTTCAGAGATATGCTCGGCGCAATGGCTCAATGACAATGTTCAGCAGGCGTGTCCAGGAACTAGTGGCGAAACACAAAGTACCATCAGTCTGGTCATGCTGCCAACTTTGGAGGATGGAAGCATGCTTATCAATCCAGCGATCATGCTCAGCCCAGGCGTTACAAAAAATGAGTCAATTCAGGGTGTATACCCTGAATATTTAGTACAACCTGGAGATCACTTCCGCGCCATTGCAGGTTGTGAGGTGGATTCAATTTCTTGTTCAGCCCTCTTGCGTGTAAGTTATCAGGATGGGTCTAATACCATATCAAACCTGTGGGCAGTTGGAGAATTTTATGATCAGAAATACACCCAGATCGATATTGATATGAGTGCCCTTGCAGGTCAGAAAGTAAAAATTATTTTGGATGTGACGCTTTTAAATACAGATTTAGCCAATCATGTGTTTTGGGCATCTCCTGGTATCTATCATAGACCTTTGCCGACAGCCACACACACAATTGTGCCTACACCAACTGCTACAATTCCCCCTGTGCCAACAGCAACATTATTGCCATCTCCAACGCCTACGCCGATATTAAAAACAGAACCTCAATCCTTACTGAAACAGATTCAGGATTTCATGAGTGATGTTTTGAAAAACATCTTTGGCAGATAAGGAAAATTTCCAACCAACCGATAAATGATTCGACATCCCAGTTATTCCCTGCTCCCGATTGGGCGTTTGAGGTTTTTTGATATAAAGCAAAAAGGTCTGATACCAAGTATCAGACCTTTTTATGGTGACCCCGGGGGGGCTCGAACCCTCAACAAATTGCTTAAGAGGCAACTGCTCTGCCATTGAGCTACGGGGCCATTAATCTTTGCGAACGGTATTATACCGCAAAGAAAATCAGTGTCAATAAATTATTGGGAGTATTCGCCTGGGGGGAAATATCACCTGAATTTCAAAGAGCAGAGAGCAGAAAAATTTTCTCAGCTTGTCCTGCCGTAGATATAGCTGCTTGGCAGCGCTTTTGTTTTTCCCTGGTGTTGCAATAACCTCCGTTGGACGATTGGTTTGTGCCATCGAGAGCCTTTTGGCGTAAGTGGAACTCATTTTCATTCATTTGTACCCCATCACAGCCAAAATGAATCTTGATGATGATATGTTGGAAACCATGGCTGGAAAGACTGAAATCAATTATTGATGGAGTTTCAAGCTATCAACCCCCTTTCCTGGGGTCAATATCCCCACAATTTTGTATTTATCCAGTCGAATTCACACAAAATTGTGCTTTTGACAATTCGTGATACCTTTTGAGAGCCTCTGTCAGAATATCTAGGCTATCCTTTCTTAAATTCAATCAGGAGAAAATTATGAAAAACAATCCCAACAAACTTTGGATATTTGTACTTGCCCTCGGCTGGCTGTTTGACTTTCTGTTTTGGGAAAAGAATTTGGGCGTAAATTTCGCGATTTTTGCGACGACGAGTCTGGTTACTGTATTCTATCTTTTGTTGAGCAACGGGCTGCACCCAAATCGCTTCAGCCTGGTCCTGATTCCGCTCTTTGGCTTTTTCGCTGCTGTTACCTTTATTCGCGCCGAGCCAATGACCACCTTCCTCGCCTGTACCTTCACCCTGTTGGTTATGACCCTGCTCGCAGTGACCTACCTTGGTGGACGCTGGGTTCAGTATACCTTTGCAGATTACCTGGGTAAATCCCTGCAATTATTTGGAAGCATGATCACGCGTCCGATCATTTTTATCACGGATGTTCGCAAGGATCAGGCAGAGGCGGGTATTCAACCCGCAAAGACAAATATCTGGCCCGTGGTCCGTGGCATCGTGATCGCCCTGCCTGTCGTTGCTATCTTCGCTTCCCTGCTCTCCTCGGCGGACGTGGTCTTTGGTCAGCAGTTGGAGAATTTCATCAACTGGTTTAGCCTGGACGACCTGCCTGAGTTGATTTTTCGCCTTGTTTATATTATCTTTATCGGGTATGCCCTGGCTGGGGTGGTGCTGCATTCCGCCGCCCAGTCAATGGATGAAAAACTCTCCGCTGAAGACAAACCTATTATCCCGCCGTTTCTTGGTTCCGTGGAAGCCGCCATCGTATTGGGCAGTGTGCTTGCCCTCTTCACCGCATTCGTCGTGATTCAGTTTCAATATTTTTTTGGCGGCTCAACCAATATTCACATTGATGGATACACCTACGCTGAGTACGCCCGGCGAGGATTTGGCGAACTGGTTACGGTGGCATTTTTTTCCCTACTCATGCTGCTGACCTTGAGCGGAATCACCAAACGTGAAACCGAGATCCAACGCCGCATTTTTTCAGGCTTGGGGGTGGCTGTCGTTGCCCTAGTGCTGGTCATGCTTTTTTCGGCTTTCAAACGCCTTGGCTTGTACGAAGAAGCCTACGGCTTTTCACGGCTGCGCACATACACCCATATCTTTTTGATTTGGATTGGCTTGTTTTTGATCGTTACCATTGTGCTTGAGATCTTACACAGGGAGCGCATGTTTGCCTTTGCCATGCTGGTTGCTTCCTTAGGATTTGCAGCTTCCCTCCCGATCCTCAATGTGGATGCTTTTATTGTAGAAAAAAATATCCAGCGCGAAATTCATGTTCTGGCAAATGACAGCACCAATTTGGATACACAATACTTTTTGGATTTGTCTGATGATGCAGTTCCCGTGCTTGTTTCAGCATACCAGACTTCAACTCTTTCTGACTCCATTAGAGAGAGAATTGGCGCTTCTCTGGCGTGTATCAACTACAACCGTGTACTTGATAATCAGGAACTAACTTGGCAGTCTTTTCACTTGGCTGCGTACAGTGCAGATAAAGCGCTGGCCTCCATCAGGAACGATCTCAATGAATATAAAATTAACAACAATAACTATCCTGTCGAGGTGACCACCCCCGCTGGCAATCAAATCCCCTGCTCAACATCTTATTTTGATTAGTCATATTTTGTGGCGGGGCTTCAGCCGTTGCGATTATCAGAACGACCATAGTTATAACTATACTTTCTTGTTTGATAAAGATAGAGCCGAGATACTCGGCTCTATCTTTATCAAACATGCGGTGTGACTTTTGCTGTGAGCTTTTCCTTCGATTGGAAACCAACCATTCGCTCCTTGATAGCTCCGCCTTTAAAAAGCATAAGAGTAGGAATGCCCATCACACCGTACTTCATCATGATTTTTGGGTTCTGGTCTGCATCCAGTTTCACTACTTTTACTTTTCCTTCCCATTCACCTGCCAGGTCTTTTACAATTGGCTCGATCATCTTGCACGGCTGGCACCAAACTGCTGTGAAATCCACCAGAACGGGGAGCGTGGCGCCGATCACTTCTTGCTGAAAATCTGCTTCAGTTACATATTTTACATCTGTCATATTTGCCTCCAGCGAAATAGATGCGATGTCAACTCACATTATTACGTTGACGCAAACAATTTCACGTGATAGAATGCAAACCGCTTTAGTGATGGGCGCGTAGCTCAATGGCAGAGCAGTGGCCTTTTAAGCCATTTGTTGAGGGTTCGAGTCCCCCCGCGCTCACAAAGAAAAGTCCCCCATTTTGGAGGACTTTTTTTCTTTAATTGAATGTCACTTAAAGCCATAAATACGTTATTTTCCATTTAGCCACATGTACCTTTCAATTGGGATGGAAATCGGAGTGAACACAAACCCCTTCACATACGGCTGAACGAGTTGATGCGAAACCGAGTTTGAAGTGAATAATACAGGCGCATCGTTAACAATGATTTGCTCGGCTTGCTGATACAGGGCGATGCGTTGAGTTACATCCTGCTCCACGCGGGCTCGTTCGAGAAGTGCGTCCAATTCGGGGTTTGAGTAACCACCGTTATTTTGATTTGAGCCGCTGTGGAAGAGCACATCTGCAAAGTTTTCGGGGTCGGGGTAGTCGGCACACCAACCTCCGCCAAAGATCTGACCGTGATTGCCTGAATAGATTTGCTCATAATAATAGTTACTCTCGATGTTCTCGATCTTGAGTGTGACGCCGAGATTTTGTTCCCACATCTCAGCCATTGCGGCTACATCAGCTCCCACATAACTGCCAATGCCGCTGTCGGTATAAACGATGGGAGGAAGGCCTTCTGCTCCACCGTACTTGGATTGTTTGAGGTATTGACGTGCCTGCTCAGGGTCGTAGGGTAAACCTTTCAGCCCATAATTAAAACCGGGCAATCCAGGCGGGAATGGCCCCATGGCAGGCAATGCCTGCCCTCGTAAAACGACATCAATATAACGCTGCCGGTCGAACGCCATCGAAAATGCCTTGCGGACATTGACATCTTCGAAGGGCGGCTGGGTGGTATCAAAAACAACGTACCCTGTGCAAAGATCAACACCTAGGACAAGCTGGCTGTGCAATGGCTCTGTGGGGTCAAGGATACGGTCTACATCGTAAAGTCCCACACCCGCCACGTCCACATCGCCGGTTTCAAAAAGACGCAGGTCGTCGCCTGCAAATAGCTTTACAACTACGTATGGAATGGAGGGTACGCCCAGGTAAAAATCCTGGTTGGCTTCGTAGAGCATATATTCATTGGAGCGCCATTCGGTAAGCCGATAAGGGCCGGTGCCGTTGGGCGCACGTACCCAACCTTCTCCAGTTTCTACATTTTCCTTGTCCACCACAAATGCGGTAGGAAAGGTAAGTTTCAAAAGGAAGTAGGGTTTAGGCGCATCAATGGTGACTTGCAGGGTAAGTTCATCCATAACTTGCAAGCCGCTGATGTGATTGGCCTGACCTGCCGCCATTTCTCGTACACCTACGATGTCGCCGAGATAGGTTAATACGGTGTCGGATGCGAGTGCAGGACTGGCAGCACGCTCCCACGAATAGATCACATCGTGTGCATTAACAAAGCTCCCGTCGTGGAAGCGGGCATTCTGACGAAGGTGAAACGTATACACTGTTCCATCTGCGCTGACTTCCCAGGTTTCGGCAAGGTCAGGGGTCAGATTTAAATTCGGGTCAAAGGAAACCAGCCCACTGAATATCCTCTTATCGCCCGAACTATAGGTGGTGGCGGGGTCGTAATCACGCAAGTTGGTGGATTCCCCTCCACTATAAACCAGCGCCTGGTTGAGCGGAATATTGATCTGCAATGCAGATACCTTCTTTGTGCTTATTGACTGTACCAGGGAAAATGAAAGCACGAGAAAGACGAAGGGATATACGAACCGCTTGAAGAAATTACCCATTTTTACCTGCCTTGTGATTTTGCGAGCGGACGACCAATCCCAATACCACGACGCCAATGATGATCAAGAGAGTCAGGCAGATACAGATCAAGCCGATGGTTAATACAATAAACGGGGTTCTGGATGCCGGTGGTTCTGAATCACTAAATGACGAAGTTGGAACTACATAAGGCGTCGGGGTTACTGCCGGGGGGATACCCGAGACAGGGACATAAGTTGGGATAAAAGTCGGGGTGGGTTGAGAGGTCGGTTGGATAGAAATAACACGGGGGGGCGCTCCAATGAATTGCCTCCAGGCGTCTTCCAGGCCGTCAGTGTCGAATCCATATACTTCAAGCAGGGCATCGTCAATTGGTTTGGCATCCCGTAATGCAATAAGCAAATCTGTTATTTTTTCCTGCCCATAATTTTCAATCAGAAAGTTGACGATGCTGTACGACTGGCTGTAGGAAAGATTGGCTTTGTCAGGAAGCTCGGAGAATCCGCCATTGAGCGAGCGGACGGTCAGCAGGGTGTCGCTGCGAATGGCCTGGTCAAGATGTGATTGAGAACTCGAGTCCAAACCACCTTCGCTATACATGGAGAGACCTTCATTCAACCAGGTTGGGATCGTTCCGATACAGGAGAACGTGAAATGCCCGACCAGAATATGGGTCAATTCATGGATGACGGTATTCTGATCCCAGGTCGAATCTGAAGCAGAAATACCCATGATAAAGATATTGTATTCAGGGAAAGCCATGCCTCCCGTCCATGAGGGTTCGTAGAGGATGGCATCCTGCATATCTTCATAATTGGGGTAGACGTAAAGATCAATCGGCTGGTCTGGCCCCAGACCTGCCTGTTCTTTGTTGCGGCGCAGACCTTCCAATCCTGCGTTGAGCATATTTTGGGCAAAAGCTTTGTCATTTCCGTACCAGTGCAGGCGCAGGTCTTCGCCAACGAGGGTCTGCCAGTCATGAATGTCATCGAGCCAGGTTGCATTTTGTGTTTCGCTGACAAATATCTGTCCGGATGAGTCTGTGTAAACCCAATGCCACCAGAGACTTGCACCAGGTGGAAGCGAACCGCTCTGACGCATATCCCATGCCCACTCTACCTGGATAGTCTTCGCAGATGTGAAGTCAGGGAATGCTTTGGCAACCACCTCCCCGCAGGTCTGCTGCTGATTGCCATATTCCAATGTCACCGAAGTGATATCCGAGTCAGAGCTCAGCGTGGCTGAGAAAGTGGCTGTGTTGGGAAAGTCAAACACAACCTGGTCAGTGGTTACGTTGGCTTTGTGCGCGGCAAAGGAGGTCTGTGCTGGGGGGAGAAATAGTACAAACAGTAAAAGGAGGAGGATTGGTTTTGTTCGCATAAAATATTTTTCCTTGTCCAATTTTCATATTGCGGCATCAAATAAAGACAGATGCAAGAATAAGGAGGAGAGCCAATGGAATGCGTCTTCCCAGTTTCCTTAATAAAAAATGCAGACAGATATGTGAGGCCCAGCAGCAAAACCTCGATATTCGTGTTGATTGAAACGGCATGGATGGAGATGGGGGAAATTTCCTTGCGGGGCCTGCCGTGAAAGATTTCATGTCCGTTGACCAGTTTTTAATAAAATCCGTTCATTTGTAAGGCTATATTTCCGGCTTTTGCAATAAAGTACTGTTCCTATGACATGAAAATTTGCTGGGAGGGAATCTGAAATAATCACATACGTGTTGAAACGATATTTTCTTTTTAGAACCACACCAGCTTTTTGGTTTTTTGCTTGAATATTCCCTGTGACTATGATCTATAAAGTGTGCGGCTCGATCCGTTTTTCCCGGCGCACTTTCTGGAAGAATAAGTACTACTTGATCATTTGAGCCAAATCTAGGCCGGATGCCTTTGTGTATGTCGCAAAAGCATCATACATGGCATCTTCGGTGATTTGTAATTCGTCCATACCGTACACTGTTTGAATGGCGGCCATGCCTTCGGGTGTAAGCATCAGGTCAATGAACGTACGCTGGATGACGCGTCGCATTTCAATCGGCAGGGAATTGGATAGCGAAATATTTTCATATGGAATGATCTTCGGTAGGCGCCAGATGACTATTATCCGATCCATCACGTCGGGATAATCTGCCTCCAATGAAGGGAGTTGACGAGCATCAATAAAGGTTACACCAAAGTTGCAGATGTCATCTGCGTAAACAGCCCGTATGACATTCAGCTGCCCTTTCAGAAAAGCAGCGTCCCTGACCTGAATTTGTGACTGGTTTAAAAAACCAAGTGGAATGACATATGCTGAAGGCGAGGTGGTGTCGCTCCAGCAGGGTTTTTTATCCTGAAATTGTTTTAATGCCAGGCCGGCTTCGGCTGTGTTCTCACCGCGCTCCGTATCAAAATAGACTGTGAACCCACTCTCACGGTTGGCTATGAATTGAGCACCGTAAAATGCCTGACCATCACGTGAACTTGCCATGATGGCAGTAACCGAGTTGTTTTCGCGCGCAAGCAGATACCCAAAAGGTGATAGCGAAACAATGTGTGCGTTACTTTTTCCGAGGGCCTCAACAAGGACGGCCTCAGAGGGCGGCACAACGGTCATGATCCTATAGCCTGTGTGTGATGCAATAAATGCCGCGATTGATTCTCCCGCAGAGACCATGTCGGCACTGGGGCGCGGGGATGGGCTCAAAGCGAGGATCAATGGATTTTGTTCAGTACCAGGCTCGGGCGTGGCACTGGTTGTTTGTATGGGCACGGGTGCCTGGAGGGGAGATTGGATCTGTGTTGGGGTCCCCAAAATTAACTGAACAGGTGATGAACATCCAAGAATTGCGAACGAAAGTATCAGGAGCAGTTTTTTCATTATCAGAATTGTATACGCACAATCATACTATATAGCTATAATAAGGCAAGTTATGAAAAAGGAAAGGTTACCATGAAAAACACTTTAAATATAATTATGTCCATTTTGATCCTGGTCGTGTTGGCGGCGGGTGTGTATTTTATCGTACAAACCGTACGCGAGAGCACGGCAGCAGCAACAGATGCGGCATTGGCACCGTTTCAGCAGGTGAATGAGGCTAACCAGGTTTTACAGACCCAGGTGGCTCAGATACGCAATCCTACACCAACGATCATCGTTGACCCTGTGACCTATATTAACGATGTGCGGACACTGGCCCGGTTGGAAACAATTCAATACAGTTTGGAACAGGTCGTTACCTGCGAGGTTAACCAGGATGGTCCGTTAAGCGTGTTTCTGGGTGACAAAGTATTATTTGTAGGTCACGGGCTTGTGATTGCCGGCATTGATATGGAAAAAATCCAGCCCAGCGATTTGCGTTTGGGCGGCGATATTTTGTATGTGAGACTTCCTCCAGCCGAGATTTTTGTGGCGACTCTGGACAATGATAAGTCGTATGTATATGACCGCGAAACCGGTCCCTTTGCCTCAACTGATGTAAGCTTGGAAACCAATTGCCGCCAGGCGGCGGAGGACAAGATCCGCCAAAGTGTGCTGGAGGATGGGATTCTTATTCAAGCTCAAGCAAATGCCGAGAATTACCTGTTTAAGTTTTTTACTTCGTTAGGCTATAAGACTATTCAATTCGAGCATTAAAAATATACCTTTCTTTCCCCAAACAAAATTGTCTTGTTTTGTGTTTGGCCATTTTTTAACAATGCAACCAGTTTGGGTTTTAGAGTCTGGGTCATCTTTTGCATAAGGGTGTTGAATTTAACTGGCGTAATGCCTGTTTTTGCCCTGCTCCAATTCATCCTCAAAAAGTATGAGCATTGCCCGTATGGCTGTGCTGCTGACTGGTTCTTCAACCGATTGCATACTATTTTTAAGAGGTTCTTCACTGTCATGTGGAGTGGACTTTGTGTTAAAGTAATGGCAAAAAATCAGGCTAAGGTTGCAAAAACTGCCGTCAAGCCGCTTAGATAAAAGATGAAGATCACTCCTGCCATTCGAAAAGATAAAAAGCCCCTCCGCGCCGTGCTGATCGCACGCGCATTTTTCTTTACGTTTGGGGCTATATTATTATTTGTGTCCAATGTGCTATTGACCAGGAATGTACACGCATCTCAAAGCTATCAAGCAGGGGTTACTCAAACACCCATACCCAGCCCAACACCAACCTTTGATATACAGCGTCTCGCAAGCCCGGCAGTGGCTGAAATCCCGACACAGGCGGATGAAGGCGCGCTGATTTTCTGGGGTGTCTGCATCGCTTGTCACGGGGATCGTGGACAGGGGCTCACGGACGAGTGGCGAATTGGCGCTTATGATGCGGATAACAACTGTTGGGAATCAGGTTGTCATGGAAAGGATCACCCTGATCAAGGCTTTGAACTGCCCAAAACATTGACCTTCCCGCCGGTCGGTACGGCGAGCGCACTGGGTCGTTTTGAGAACGCTCAACAGCTATATGATTACGTCGTTGTAATGATGCCCTGGTGGAAACCCCGCTCGCTTACCCCGGAAAAAGCCTGGCAACTTACTGCTTACATTTTGAAAATGAAGGGCAGCCTGCCTGAGGGAATGGAATTGGAGCAAACCAACGCTTCTGCTGTACCTGTTCATCGAAATATTAAAGTACCCAAAAATCCAAATATAACCATCTTCATTTTTACCGGGATACTCGCGCTTGCCATGTTTGGACTGATCACCCGTGATCTTCCTGAGCGTGTGGAGCAAATCCCGGTTGATCTGAAAACTGGCAAGGTCATTCGACCGAATTTCTTTTCTCATTTGCATCCCCCGACAATCCCCGCCGACCAGTCGCGCTGGCGTTATACATTGGGCGCGGGCGGAATGGCTGTTTTCCTATCACTCATCCTGCTTATCACGGGCCTGTTGGAAATGTTCTACTATATTCCAACCCCCGAAAAGGCCGCCATCTCGGTTGAGACGATTGTGAGTTTTGTGCCACTTGGTGCGTTTATTCGCAATCTGCATTATTGGTCGGCGCAGATTTTAGTGGTTGTTGCGCTTATTCATTTGGCGCGTGTCATTTTCACCGGGGCTTATGGCGCGCAGAGAAAATTTAACTTTCTGCTTGGGTTGATCTTGCTGGTTTTTATTGTTTTGCTCGATTTCACCGGGTATGTCCTGCGCTGGGATGAAGGTATTCGTTGGGCTTTGACTGCCGGCACCAACCTGCTAAAATCCATTCCATTGATTGGGAACGAATTATATATTTTTGTTGTTGGCGGCAGGGAGCCGGGTCCCGCTGCGTTGATCCGTTTTTATTCGTGGCATATTTACCTGCTGTCCCTTGCAGCCGGCTTTTTTATTGTTTGGCATTTGTTCCGCGTGCGTCGTGATGGGGGCATCGCAGCTGCGCCTGGGCGTGAAAATAAAACGAGAATTACCCGTGCTGACCTGCTCAAACGCGAAGTGCTGGGGATGGTTATCGGGAGCATCGTTCTGATGATCGTATCAGCATTGGTGCCAGCTCCAATTGCACCTCCAATCCGCGGTGATACACTTTTGGACGCAGACTCAAGTGCACCGTGGTTTTTTCTCTGGGTTCAACAATTGCTCAAATCGGGCGATCCGTTTTTGTTGGGTGTCGTTTTCCCTTTGTTGGTTGTCATTTTTATTGGAGCAATGCCGTACCTCTTTAAAGACGTGGAACCAGGTGAGCTCGGTCATTGGTTTCCGCGCAGTGGCAGTATTGTGCAGTTATTATTTATCATCATCGCTGTCACCATCCTGGCGTTGACAATGCTATCCATGATTAACTCACTATGACAAAACCATCCCGACGTGAATTTTTAAGATTGGCTACCAATACCCTGTTGGGTTTAACCGGTGCCATTGGTTTGGGCGGACTGATCCATTTCCTGTCCTATGAAATGGATCCGGCACCTCCTTCTCAATATGACCTTGGCTCAGCAGGTGACTATCCGCGCGGGTTGAATACCTTGCTCTTGCACATCCC
This sequence comes from Anaerolinea sp., assembly GCA_020047815.1. GTDB lineage: Bacteria > Chloroflexota > Anaerolineae > Anaerolineales > Villigracilaceae > Villigracilis. Next base: position 11,830 of record JAIFNG010000020.1, read on the forward strand.
CGCTGTATTGATTCGTACGGATGATGGCTTTATTGCGTTGAGCCTGGTGTGCACCCATCTTGGTTGCACGGTTGAATATAAGGACGGTGGGTACGAATGTCCATGTCATGGCTCGAAATATGATGGCAAAGGCCTGGTCACTCGCGGACCTTCAAGTACGCCGTTGAAACGATTGCGAGTCGAAGTAAACGAAGCCGGTAACGTTATCCTGTATATGGAACCAATATAGATCGGAGGAGTTATGCACTCACGACGCGCATTGCTTTACATGCCCGGCGACAATTGGAGGATGATTACCAAGTCCATCACCCTGGGCGTCGACAGTGTTTGCATGGACATGGAGGATGGCACAGCCGTTAGTAAAAAAGCCGAGGCACGTGCTACGATTGTAAAGGCATTGCAGGAACTGGATTTTGGCGCAAGCGAAAAATTGGCGCGCATTAACTCTGTCGGTTCGGGTCTGGAAAAGGACGACATCGCAGCTGTTCTGCCGTATCACCCCGATGGGATCGTGATTCCCAAGGTTGAATCCTTTGAGCAGGTGGAATGGGCTGCCCAGATCATCGAAACTGCGGAGTTGAAGTTTGGCTGGCAGGTCGGTTCCATTCGTGTTTTGATTGGTGTGGAAACCGCCAAAGGGATTCTAAATCTCAAGGAGCTTGCAGTGCATCCGCGCCTGGATGCCATCATTTTCGGCGGCGAGGATTTCGCGGCATCCATTGGCGCGACCCGCACAAGGGATGCCGTTGAACTGCTTTATGCGCGGCAGGCTGTAGTCGTGGCTTGTGCCGCAAATCAATTGCAGGCGATCGATATTGTCACAATTGATTACAGGAACCTCGAACTGCTGCGCATGGAATCCGAGATTGGTTTGTGTCTTGGCTACAGTGGAAAGCAGCTCATCCACCCTTTACAGGTCGAGCCGGTACAGACCATATTTACGCCTGACGATGAAGCGATTGCCCACGCCAGGCGTATCATCGAGACATTCGAAGCAAGTCAAAAAGAAGGTAGGGGTGCGTATTCGCTTGATGGCAAGATGATTGACATGC
>JAIFNG010000005.1 GCA_020047815.1 Anaerolinea sp.
CCAGCATATACTCATACAGATCGCCCTGCACATCCTGATTCTGCTCCGCGATCTTCATCTGATCGATCAAATTACACGCCTCGATCAACAATCCCGCCTTATTGATCTTACACTGCGCCCCCTTCATATACTCCGAGAACGACGATTTCACACCCGCAGGGGCCAACTCGACCAACCCTGGGAAGACGACATTCTTCAGATGACTCAACGCCTCCTCCGCTTTCATCTGCGTCCAATACCCCCAACGCATCTCCCTCTTAACCGACGGCTGATACGTCGTCCCCTTGCGTTTTGCCTGCCTCTCGGCGGCATTCTCGCGGTCATCCAGCCGCTTCAAAAACAACAGATACGAAAACTGCTCAATGGCATCCAGCGGATTGGACAGTCCCCCCGTCCAGAACTTATCCCAGAGGGCATCTACTTGCGAGCGTAGTTTAGGGTCGGTGAGCATGATATGTTACCCGTCCCGAAGGCTCGTGTTGACAAATCCCGTCGCTTGGAAAAACCCTTCGGGACGTTGATTGCGCAAATAATAACGTCCCGAAGGTTCGGTTTGCAAAACTTGGTCGCCTGATAAAAACCTTCGGGACGGTTTGTCTGCGGGACGGTTCATATCAATCAAACAAATACTTACTAATCTTCTCATAACTCTTCTCTTCATCCTCAACATCATTCACAAATCTCACATACTCATCCGCGCTTGAATAATGATCCTGCACAAAAACCTTATTCACCAAAGCGCCATCCCTCACCTCAATCCAATCCCGATAATTCGAATACGCCCAATCCTCGGGTTTTGCCGCCAACCCCGCCTTGACAGGGTTTCGATGAATATACCTGCAAAGCACCATCAGGTATTCCCATTGATCCACGCACTTATGCTTGAAACGTCCCTCGAATAAAGTGCCTGTGCGGCCCTGCTGCAAATTCAACGCCTGCACATACGAATTAAACAGCACCTGCATAAACTTTGACAAGGGTTCGTCCAACTCCTGCCTGAGTAAAAAGTGATAATGATTCGGCATCAGGCAATACGCGATCACTGTTGCGCCGTGCTTATGATGGTATCCCTTCACCAACTGCAGAAGATAATGATAATTCCCATCGTTGAAGAAAATCTTCCCCTTCCCCGCCCCGCGATTATAGACATGATAATACTGCCCTTGCGCAAAAGCATCACCGCGATATGGCATGGTTACCTGCTAAAACGTCCCGCAGGTTCTTCTCACGAGACTCCGTCCTTCGTTCAAACCTGCGGGACGTTCTGCAAAATCTTCGCGACGGTTCATGGTTGGTTGGATAAACCACAAGACGATTTTTTCATGATTTTATTCCCCCTCGTGATAAAACTTAACGCCTGTCTTTGCATCCTGGAATGGTGCAGTAATCTTGTATCCAGGTTTTTCGTCTGGGTGTTCACGCCAATAATCGAGACTTTCAAGATTTTCTTTTGCGAGTTTGTATTTGGGGTCAATTTTTAGAGCATGTCTGTAGGCATCTTCTGCTTCATCAAAGCGATTTTGCATGACAAGACAGATCCCCAAATTACCCCAAGGTTGCGGCAAACAATCTCCCATCTCAATGGACTTGCGAAATGCTGCCTCGGATTCCTGCCACTTTCCCTGCCCCGAAAGTCTGTTGCCGCGTTGAAACAATTCCTGTTGTTCAATCAATTGGTCAAGCGTGAAATCCTTACCGCGCATACGAATCTCAGATAAAGCGATTTTTCTGACAAAATCAATTCTATCCCTAATTTCTTTCTCAACTACGCTGTCCTTTTTCATCAGCGACGCCCGTTCAATATCTTGAAGAGATTGCCCCGAACGCGACGTGTATAACGCTGAAAGTCCGCGGTTGAACAATAGATAAGCGTCGTCAGGATCAATTTTGATTGCTTCGCTGAGTGTTTGATAGGAATCCTCAAATTTCTTTTGAAGAGCATAAGCCATTCCTATCACTCCAAGCGCTTCTGCGTACACCTTATCTGTTTTAGGGACGTATTGCAAAACACGTTTACAGGTGCGAACAGCGCCATCGTGATCCTCAGCTGCTAATTGCGAAGTCGCTTTTGCCAGCATATCATCAACTTGCCGTCTGCCGATTAACCATCCTTTTGGTTGTTTCTGTATTTTTGTCATATTCAGTTGCTCATGGAAAACGTCCCGAAGGCTTGCGTGGAAAAATCTTGTCGCCCGAAAAAAGCCTTCGGGACGGTGTGTGTGAAATAAGAAAACTGCTCGATAGCATCCAGCGGATTGGACAGTCCTCCCGTCCAGAACTTATCCCAGAGAGCATCTACCTGCGAGCGGAGTGTAGGGTCGGTGAGCATGGGCTATCGAATAAACTCAATTTCTGAAATTTGTATTTCATGTTTTTCAGCATTTGGAACCATGAAACTATCCATTCCAAAATACAACGTGTCAACTTTAGCCCAATCAATCCCTTCGAAAGTGTTAAACGGAATAGTTATTGTTTGTTCTTCGAACTTTGGTTCCCCGTAGGTGCCATTGCCAATCTCAACCCTTGCGGTATTATAAGTGTCGCCAACCTTGCCCTTTACATCAAGATAAATAGGATGTAACGACTGATCGAGTAAGAGTTTAAACCTGATACGGTTGAATGCACTTATATCCGCCAGATTCTCAAACCAAATGCCAAATCCCACCCATCCAGTTTTTTGCGGATCAATCCAGTAATCCAAAACATAATGGTTTATTGAGTGGTTGGTTACAGGATAAGTTTTAACAACAAAAGATGTAACGCCATTATCCCATTCATCTTCACTACTATACGAGTAGGCCCTTATTATTTCTTCCTCAATTGGTAAGGTAACTGAGTCGGCGCAATTTTTGCCGGGGTCATTGCAAACCACAAAAGTCAACAGGTTGCCAGGGTCGGCAAATAGCCAAATTCCGCTGGATGTTTCATAGGTTAAATTGTTGTTAAATTTGACATCATCCCGTTCTGCAAAAGTGTATATTTGCACAACATAACGACCACGAGTCAAATCCTGTCCCATTGTTTCTTTATCGAGTAAAAGCGATGTTTTATATGTTTCGCCCGTTTTTAAGTTAAATGGTTCGCAATTGGGACCGTAGTGAACTACTTCTGTTCCGCTCCAGAAACTATGAGTATCTGCATCTACATCTTTTGAGACTTTCGCGACATTGAGTATGCAGTGGAATTTGGCGTCTGCCCCCAAATTATTTAGCGAATAATCAACCGCGATACTATTGTTGTTGTAGTTAAATTCTGCCCGCTGAATCCATGGCATATTTTTAATTTCCAATTCTTTAATTGCAAAAGATCGGTCGAGATCAGACAGTCTTATTATTTCAAAGTTTAACTTTGCAGATTGATATGGCATTTCTGGAAGCATTAAATTTGTAGATATCTCTTTCCCACTTACTTTTATCCCGCTTAATTGAATGATTTCTGAAAATGTTATTGAGATAGTTTGGGATTGTCCATCCTTGTCGAAATCTGACCATAAATTAATATGCTTTTCCCCTCCTGCCCCTGATATCCTCAAAAGAACGTTGCCAAATTTGTCGTTACCTGAGTAATGCGGAACAATTTCAATCCCGAGTGGCTCAAGCGTAAAATCGGCAAAATTGTTCAAGTCGCTTCTCCCAATCATATTATTGGTTACATAATATGATTGGTCAGCTTTATAGGGCAAGCCAATAAAATTAATTTCAAAGGTGGGCTTAATCGAAACCGTTGCATGATATCCCATAATAAAGACCGCGACTATTAATGCACCGCCGATATTAAGCCATTTTTTCAGGGTCAATCCAGGTCGAACAAGCACAAAGATGGCAAAAGAAAAAACTACAATGCCAACCGCTAAGTAAAAAGCATCTGCAAAAATACCGCCAACTATAATTTGTGCCGCTGTCCCAAGTAAGAAGAAAACCAGATCTTTCCATTCAAAGCCTGATGATGGGTTGTTTGGTTGAGACATTAGATACCTCCAGCTAAAATCATATGGCAAGTCGAGTTGCAAAATTTACAACTTCTTCCACTTCCTTCTCCGTAAACCACCGTTCCACTGCATCCGCACCAAACATATCCAGCGGCGGCTCGTGGGGTTCAGACTTCTGAAGTCTTTGCGAAGTGCCCCTAAAACATGGTGTTGGGGGCGGGGACTTCGGAAGTCTTTGGCATCGCGGCGAAAGAAATTTGACGTTCATCATCATTCCTCGTATAATGAGCTTACCAATAAAACGGAAGCATCCAGCAATGGATGGAAGACCGTTTTACCCGCCCCCGATGACAAGGTTGCCAAGTGAGGTGACCTGCCGTACCAAGAGTACGGATAGTCGGGGGTGTTTTATTTAATCCATTTGCCATAGATCAACAACACGGTCACGGAACGTGCTTAAATACTCGCTATCATTATGCCAGATATACTCACGAACTGCCCCTGCAACCATATCCGCTAATTGCAAACCATCGTCAAAACGGGAATCACCAGAAACGATTTTTTTGAAAGGGCGCTCCCGGCTTGCTTGTTTACAAGCTTCCGAAAGATGAATCCGCAATGCCTTGCGAACAGGCTCAGCCACACCATCCAAAACCAGAACATCATCCTCAATATCCAGGGGTGAAGCGCGCAAAACCAATTCAGTAATCAACTGGATGAGGACTTCCGTTCCATTCAATCCTTTGAGTGTTGATGGAATCTGGCTTTTTAGAAAAGCCGCTGCACGCACCCGAAATTGAATGGCGCTCAACGGCCCGAAGAATATCTGCTTTTGTATGTCAGTCATTGGGTAAAAGTGAAACTCAAAATTGGACGATACTCGCAACTCCCGCCGAATTTTGTTGAACTCCTCAATTGGGTCGCGATTGGGTAGTTGAACCATTGCCAGCACAAAATACGGCACACCTTTAAAGCTGTGCAGCCCTGGGTCACCTGATTCATCAACGAAAAAATATTGCGGCATAAGTTATATCGCCAACCTCTCTGTAAATTTTACAATCTCCTTCATTTCGCTTTTAGTAAACCATCGCTCTACAGCATCTTGACCAAATCCAACGATAGAAGGTGCATCGTATAAGTCGGCGGTTTCGAGATGGCGCTTCTGCAAGAACACACTTTGCACAGCGCGCAAAAACCGAATCTGGTCGGCGTTGTAATTGTGCTGGGTCACATAGGTTTCAAACTGCCGCGCTACCAAATCCTTGTAATCGGGCAGGGTTTGCATGTCCAGCACCTGGCGCACCAACCCGAGAAAACTATCGGCAGTGTGGGCAAAGACCTTCTTCAAGTTCTCTGGCGTCACTTCCAGGTCGCCTTCACCGAGTTCTTTGGTCAGCGTGCGTTCCAGTTCGAGCAGTTGCCAGTCGTCAATCTTTTGTCCGTTTTGAATTGCCTTGATGGTCGGGTGATTGATAACCAATTGTAAAATGCGCTCTTCCACCAAACGGCGATATTCTGCAACGTACATTTGCTCGCCGCTCTTGGTGAGCAAAATATAACCATGCAGCGAGATCGAATCAAGCAAATCCAACTCAAGGAAAGTGTCCAGTCGTCGCTTGTATTTCATCTGTGGCGCAAGCGCGTCACGCAGGGTCGATAGGTCGCTCAGGCTGGCATTGATCAATTCTTCGGGAATACACTTTTGCACCTGCGGCTTGATTCTTGAGTCATTGACCACAAAATCAGGCAGGATGGCGGCGTCTTCCGCAATGGACTGCATAGCCTGTGTTGTGTCCTTGCCCGTGCGCTTAAGCAGCTTTAATCGTTCCACTTTGCTAATGAAGGTCGCGGCGGGTACATCCACGCCAGGCACGAGTCGCAGGTGCGGGGCAACTTTCAATTTCAGAAATTCGATCTTGCCGGGGATCAAATAGTCCCAGAAGGCCTCTGTCCATGCGTCTTGAATCTCTGGCATGTGCTTGCGGATGGTGAACGAGTCGGTCGGGATCTGCTGAATCTGTTCGCGCAGGTCGGCGATCACCTGCTTGCAATCAGGGTCTTTCTGGTCTTTGAGATAGGTCTCAAACAGTTTCAAGCGCGTATTGAAGATCGTCACCAACACCGGCGTGGACTGGTCAACCACTTCCCTGGCATCCCTGCTGAAATTATTTTCCCAAAAATCAATAATGAGAAAATCCTTCTTCTCGAAGTTCGGCAGCCACTCCAGATGGCGGCAGGCCGCCTGCACCCGCGTTCCCCGCCCGATCATCTGCTGTAACTTGATCGGCGATTGCACAGGTTTCATGAATACCAGGTTGACCACTTCGGGAACGTCAATGCCCGTGTCGAGCATGTCCACTGAAATGGCAATGCGCGGTTCGTCCTTCTTCTTGAACGCATCCACCAATGTGCCGCGATATTCGGATTTATGCGTGATGACCTTCGTCAGACTTGGAAACTGCGGGTACATCTCATCGAAAGCAGCTTGCAAACGCAAGGCGTGATCCTGTGTGATGGCAAAGACGATGGTCTTGCCAGGCAGCTGCCCCGCAGAGTCTTTCTTACACACTTCCATGATCTCTTCCCACTGCTTGCGCAAAGTGTCGCGGTTGCTGACTTCCCTTTCCAGTTCCGTACCTTCGTAGTTAATGTCATCAGGGTCGAGTCCCTTTTCGATCAGGGCGTTGCGCTCTTCCTCGGTCAGGTCCACGCCGTGAATACCCTGCCGCTGGAACTTGGTCCGCGCGGCGTAGAGTTCGTAATCCACGAGATATTTGTCTTCAATCGCTTGTTCGTAGGTGTAAAGATAGGTCGGCTTGCCGTCTGTGCAATCGAAGGCCAGGAATGTATCGCGGTTGATGTAATTGGCGGGCGTGGCGGTCAGTCCCACCTGACGGGCGTCGAAATATTCCAGCACTTCATTGAACTTGTTGTAGATCGAGCGATGGACTTCATCGAACACGATCAGGTCAAAAAAGGCGGGTGAGAACTGCTCGAAGATATTGCTCAGCGTTTGGAGAGTCACTGCATACAGGCGCTGCGTGCGGGCATGTGGGTCGTCCCAGCTATGCAAACGGGTGCAGGGTTCATTGGGAATGAATTTCTCAAAGCCATCATCCTTTGCCTGTTCTACAAGAGCATCGCGGTCCGCCACAAACAAAATCCGTCGCGCCTGATTGGAACGCATGAACACATCGATCAATCCCATCGTGGTGCGCGTCTTGCCTGTCCCGGTTGCCATGACGATCAAGGCATTACGCCTGCCGTTTGCAAAAGCCTCTCCCACGCGGCGGATGGCTTCATGCTGGTAGGAACGGTCAACGATCTCGTTGTTGATTTCGATTGAACTAAGCGGCTTTGCATTTTGGCGGATGTACAGCAGGTTTTCCAGATCTTCACGTGTGAAGAATCCGAATACTTCGCGCTTGTGTGCGATCCCCACATCCACAAAATGGATTTCAAGTCCGTTGGCTAAAAATCCAAACGGACGGAAGGACTGGTGCTTTTCAATTTCAGTTACGTAATATGTGAGTTGAGCTTCTGCGAGACGCACATCGGTGGAGGTCCGCTTGGCTTCGACCACCGCCAGCACCTCCCCGTTTTCGCGGTATAGACAGTAATCCGTCACCCCATTCCATGGCTCGGCATCATAACCATCCACCGGAATTTCGATCTTTACCTTTGAATGGTCGCGTAAATACCAGCCCGCTTTTTCCATCTGCGGGTCGATCATTTCCTTGCGTGTGCGGTCTTCGTTGATTTGGCGGGGCATGGTCCCCTTTGGATGTATCGAACAAGGTTGATAAGCTCCCCAAGCATAAAGCAAAATCATTCTTTGTACAAGTGATTATGGATACCTTCAATGAGGATGGCTGGTCTCGTGCACTTCGTTTGCCGCTCCGCGTTTGCAGCGGGTCTCAATAGAAAATTTGTGCTATACTCAGTTCATGTCCATCATCCGAGCTTCTGACATTGGAAATTATTTATACTGCCGCCGTGCCTGGCGCTACCGAAAAAACGGTGTTGAATCGGAGAATCAGGCAGAGCTTGCCGCCGGCACGGAACTCCATCGTCGGCACGGACGCAAAGCCCTGTCTGCCGCCCTGCTGAGGACCCTCGGCATGGTTCTGCTCTTCGCGGCTATTCTTGCGCTGACAGCGTATTGCACCGCTCAACTTTGAAATACGTCCAACATACAATAAAAAAGGCTAAACCATGTCTGACCTGTTAAACCGTCTTGGGTATTTGCAAACCCGTCGTGACCGAACACCCAACCTTGACCTGGCACGTGACCTTGCCGCGCGCGACGATACGGCGGGCATTCAGGAAATTGCCCAAAATATGTGGAACGATAACAAGAACATTCACGGCGACTGTATGAATGTTATGTACGAGCTCGGCAGGGTGGATCCAAACCTCATCACGCCCTACGCTGCAGATTTCATTAAATTCCTGAAAAGCAAACACCAAAATATGGCGCTGGGTGCCATCACCGCCCTGATGGAAATTTCCAAAGTAAAACCTGATTTTATTTTCAAACACCTCGACGAGATAAAAAAAGTTGCAGAGACAGGCTCTGATCTTGATGTTGACAGATCCATCCTGGCGTTGGCGCACACCGCCGCCGGGGATGCAGAGTACAGCAAGTCAATTTTTCCTTATATGCTCCAGCATTTATTATCCTGTCATCACAAGCATGTACCGGAACGAGCAGAGAAGATCCTGGTGGCTGTTAATGAAGATAACAAAATTGATTTCGTCAGAACATTGAAAAAAAGACTGGAAGCCCTCTCCGGCTCCGACTTTACCCGTCTGAAGAAGATCATTCGCCTCGCCGAAAACATCTAATAATTTCACGACCCATCAACTTCCCATGCTCTACCTCGCCCTTGTCCTGCTCATCTTTGCCCTATTCTTCTTTCGTAGATCCTCCACCCAGTGGAAGGAGGCAGGCTTGCCCGGTGGGCGTATTATCTATTCTGATACGCGCGGCTGGGGCAAGGTCGAAAAGCCGCTCTTTTATACAGCCCTGGGATTAGCTGGCAAGCCTGATTATCTCGTCCGGCAAAATGGCAGGATCATCCCCGTGGAGGTTAAATCGGGACGCGCACCGGAAGCGCCTTATGATTCGCATATTTATCAACTCGCGGCGTATTGCCTGCTGGTGGAGAAGACCTATAACAACCGCCCGCCGTATGGGATCATTCATTACGAGAACCGCGACTTTGCCATCGATTACACCCGCGAACTGGAGAACACACTGATCGACCTGCTCGTGGAAATGAAACAGGATGAACACAAAAAAAATGTTCCGCGTTCACATGAAATGGCCGAACGCTGTGCCAAATGCGGCTATCGAAAAATCTGCGACCAGAGTTTGGCATGAAAATAATTGCTCAGGTTGCAGGCGGCAGGTTGACCGGTAAACCTGCCATCAAGCTTCACCCTTCATAAACCATCCTTTCCTTTATAATTACTCTATCATGCCGATTCCTTTCCTGCCCAAACGACCTGTTATCACGGCCTACCCCAAAATGCCCGAAGCCTTTGCTGAAGCGGAAGCAATGTCCGCCTTCTTAAAGGAAAAAGGCGTGGACGCGCCCTTTGGCTCTCTTTATGATGGCGACCTTCGCAAACGCGTCAAGAATGGGGATTATGACATGCTGATCGCTGTGGGCGGCGACGGGAGTGTGTTGCGTGCAGGACATTTGTGCGCTCCCAGTGGCGTGCCAATTCTCGGCGTAAACCTTGGCAGGTTGGGCTTCCTAATTCAAATTGAACGTCAGGATTGGCGCGAGTACTTTGAAAAATTATTCAATGGAGAAGCATGGATCGAAAACCGCATGATGTTGCGTGCTGAACATGTCCGCTCCGGAGAAAGCCTCGGCACCTCGAATGCCTTGAACGAAGTTGTGGTTGCCCGTGGTCAGAACCTGCGCCCCGTGCGCCTGACCGCTTCGGTGGATGGGCGCCGACTCACCAGTTACGTAGCAGATGGATTGATCGCATCCACTGCCACAGGGTCCACGGCGTACGCCCTTGCAGCCGGTGGCCCCATCCTGCCGCCGGAGTTGCGCAACATCCTGCTTGTGCCCATTGCGCCGCATCTCTCTGTCGATCGCGCTGTGGTTTTATCCGAAGGCTCTTCGGTTAAGATTGTTGTTAACAGCGAAAACTCTGTTCTCAGCGTGGACGGGCAGCCGCCGGTCCTGTTAATGGAAGACGACCATGTGGATATCACGGTTGCCGATGTAACGGCGCAATTTATCCGCTTCGGCGACCCTGGTTATTTCTATCGCAATCTAACTGCGCACATGAATGAAAATTCTTTGGGATTCCCACAATGACTGAATTAGAACCCACCCCAACTGCAACGTACTGTTATGCCCACCCCACCCGTGAGACCAGCCTGCGCTGTAAACGCTGTGAACGCTATATGTGCGTTTCCTGCTCGGTTCGTACCCCTACAGGATATGTTTGCAGGGATTGTGTCAGAGCGCATCAAAGATCGTTTGATACCGCTGAATGGTACGATTATGCGCTGGGCTTTATTACCGCCGCGCTCCTGTCCGGGGTGGCGGCATTCCTCGTCACGTTGATCGGCGGCATCGGATTCTTTGGCTGGTTTCTGATTGCCGCAGGAGCGCCTGCTGCCGCGGCTGCAATTGTTGAAAGCGTCCGCCTTGTGACGCGCCGGCACCGTTCGAGACCCCTGTTCCTTACGGTGGCTGCTGCTGTCGTGGTTGGTGCATTGCCCGTTGTCTTGTTTCAGATATTTACCATGAATATCTTTGGGATCATTTTTCAAGCCATCTATCTCGTGATTGCCGTGCCGATCGTCTATACCCGTCTTTCTGGAATTCAATTGTCGAAATAGCCCATGCTTACCGAACTTCACATCCAAAACTTTGCGATCATAGACAAACTCGACCTGCGCTTTGACTCTGGTCTGATCATCCTGACAGGTGAAACAGGCGCGGGTAAATCCATCATCCTCGACGCGGTGGTCATGCTCCTGGGCGGCAAAGCAGACACGACCTTTGTCCGGACTGATTCAGATGCCGCATTCGTTGAGGCGGTCTTCCATCTCACAGGCTCGGAAAGGGAGGCTGTTCATTTCATCCTCAACCGCGAGGAATTGATGGATGACCCCAGTTATGTCACGCTCATGCGCGAAGTTCGCAAGGAAGGGCGCAGCGTGGCGCGTATCAATGGGCGCACGGTGAATGTTGGATTGTTGAAGGAATTGGGCGCACTCTTGATCGATATCCACGGACAGGCGGAACATTTATCCCTGCTTGATCCGCGCGCCCACCTCGGCCTGCTTGATCGCTTCGCTGAAGTGGGGCAGCCTCTTGGCGATTACCGCCAGACCTATCACTCGTTGCTCAATTTGCGCCGCGAACTGAGCGAGCTGAGAAAGGCTCAGTCCGATTCGGATCGTCGTGTTGAAATGCTCACCTACCAGGCGGATGAGATCGAATCTGCGAGGTTGAAGGTGGGCGAAGATGAAGAATTGCGAAAAGAGCGTGACCGTTTAGCCAACGCTGAATCGCTTGCGCAAAATGCCCAGGAAGCATTGGCTGTGCTGGATGAAGGCTCGCCCGAAACTCCTGCCGCCACCGATTTGATCGGTCAAGCCGCGCAGGCATTAGCCACCCTCGCAAAAATTGATGCTGGTCAGGCTGAGTTGGCAAGCCAGGCAGACCTTTTGCTCGACACCATCTCGGATGTCATTCACGGTTTACGCGATTATCTCGAAGAAATTGAATTCAACCCCAAACGGTTGGAAGACGTGGAAGAGCGTTTGGACGTGATCCATTCGCTGGTACGCAAATATGGCGGCAGTATCCCCGCTGTTATTGCCTACGGTGCAGATGCGCGCAAACAGCTTGAAACCATCATTGGGGCGGCTGACCGTATTAATGAATTGGAAATGCACGAAGCGAAACTGCTGGAGAAAATTGCCAAACAGGGTGGCTTGCTTTCTGAAAAACGCAAATCCGCCGCGCTGACCATGAGCAAAGGCATCGAAGCCGAACTTAATGACCTGAAAATGCAGTCTGCGCGATTTGGCGTGGACTTCCAAACCAGACCCGATATAAACGGCGCTCCCCTTTCTGATGGGGCGCGCATTGCCTTCGACCAGAACGGATTTGACCGCGTTGAGTTTTTAATCGCGCCCAACCCCGGTGAGGGGCTCAAGCCGCTGGCAAAGATCGCCTCGGGCGGCGAGACCTCGCGTTTGATGCTCGGCTTGAAAAATGTATTAGCCCGCGCTGATGAAGTGCCGTCCCTTATCTTCGATGAAATTGATCAGGGCATTGGTGGGCGGGTGGGGATGGTCGTGGGGCACAAACTTTGGAATCTTTCGCGCACGCACCAGGTCTTTTGTGTGACGCATCTTCCCCAACTGGCAGTCTTTGGCGACCAGCATTATCAAGTGCAAAAACTTGTCAAGGACGGGCGTACCCTCACCCGGGTCGAACGGCTGGATGGCGAATCACGTCTGCTTGAACTTTCGCAAATGCTCGGCGAAGTCGGCGAAGGTACACTCCGTTCCGCCCATGAGTTATTGCAAACTGCGCGCCAGACGATCAAACCGAAAAAATAGAGAAAAGCAGGAAAATAAAAAACGCGCCGGCTATTTCAACTGGCGCGCTTTTTGTTTAAAGAATTAATTTCTCTGTGGAAATTTTGGTGCCCCGAGTAGGAATCGGACCTACATCTAAGCCTTAGGAGTGCCTTGTTCTATCCATTGAACTATCGGAGCAGGCCGAGTAGGAATCGGACCTACATCTAAGCCTTAGGAGTGCCTTGTTCTATCCATTGAACTATCGGAGCAGGCGTTTGAGATTATACCAAAAGACAGGGAATGTAAAACCCCTGACGATCAGGCGGCCATCAGAGGCTTTTTTTATATATTTGTTGTCAGGATTTTTGCGCGATAAGGATCCAATCCCATGGGTAAGGGTCGCCCATCCATTCGGGGACATTGTCGTCTTCCATTTCAATTTTCCAGTCGTAATCCATTTTCAACACCTCAAGTACGTTGAGGTCCATTTCATCGCGCGCCAGCACGATCAAC
>JAIFNG010000014.1 GCA_020047815.1 Anaerolinea sp.
AATATCAATAAACGCATCCAGAGGTCGATCCTGTGTCCCGGTCGGCAACATACCGATCAACAGGGATTGCGTCAGGTGATACGAAACAAACGTGCTGAGAAAAACGTGCAGCCACGCAGGCGGTGGAACTCCGCACAGAACATTCTCAAAAAATTCGGGCAGGTGCTTGCCTTTGAACTCCACCATTTCGACCAGCATCAGATTGAAAAGCTTTGGATGCTGACCCAGTTCATTTAGAAGGTTTCGGACTGTGTTTTCGTCAAAATGATCGACAGACTCCGCTTGCATTTTTTGGATCAAGGGCATGATCTGCTGGCAAGGATGCCGCTCAAAGAGAGCGGCATGAAAGACGGCTTCCTTCGAGGCGAAGTGGTTATAGATACCGCCCAGCGCCAGCCCGGCGCTTTCAGCAATCTGGCGCATGGATGTGGCGGCATATCCCTGGTTGACGAACAATGACTGCGCCGTATCCAAAAGCAAGCCGCGCGAACGATCACCCTTACTCAACTTTATTTTCTCCTTGCGGCTTGTCGCTGACCCTCAAGGCTTGAAGCGACGTCATAAAAAGTAAAATACCAATCGCAATCATTCCCACCACGTACGCTATTGAGATGAACCCAGAACGATAATTGTCTGATACAAGGATGGTGGGCAATTGAGCAATGCCTGCCGCCACCGGCCAGAAAATTCCCAATCCCGCGTGGATAAAATAACTGCGACGATCTTTTTGACCCGCCCAAAATAACGCCAATCCCTGCAAAGCAAACATTCCAGCCACCACAAAGGAAAGCACCACAGGCGGGATCCCATTTTTAACCGGCTCACCCAGGGCAAAGTCCTCCAGCGTGTGAGGGATGGCAAAGAAGAACAACAATAGCGACAGGGCCACCACGATTCCCTTCCAGGCCGACAACTTTGTTTTGGTTTCTGACATTTTTTCTCCTACTGATAAAATGCGCAATTAGCCGGTGCGTCCCATGGTCGGCTGAATTGCCTTCCGCAAAATTTCAAGAAATTCATCCAACGGAACCCGATGGATGCGAGCCGCCCATTCAACGGTCAACGCTTTTGCCGCCAGCGTCCGCAGGGAATAACGTGCAACCCGTTTGACACCGAACACTTCCATTACATCGGCAATATCACCGTAGGCATCAAGTATTTCTGATACGCGTGTGTCCTTTGTTATCTGCAATTTCTGATGGGACATTTTTTCTCCTCAGTTCCAGGTTTATAAAAAATCCACGGGAATGTCCCGTGGAGAATAGAATACAGCACCGCTCAGAATTTCAGTACGACTTTTATCGTATTTGGAAAAATCATCCACCTCACAGCTCCCCAGAATGATTTCGAGTAGAATATCTGCGTTCACAATAAGACAATTCAACATCCTGCCCGGCCGAGACAAAACAACAATGCCCACCCACCCTCAACCAGTTCCTGTTCCTGATGCTGTTCGCGCCCGAAAAGCGCTCACGGCTGTGCGGCATTTGGCAGACCTGCCAGACGAAATTCTCAACGCCTTGACCCAACGGATGACCCCGCGTCATTTGGAGGCCGGGCAGGTAATCCATCTTGAGGGTGAACCAGGCGATAAAATCCATATCCTGGAAAAGGGTTGGGCAAAATCCATCCGCACCTCGATAGACGGACGTGAACAGGCAACAATTATGTTGAAGGCCGGTGAACTGTTTGGTGACGAAGCAGTTTTTCTCGGCACGACTTATCCTGTTACCGTCATCGCGCTTGAAAAAGTTGAGATGTGGTTTATTCAAAAACAAAACTTTCTTGATGTCGTCCAACGTTATCCCGCACTGGCAATGGTATTCATCCACAGATTGAGCGAACGGGTACTCTATTATGTTGATCTGGTGGAAGACCTGGGATTGCGAAACGTACAGGCGCGCGTTGCCAACACACTTCTGAAGCATGCTGAGTCAGTGGATGGGAAACTGGTTGTTCCACGCCAGGCCTGGACAACGCTTGATGAAATGGCAATCCGTCTTGGCACAGTACGCGACGTTCTTAGCCGCACCCTGAATGCCCTTGAAGGAGAGGGGATATTGAAAATTGGCCGTACCAAGATCACCATCATTGATCCGCAGAAACTGCTCAAACGCGGCCGTGTGTAAGAGAAAGAGCACAAATATCAACTGCTGAAATCACTTTAAAAACAAAGCTGTCCCTGCTGGACAGCTTTGTTTTTAAACCACGAGCTTGCACGCGAGTCTTATTTTTAAAAATCTGCAATAACGTGACAAAGCCTGATGCGACAGTAATCAAATCCCTAATTCTTCCAGGGCAATCGCAGATGCAGGATTTGCCATCTTTTCAAACACGCCAATCTCATTAAATATTTCACCCGCGTCGAGGAAACGCAAGACCTGTTCCCGCCCCTCTGGCGAAGTCTTCAGCACTTTCAACGAGCCATATTGCAGGTAATATAAATTGGTTTCAGTATCCCCTTCCCAAAACACAACTGCGTCAGGCGCAAAGATTTTCCACACCGCACTTTTTGCGAGCGCAGCCAGAATCTCGTGATCGAGTCCGCGCAGGAATTCAAAGGTTTCTAATCGCTTGAGGAGAATATCAGTCTTCCAGGGTGTTTTTATCATCGTTACAAAGTTTAGTATAAAAGAGAATGAAAATATCTCCGCCTTCCAGGATGGGAAAAATCACAATTTGGGCAGACAGAAGTACAAAAGTGGAGTCCCGTAAAAGGGCATGGAGTATTTTACGCACTGATCTGGGACATTTCCGCCGGTATTCCCCCTCATCCAATTTCGTCCTTAACCCTTTCAACTGGATTCAGTTTCAGCCTGCCTACCGAAATTTCATTAAAACTGTTACAGGAAGGCGAAGGGCACAAACCTGCAATGCGATTGCAGGTTTGTGCACGACATGCTATGATGCCTTTTCAAGCAGCAAGGCACATAATATGCATATCCTCCACGCGCATTATCAATCTGAATCTCCGGGCGGCATTTTATTTTGGGCGGAATCATCCGATGTGTTTGCGCCCAAGCAATCAAGCGCGGCTAAGAAAACGAAGTCCCGCCTGCACCCATTTTGCGCGGATACAGGCACTCTAAAAAATATTTTCAATCTGGATGGCGTTTCAAAGACTGTCACCCTGCAATTACCCGCCGTGCGCGGCATCCCCCTGCCCTCGCCCCAATTGATTCATAATTGGGAAATAGATACTCAAAACCCGGCGCTCGCTTCATACCTTGTCAACGGGGTCTGGATGAAGTCCGTCGACGCCATTTCCGTTTTGCTGACTTACGCCTCGACCACAGAAGGACACGCCCAGTCTGCGCCTGACCTGCGATTCTGGAGCATGGTCGCCGCTCTGATATTGGAAACCCTCGCAGCGCATAAATTGATCCCGGCGCTAGTCGCCATGGAAGGTAAATATGAAGCACGCTGGCTTCCCATATTGGATGCGGCAAAAGATGCCGCACGACTGGCACAATTGGAAGCCGCCATGCCTGCGGTTTGCCGCGCTGAAACCACGCCCAGAACCCCTACAACTTCAATCACGGCGGAGTATGAATCACCGCGAAAGTTGATCAAAAATTTCATCCATGACTTCAGCGATCTGCTTGCGCGCACCTGGGGAGGGAAATCTGCACCGCGCTTTTCCATTGGTAATGAAACGCCCACCACACGTTGGCTCGAGGCGTTGTTCCGCGAAGACGCAACCATCAAAGCCTCACCTGCGCAATTACAAAACCTTGCAGCAAGTTATAAAGCATGGATGCGCAACCTGTACGCTGCGGGCGACAATGTGTTCCGCATTGCCTTCCGTTTGCAACCACCTGACTTACAAAGAGAAGTCTGGCAATTGCATTACCTGATCCAAGCGAAGGATGACCCCAGTTTACTGATCCCTGCAGATGAAGTCTGGAAGAAGGCAAAAGGTGCTCTCACCCATCTTGGCCGCCGCTTTGAACAACCACAGGAAAAATTGTTAACGGGACTGGGCTACGCGGCACGCCTGTTTCCGCCCATCACAGAGAGCCTGAAAGGAAAGCGCCCGGTTGAATTGACCGTGGGAACCGATGGCGCGTACACATTCCTGCGCGAATCCGCGCCTCTGCTCGAAGGAGCAGGGTTTGGGGTGCTTGTTCCGCCGTGGTGGAACAAGAAAGGGGCGCGGCTTGGGGTAAAAATCAGGATGAAATCCAAACAAGAGGCGGGCGCATCAGGCAAAATGACGATGGAGAATCTGGTCAGTTATCAATGGAAATTATCCATCGGCGAAACAGAACTGACAGAAAAGGAATTCAAGGCACTGGCGAAGTTGAAGTCGCCGCTGGTGCAAATTCGCGGGCAGTGGGTGGCGTTGGATGCGGAACAAATCGAAGCGGCGATCAAGTTTTGGGAGCAGGGGCAGATTCAAGGTGAGATGAGTCTGCTTGAAGCGGCAAAAATCGGATTGGGCAATGAAGAATCCTCAGGGGGCTTGCCTGTGGAGGAAGTCATCTCTGAAGGCTGGCTTGCGGACTGGATGGAACAATTCAAACAGTCTGAAACATTGGAACCGTTGGATCAGCCCGCTGGATTGCTCGGTCAACTGCGCCCATATCAACAATATGGATATTCGTGGATGGCATTCCTGCGCAAATGGGGGTTGGGTGCATGTCTCGCTGATGATATGGGCTTGGGAAAGACCATCCAGACAATTTCACTGCTGCTGCATGAAAAGGAAAGGCTGGGAAAATTTTCCGCACCTGTCCTGCTGATCGCACCCACATCCGTGGTAACCAACTGGGAGCGGGAAATTAGCAAATTTGCACCAAGTCTGAAAACCCATATCCACCGGGGGGTGGACAGGTTAAGAGGCAAGGATATCCAAAAAGCGGTCAAAGGTAAGGATGTCATGCTCACCAGTTATCCCGTCGCACGCCTGGACGCGGAAGACCTGCAGGGCATCAACTGGCTGGCAGTGATCCTGGATGAAGCACAGAACATCAAAAATCCAGCCGCCAAACAAACACAGGCAATCCGCAAATTCAACGCGGAATTTCGTATTGCCCTAACGGGTACACCTGTGGAAAACAGGCTCTCCGAGTTGTGGTCGATCATGCATTTTTTAAATCCTGGATACCTGGGTGGACGCACTCAGTTTCGCACGAATTTCTCACTGCCAATTGAACGCTATCACGATGAAGCTGCTTTGAAACAACTAAAGCAGTTGACCAATCCTTTTATTTTGCGGCGCGTCAAAACCGACCCGCGAGTAATCACAGACCTGCCGGAAAAGGTGGAGACCAAAGTCTATTGCAATCTGACGGAGGAACAAGCCACTTTGTACGAAGCAGTGGTGCAGGATGTAATGAAGAGGATCGAAGAGGAAGAGGGAATTCAAAGGCGCGGCCTGGTGCTGAGCATGTTGATGCAGTTAAAGCAAATATGCAATCATCCGGTGCAATATCTTCATCAGACACGCAAGGGGAAAAAGGGTCAATCAAGTCCACAGGTTGATTTGACGGGTCGCAGCGGCAAACTGGAACGTCTTGGCGAATTACTGGAAGAAACCACGGCGGAGGGGGACCGCGCCCTGATCTTCACGCAGTTTGCAGAGATGGGAGAAATGCTGACAAATTATCTTCCAACAGTATTTGGCGTGGCAACCCAGTTTTTGCATGGCGGCACATCCACAAAAGCGCGTGACCTGATGGTGAAGCGTTTTCAAGAAGATGAGCATGCGCCATCCATTTTTATTCTGTCCTTGAAGGCGGGCGGCACTGGCTTGAATCTAACTCGTGCAAATCATGTTTTTCATTTCGACCGCTGGTGGAATCCGGCTGTGGAAGACCAGGCAACAGACCGCGCCTTCCGCATTGGGCAGAAGCGCAATGTTCAGGTGCATAAATTTGTCACAACAGGCACCCTGGAAGAAATGATCGACGACATGATCGAATCCAAAAAGGGTCTGGCACAGGCGGTGGTGGGGAGCGGGGAGAATTGGATCACTGAGATGAGCACGGATGAATTGAGACGCGTGGTTAGTTTGAGGAGAGAATAAAATGCCATTCGACTATTGGTTCAAACCAACAAAAGCCATCAAGACAAAAGATGGAATCAAAGCCCAAAGTCAGCGTGGGGCATTTGCGAAAAACTGGTGGGCGCAGAGATGGATCGCGGCGCTTGAACAGCTGGTGGATGCTGGTCGTCTTTCACGCGGGCGGAGTTACGCGCGGCAGGGTCAGGTGCTATCCATTGAAGAAACCAGGGATGGTATTACTGCACGTGTACAGGGATCGCAGCGCGCACCGTACAAAATAAAAATCCAGATCGCGCCACTAACTGACCTGCAATGGGACAAGGTGATCGATGTGCTGGCCGAGCAGGCAATTTTCAGCGCCCAATTGCTCGCGGGTGAAATGCCGCAGGAGATCGAACAGGCGTTTGACTCTGCAAAGGCAAGTTTATTTCCATCGCGCCATCATGATTTGAAGACCGATTGTTCCTGCCCCGATTATTCCAATCCATGCAAGCATATCGCTGCGGCACATTACATTCTAGGCGAACGTTTTGATGAAGACCCATTTTTGATCTTCCGTCTGCGTGGACGCACACAGGAACAGGTAATGCAGGAACTTCGTAAACGACGTTCGAGCACAGAGGAGATGGTCGAAGAGGAAACAGAGGAGACCGAAACGATCACTCCGCTGGAAGACTGCATCTCCAATTATTGGGAGATGGGAACGTTTCTGGATGGATTTTCTGTTTCGATCCGCCCACCTGTGATCGAAATGCCGCTGCTCAAACGTCTCGGTGCGGCATCTTTCGTCCCCGACCCCGGGATCGAATCACTTTTACGCGCTGCTTATCAAACCGTTGAGCGCAAGGCAATCCAAATTGCGTTCCAGGAACAGGAAGGAGAGAACAACAAATCCGCTTAACTGTGTACATTATAATCACCCCATGTCCAACGATCTTTTTGACCACGCCATGCACGAACGCCTGAAAAGCGAAGCGCCTCTTGCCGCGCGGATGCGTCCGCGCACATTGGAGGAATACATCGGGCAGGAACATATCGTGGGCGAAGGCAAACTTCTGCGCCGCGCCATTGAAGCGGATAAACTTTTTTCATCCATCATCTTGTGGGGGCCTCCAGGCACGGGCAAGACCACGCTCGCGCAGGTCATCGCCAACACTACAAAAAGCCACTTCACCACCATCTCTGCCATTCTTGCGGGCAAAGCGGATTTGCGCGTGGTAATTGACGAATCGCTTGAGCGCCGCAGGCTGCACAACATCCGCACGATCCTGTTTGTGGATGAAGTACACCGCTGGAACAAGGCTCAACAGGATGCACTCCTGCCCCACGTTGAGAATGGGACGTTTACCTTGATCGGTGCGACGACAGAGAATCCATACTTTGAGGTGATCAAAGCCCTGATCTCCCGCTCGCGGGTCTTTCAATTACGAAATTTAAATCAAACTGAGACCGGGATCCTGATCGATCGTGCACTGACTGACAGGGAACGCGGATATGGGAATAAAGCCATTACGCTTGACCCTGATGCCCGTTCCCATTTAATCGAAGTCTCCAGTGGAGATGCGCGAAATGCGCTGAATGCCATCGAACTGGCAGTCGAATCCACTGCGCCCGATAAAGACGGTGTGATCCATGTCACGCTCGATGTGGCGCAGGAATCGATCCAACGCCGTGCTGTTTTATACGACAAAGATGGTGATGCACACTATGACACCATTTCCGCCTTCATCAAATCTGTGCGCGGATCCGACCCGGACGCAGCTTTATACTGGCTTGCGAAAATGATCTACGCGGGCGAAGACCCAAAGTTCATTATCCGCCGATTGATCATTCTGGCTGGCGAAGACATCGGACTTGCAGATCCCATGGGGCTTGTAATAGCAAATTCGGCAGCTCAAGCCTTCGAATTCATCGGTTTACCCGAAGGGATATTTCCGATCGCCGAGGCAACCCTTTACCTTGCCACCGCGCCAAAATCCAACAGTACGACTGCATATTTCAAAGCAATGAAAAAGATCGAAGAAGAGGGACAAGTATCGGTACCGCGCCATCTGGCTGACGGCAACCGAGATGCCGCTGCAACTGGACAGGGCAAGGATTATGTTTATCCGCATGATATGGAAGGTCACTTCACGCCACAGCAATATTTACCCAAGCGACTGCTCGGCACATACTTTTATACGCCTTCGCAAGAGGGCTATGAATCACAAGTTACCACAAGACTGGAAATGTGGCGCGAGGCACAACGCAAGGCACTAGGCATCGAACGACGGGAGGATATCCCTGATATGAGCGAAGATCAAATAAAAGAGATGAAGCGGAAGATCAAGTAACATGGATCAAGTCCGCCCCTGGCTTTACATCGGAAATTATAACGACACCCTGAATCGGGATGGTCTTGATCTCCAATCCATTCAAGCCATGCTGCAACTTGCCGCGCCTGTAAAACAGAGCGGGATCACGTCTTTGTATTTGCCTATTCAGGATATGAGCCCAATTCCGTTCCACTTCTTCAAAGAAGGCATCGGGTTTATTCGACATGAAAAAGAAAAGGGGAACAGGATCCTTGTTGCCTGTGCAGCAGGCATAAATCGCTCAACAGCATTTTGTATTGCTGCGTTAAAAGAAATTGACGATTTAAATTTGCTGGATGCCTACAAGGAAGTCAAAAGAAACCATTCGCTCTCAATGCCGCAGGAACAGGTTTGGGAGTCACTCTGCAATTATTACGTAGAAGAGACACCCTATATCGATCTACTGCGCGCTTCGATGTAACATTATTAATAGAAAACCCAAAATATCACTACGGTCCCCTGCCGTCACTCAACCTACAAGGCAGGGATATGATGAGACTCAAGCCTTGCGCAAAGAGCGGGGTGTCAAAAATAAGTGAAGGAAAAATAAAAGATCCACAAGGTGTATGTATGATGAACTTAAAGTATAGAAAAGACATCGATGGGCTGCGTGCAATTTCTGTTATATCGGTCCTGCTGACCCATGCAGGCATTGGTTTATTCTCCGGCGGGTTTATTGGGGTGGATGTATTCTTTGTAATATCGGGCTATTTAATGCAGGCATTGGTTTATTCTCCGGCGGGTTTATTGGGGTGGATGTATTCTTTGTAATATCGGGCTATTTAATATTACAACGCAAGGTTGGCAGTAAAAAACAAGGTAACTTGAGGTAAAAAGGCATGGTATCTTTCTCCAATCACTGGCCAGTGAAAAGGAGAGGAAGAACACCATGCCGAGAGAAATTGTAACCGAAACGAGTCGAGCGAAATTGTCGGGTCGAACCAAAAAGTTGAGTGGTAAAGGCGAGATGCAAGCTTGTCGAATTCAAGTTGAAACCTGCCCGGCACCAGAATGCAACCTGTCCACGAAAGATGTCAAACTGTTTTTGACAGAATTGAAGAAATATTTGAAACTGTTCAAAGGAGCCTTTCAGCGAGTGGAGCAAATCAAGAAAAGTCTGACCTATCTGCACGGATTGCTGGGAAATGCCGCACGCAAGAACGTTGAACAGATGGCGCTGGGGCAGAAAGAGAAAGTACGAAGTCTGCAATACTTTGTCGGGCAAAGCCAGTGGGAGGCGGAGCCAGTAATCGCGATCCATCAAGGATTGATCGGAGAGACCTTGGGAGAAGAAGATGGAGTTGTGTTGATCGATGAATCGAGTGCGGTCAAGCAAGGCACTGAATCTGTGGGCGTGGCTGCGCAATATTGCGGCTCGGTCGGAAAAATTGCGAATGGGCAAGTGGGAGTGTATTTGGGGTATGCCAGTCGCATAGGATATAGCTTGATCGAGGGGCAGTTGTTCATGCCAGAAAAGTGGCTTGAAGAAGAACATACTGAGCAACGGCAAGCTTGTGGTGTGCCAGAAGATCTGGTATTCAAAACGAAGCCGGAAATCGGGCTGGAATTGTTGGTAAACGCCCTCAAACGCGGTAATTTGCCGTTTTCGTGGCTGGCGGCAGATGCCTTGTATGGAGACAGCCCTGCGTTTCGAGACGGTGTGGCTGCTACGAGAAAGTGGTATTTCACAGCCATCAAGGACAACGCCCTGATCTGGTGTGCCCCGCCGAAAGTTCATGTTCCACAATGGAGCGGTCATGGGCGTCAACCAACTCGTTTGCGTCTGAGCGATACCAGGAAGCACCCCATTCCAGTCAAACAACTGGTGAAGAAGATTCAAAAACAAGATTGGGTTCGAGCAATTATCAAAGAAGGCAGCAAAGGTCCCATTGTTTGTGATTTCGCATTTCTGCGTGTGACTGAATCGCGCGGTGGCTTGCCCGCCGCTGAACTCTGGTTGATCATTCGCCGTAATCTGAATGATCTTACGGAGGTCAAATACTTTTTCTCCAATGCTCCTATCAGCACTCCGTTGAGTGAGTTTGTCAGGATCAGCGGAATGCGATGGCCGATTGAAACCATCTTGCTGTTGGTCTCTCTGGCTCATCATTTCCTGGTTCGTTTGAGAATTCATTTTCAAAAACAGGCTCCTGCACTCACAATTTATCAAGTCCGCATTTTGCTGTGTAGTGTTTTGCCATCATTTGTTTCTGACGTCCAATCTGCAATAGATCGAGTGCGCTATTACCAGAAATGCAATTTTGCTGCATATCTTTCACACCGCAAGAGAAAGCTGGTTCAATTAGCGACTTTCACCCCTAACCTTGCGTTGTAATATTAAACAATCGAGCAAATAACATGACCTTATTATTACTCATCCGCCACGGCGAAAACGATTATGTTAAAACAGGCAGAATGGCGGGCAGACTGCCCGGGGTACATCTAAATGAACGGGGGCAGAAACAGGCTCAAGCGCTGGGTGATGCTTTGAAGAATGTCCCGATCAAAGCGATCTATTCAAGCCCGCTTGAGAGGGCGATCGAGACTGCAAATCCGATTGCAAATGCACGAAAATTACAAATCCTGCAGGAACCCGGCCTGCTGGATACAGACATCGGCAAATGGCAGGGCAAATCGTTGAAGGTATTAAGCCTGACAAAATTGTGGAAGATCGTACAACACGCCCCCTCCCGTTTTCGTTTTCCTGACGGCGAGTCATTCCCCGAAATGCAAACCCGAATTTCAGAAACGCTTGAACGTATTATAAAAAAACATAACAAACCGCAGGATATTGTGGCGGTTGTCTTCCATGCCGACCCGATTAAACTGGCGGTGGCACATTTTATTGGGATGCCGTTGGATAATTTTCAACGGCTCGGCTGCGACACGGGTTCAGTGACGGCAATTCATGCCAGTGAGGCAGGCGCGAATTTGGTGAAATTAAATCAACGCCCGCCTTTTGAGTTTTTGAAAAAATAAACCAATAAAAAACTGGCTGTGCATGACAGCCAGTTTTTTATTGAAATCCCGACGGACTATCGTCCGCCCTTCCGGAAAACGCCCCCGGCACCAATCCCGGTGCCAACCGGCACACCAGTGCCCATCGGCAAGCCAGAGCAATCACAAATGCCGTCAAGGTTCACATCATCACAAATACCATCCAGGTTTGTGTCACAAGTTCCATCGCCAACACCTGCGCCAACTCCGGTACCATCACAGGTGCCTGTGCCAGTATTGCCGCCCCCATTCCCGCCAGGTCCACCCATAGCCAGGGCAGCGCTCGATACGGTCAAAGCAATAAGCAGGGCAAGTACAAAAGCCAAATAGAAAGTTCGTTTCATTTTTTGATCTCCTTTTTATTTCATTAATTCGGTGAAACATGTAATTGCTTTCATTTCGTCTGCAATTGAATACATGTTACCAACCGCAAGTAAAGGTTTCATAAAGGAATAAATAAGAGAACTTAAAGGGTGGAAACAAACAAATTCAAAAAACCACATCGCAGTTCCATTTCATTTCCATAACTTTGCCAATTCACTAAGCGATCTGTAATACGGCTCGATGCTGGGAATGTAATGCCGCTCCTCTTTTGCGTGTGGACCAATGCCTGTCTGTCCCCACACAACCGCCTGACCACCCGGGGCAAATCTGGCACTCGTGCCGGGAAGTTTACGTCCGATCTTTGGCTCTTCCGCCGAAACCTGCCTGACTGATCGGATCAACGCCAATAGAGCGGGATTTTGCGGAGAACAAGCGACACCATTCTCCATCACGTTCATGCGGAGTTCAAGCCCGTTTGCCTCACAGTAGGCAAGGACTTCATCCTTGAGCTTGAATGTGTCATCCTGCGGGATGGGACGGATCTCCACGCCGAGTATCCCTTCTGCTGCTGTGACATTGTACACTCCAGGTGTACCCACCTTGATAAACGGGAATTTAGCTTGCGACTGCCACCCATCTGCAGCTTTGAGGGTGAGATGTTTGACAAAGACCTCATTCAGCGCTGTGCGGGCATTGATCAATTTCTCGCTCAAGTCGCCTGTGCCTGCCAGTCCGCTATGACCCTTCGCACCACGCGCGATCACATCAAAGCGCATCACACCGCGATTTTCCACACAAATTTCGCCAAAGAGTTCACTGCCTTTTTCACCTGTCCGTTCCCCTGCGATGAATAATGACGGGACAAGATCCAATTCCTTCAAAAGATGCGGCGTACCCCACGCTTCGGCTTCACCATTTTCTTCGTTACCGATCAACATCAAAGCCATGTTGGGATATGGCGCACCTGCTTTCATCCGGTCTTTCATCCATGTCATGTATGTCGCAACAACGGTTTTCATATCCGCGGCGCCACGTCCCCACAGATAATCGCCCTCAATTCTCGGGATAAATTGGGAATCATCAGGCTCGGGTTCAACCACATCAAAGTGACCCGTCAGGAGAATTGGGGCTTGTGAACTGGCAGACTGCGGAAATGCCGCATAAACGGCGGGATATTTTCCGTCAAAGAATTTCACATCCAAACCAGCGTTCCGCAGATAATCATCAACCAGCGAACCCGTACGGTGGACCTCATCCAGCCGTTCATCGGGACAGGCTGTGACCCCTGGAATGCGGATCAACTGCTGGGCAAGGTCAAGAATTTCACTGGTCTTGTCGGGATACGATACTTCCACCATCGCCTGCGGTCGAGAACGGAATTGCACAGGCGCGTTCTGGGTCTGGCGCGCGGCATCGCGTCCGCTTTGCAGATATTCGGCAATCTTGGCGGAATCAATGCCCAGCAAGCCATAGTCAGAAGCTATGCGTTCCACATCGCTTTTGACTTGCGCTTCGCGTTCAAAGTGTAATTCCTTCAAAACATCCAACGAGACTTCGTTGCTGTCACTCAATTCACCCGAAGCATGCAGGCGGGCACGCATTTTCTCGACAGTGCTTCTTCCGCCGTCAGAAATTTCAACGAGCGGCGTTAGGTCTTTCCACATGTTCAACGCTTCTGCCAGCGGACGCACTTCGTTAAGGGTCCATTTAAGAAAATCACGCATGGCGATCGGTTTGCCTGTCAACGGATTTTCTATCTCGGCGCGCATACTGTACTTTGCGGCAAGGTTCTCATTGACACGGGCACGACTGATGTCTTCACGGTCATATCTGAACGCGCGGGCGAACTGCGGGTCTGAATAGATACGCAGCAACAAAAGATGTTTAAGCGTCAGGTTGGCTATGTCAACATCAAGGCTGTGTCCCCCATCATCCACACGGACTTCGACACGACCCATCGGCAGGTTGATGCGTGCCATAAGATTCTGTTTTTCGATCTGCAGCGCCATCTCCTCGGGCGGAGTTGCCTGCCCCATGGCAAACAGGCCGCGGGTATAAAGCGCAGTGAGTTCGTCACTCGTGGTCGAGATCAACCGCTCAACAGGTTCAGCAAATGAACGCGCGCGAACAGGAGTCCAGTTGTTATTACCAAAACGAACACCACGCCGAACGAGGTCATAGGAATTTTGCAAATAATCGCTGTAAGAACGGTAGAGATCGGGCAGATCAAGCTCGCGCGGATTTGGGAACGTGAGATTGCGGATCGAATCATGCTCGGTAAGGACAACAACAGCACGGCCATCCCTGACCTGCGCCTGCATCGGCGTCGACGCAGCGGTGGCAATAAAGAGGGACGCGAACGCGCGCAAGAGGCGTGTGGCGGTGATATAGAATTCAGATTTGAATTCATCAAGATGCTTATCTCCGCGCTCGCTGGCCGAGAGGTGCATGAAATCCCACGCAAAAAGCGGATCGGGCAGGGAGAGGTTGCTGTGGATACCTGCTGTCGCAAGCGTATCACCGTAAAGGTCAACACATTTTTCGAGATAGCGGCGCTTGGCAATACTCCAATTCCCCGGCAGGGAATTATGACTGATATCAGTCAGGAATAAAAGATTGCCGTGCCAAAGATGCAGGCGCCCCCCAAAATTAAGCCCCGCTCGATGCAGTGCGTTGATGAGCGAGGCTTCCATGAGACGCGCTTCATAAATCGTCCCACGGGGCGTGTAATATGGACGAGTCGCCCACTCGATCATCCAGTGAAAGACTTCGAGCTGGCTGAATTGCGCCTGCCAGGACGGGATGCATTCGGCGCGCAAATAATCAACAAAGGATTGCTGGCTGGGTCCCGCGCCCACCGTCAACAATGGGCGCAGTTCTTCATCAAGCAGGTTCCATTCCTGCTCAAAGCCGTTAAGCCCGCCTTGAGGTTTTTCCTTGGCGGCTTGTTCAAGGGCGAGAAAATATTTTTCAGGGAATTTTTTTGAGGGCATAATTTTTTTACCAGGGATCAACAAAGATTTTCAGACCACACACGCAGAGAAATACACTGAAATACACGGATCAGTTTTTCCTAGCCGCGAGAATCCGTGTATTCAGTATATTAGGCACTTACCCCTTCAGGGAATTGAGACCTTCGACCAACCTCTTAAACGCTCCTTCGGTTCGTTCGGCAGGAGTGGCATAAGAGAAGCGGATCCAGTCATTGCCGAAGGGTGAGAAAAACGCACCAGGGACAATGGCGACGCCATGATTTTCAGCAAGGTATTGTCCGAGCGGTTCGCTGTCTGCCCAGCCTTTTGCCTTAATAAATTCGCCAACATTCATAAAGGCATAATAACCCTTGCCGATAATATGCTGCATTCCGCTCCCGGCAAGCAATTTCTTCAAAACCACGCGACTGGCATTGGTCGGCTCGATGATGGTCTTTGCAGCTTCCCGAAACCCGATCTCATAAGCAGCCATCGCAATGGCTAATGAATAGAAGGATGGCATGACGGAATGTGACGCGCGGGCGACAATGAATTTGATGACGCTTTCATCTGCGATCAAGTGGCAATTCCGGATGTTTGAAGCACCAAGCGATTTGGTCAACCCATCCAGGAACATGAGCCGCTTGCGCTCCTCAGGTGTGAAGAATTTCAGGAAGGAATTCAAATCCATTGGAGATTCGTCGGTGACGTAATGGTACATCCAATCGAAGAGGACAAATGCCACACCAGCCTCCAGCGCGGCTTTGGCAAGCGAGACCTGCTTCTCAACGGCGATGGTCAAGCCTGTGGGATTATCGGGATTGGTAATAATAATGCCTGCGATCCTGCGTCCTTTGGATTCAGCGAATTTGACACTCTCACGGATCGCATCTTCGGAATATGCCCAACCTTGAGCAGGGTCGCCGGGAGCCCAAAGAACATTCGCCCCAACGCCGTAAGGGCCCCAGTTATATGAAATCCACGGCACGCGCGAAACCATGATCAGGTCACCCTGACGTCCATGCCCAAGAGCCATCATGGCTTGATAGGCTTTGATCAGCGCATCACGCCCACCCGCAGTGCCAAGCACATTTGCGGGACCCCAGCCGGAAGCGGCATCCAATTTCCAATATTGCTCGATCACGGCTTTACGATATGCGTCGGTGCCGAATGGCATATCGTAGGCAGTCCCATGCTCGATCTGGAGTTGCGAAGCGCGTTCCAAAAGCGCCCGGGGAACGCCCGGCAGGGAAGCACCGCCATCTCCTTGTGAAGCGTCAAATATTTTTGCGCCCACATTCTTCTCGACATATACTTTCAATGACTTGTTGATCAGGAACATACGGGAGGGCGGAATATCCGCCATTTGTTTCAGGTGCTCACTGACAGGGACGAGATTTTTTTCGTCAACAGCAAAAACTGGGGTGGCGTTTGAAATGGACATAATGACTCCTTTATTGGGTTAAGAAAAGCGCCCCGAAATTCGGGGCGCTAGGTTTACCTGGTCTAAGATGAATTATTTTATCCCTTTTCATCCGGTAAATACCAACATCCCGTCGCTGCACGAGTGCGGGTGTTACGATTGGTATTATTCCTATCAACAATGATCTGGCGAAACATTGCCCGCAAGCATACCACCGCAGGAAACATGCGTCAAGAAAAATCGGTGCGATTTTTACGGCTTCACAAAAATATCCAAAAAAGAGGAGCGGGCTGGCATGAAAACCTACCGTCAGGGCGCAAGCAGCTGCAACACCACTATCTGCCAAGATACATCAGCTTGAATGCCACAAAAAAACGCG
The DNA here is from genome assembly GCA_020047815.1 of Anaerolinea sp. Taxonomy (GTDB): domain Bacteria; phylum Chloroflexota; class Anaerolineae; order Anaerolineales; family Villigracilaceae; genus Villigracilis. Next base: position 16,460 of record JAIFNG010000014.1, read on the forward strand.
AAGCGTTTATACGCCTCGCGTTTTTCAATCTCTATTTTCCTTAAAATCGGCCCTCACTACGCGTCATACTCTCCCGAGTCTTCATACACGGCGAGCATGGGCTCTTCCATGGGTTTCTTATCGAGGAATTCGAGGGATTGAGCTACTACCTTGGTGAAGTAGCGCGTCTCACCCTTGTCTTCAAATTTATCGGTCTTCAAACGCCCTTCGAGGAAAATCAGACTGCCTTTCTTCAAATACTCCTGGCAGACCTCACCGAGCCGTCCCCATGCTTCAACATTGACCCATTCGGTGGCTTCTTTCGTTTCCCCATTTTTGTCCTTCCAGCGGCTGCCAACAGCAAGGCTGAAATGGGTTACTTTTTTGCCTGTGGGGGTGAACTTGCTTTCGGGGTCTTTGCCCAAACGCCCGATCAACTGAACGCGGTTTAGTGCAGGCATAATTCCCCTCCATTGATCTTGCTGCTTTTAGATGCCATGTTAAGTGTCATATAAGTCTCCTTTTTATCTAAAAGAATTTTAATTGTGTCGTGCGGGATAACACGCCAGCCCAAACAAGCCGGTACTGGCATGGCATCTTCGTCAGAGTTATACTTGTTCTGCAGGAACCTGTTTCTTGAGAACGGGCAAACCTGTCTTCATTTCAACAACATCATAACCATCAGGCACGATGTCCATCGCGCCATCCTTGACCTCTTTCGAGAAATAAAAGAGTTTGCGTTCCTTGCCAGTGGATGTGACGCTGGTTTTGCCGTGCAGATAGTAGGTGGTTCCTTTTGAGTTTGTAAATCCGTAAGCCATTATGATCTCCTTTATGTCTAATTGATGGCTAAAGTGTAGAACAAAGTTTCTAGTCTGTCAAGTAGGAGAATAGTATGAGGACTGTAATTAGTCTAGACGAATTTAGGGCAGCCAGACTCGCTCTGCCCGGGTCAGTTGGGTTGGTACCCACAATGGGATACCTGCACGAGGGGCATCTTTCGCTTATCCGCCGCGCCAGAGAGGAATGTAACAGCGTGGTGGTCAGTATCTTCGTCAACCCGACACAGTTTGGAGCAAATGAAGATCTATCCAAGTATCCGCGTGACCTGGCCCGTGACCTGAGTCTGATCGAGCCACTCGGCGTGGACCTGGTTTGGAATCCCACTCCTGAAATCATGTATCCACCTGGATTCCAGACCTGGGTGGAGGTTGAGGTGTTGACTCGTCCGCTTGAAGGTACGATCAGGACGAGTCATTTCAAGGGGGTTGCCACTGTCGTGGCTAAATTGTTCAATGCAGTTCAGCCACATAAGGCATATTTCGGTCAAAAGGATGCGCAACAGGCGGCAGTTATCCGCCAGATGGTTCGAGACTTGAATTTCCCCATAGAGATAAGTGTCTGCCCGACCCTGCGCGAAGCAGATGGGCTGGCAATGTCGAGCCGTAATAAATACCTGGAAGGCCCTGACCGCGCAGCCGCGACGATCTTGTTCCGTGCGTTAAGTGCGGCGAAGGCTGCCTACGAGGCCGGAGAGCGGAATGCAGAAAAATTACGAACTTTAATGAAGGATATGCTTGCCTCCGAGCAGAGAGCACAACCGCAATATGTTTCGTGTGCCGATTACGACACACTCGAAGAGTTGGATCTCATCCATGGGAAAACCCTGCTTTCGATGGCAGTGTTGATCGGCAGGACAAGGTTGATCGATAATTTTGTGCTGAATTAAAACAGGCCTTGAAACATACCCGATCCCGTCTACGGTACTGGCTCAAACTATCTGCAATGACAGCGCTTTTGCTGGCACTTATTTTCTTCATCCTCCTCCTGTATGCCAGTAACCGCTGGGCGCAAATGCATCAATACCCAATGCGAAACATTCCAACGGATGAATGGCTCAAAGAGAATGAGATTCCCCATCAGGAAATTGAATTGTTTACCGGGGATGGAATCCACCTTGCTGCCTGGTACACGCCGACTCAGAATGGCGCATTGATCCTGGTAGCCCATGGGTATAACGCCAGCCGTTCCGAAGATATTTATGGGATGTTTGCACAACATGGCTATGGCGTCCTGGCGTGGGACTTTCGCGCACACGGTCAAAGCGACGGCAAGACCTGCTCATTGGGATATTATGAACAACTGGATGCAGAAGCCGCACTGGCTTATGTACTAAAGCAACCTGGTGTGGAACACATCGGCGCCTGGGGCGGCTCAATGGGCGCGGCGACCATGATCCTGACAGCAGCAAAACACCCCGAGATCGAAGCCATCATCAGCGACAGCGCCTTCCCTGCCCTGGAAGATGCGATCAGGCAGAATACGCCCATAAAGATCATGCAGCCACTCGTGTTGTATTTTGCACAAAAACAAAGTGGTCTGGACCTGGACCAGGTGCGTCCGGTGGACGAGATTGCGAAGATCAGCCCGCGAGCAGTGTTTATCATTGATGGCTGGTCAGGCGAAGCTATCGACATGAATTCACCCCATCGGCTATTCGATAAAGCCGGGGAACCAAAACAAATATGGGTGGAAGATGGAGTCCCGCACCTGGGAATGTATGGCTATCACCTGCTGGAATACGAAAAAAGGGTGGTTGGATTTTTTGATGAACATCTGAAATGACTCGTTTTCCCACTTACCTGGTTCAAGATCTGCCCGTCACATCCATCCGGTGCAAATCGCTCCCCAGCAAGGCGGGAGACCAGCAATGACGCGCTCACAGAAAACTGAAGATACAACCCGGGAACGAATAAGATCGCGAATACAGTGATGCCCCAAATAGCATAACAGGGTTTGAGACGATGGGTTCCAGAACCCGGATCAAGACCTTAGTTTTCTTCTTCATCTCTCTTCAAAATCATTACTCTATACGCTTCGGCAAAATCGAGCCCTTTTTCCCCACCCACCTCTTTTGCCCAATCACGCATCCATTTATCCACTTCGTGTGTATCCACCTGACTGACATGTTTCTTCAGGGCTTCGATCTTGATATCGATGGTTTCGCTGATGTCCACCCATGTATCAGATTTTTCTGACCCTTGAATATACAGCCGTTTTACGTTGTACGGTTCATATCCCGCTTCGAGCAGGTCGGGGAAGATGAGTCTGGTTCCAGCTGACGGGAAGACCGCGTACGTGGCAGCTTCGGCGGCGGCGCGATGATCAGGGTGATTGATATATTCGTTGCCGTAGAACCAGCTTGAAGGGTCACCCGTGACGACCACGTCAGGCTTGTAAAGGCGGATGAGACGAGTCAAGTCTTTTCGCAGCGCAAGGGTCGCGACGAGCTCGCCATCAGGATAGCGCAGGAACACAGTTTCAGCGATGCCAAGCACGGCGTTGGCGGCTTGCTGCTCTGCTTCGCGCAACTTCGCCAGAACAGGTTTATGGTCTGCGTCTTTGGTCACATCATTTGAACCTGAGTCGCCGCTGGTAATAAGGACAGAGATGACCTTGCAGCCTGCTTTTACCCACTTCGCCAGGGTGCCCGCAACAGTAAAATCCTGGTCGTCAGGGTGGGCTACAATGGACATTGCAATTTGGGGGAAGTATTCGTTTTCGTTGGACATGGCGGCGATTTTACCCCAAACTCACACCAGAATTTTACAAAGTGCTGCATAAACAGGCAGGCCGGGCATTCTGATTTTTACTGGAAGTTTTCGTCAATAAATTTATATCCTGATGATGGTGTTATTTTAGTGGAAATCCATCCGACAACATCAGAATCAACCAAGCAGAGGAAGTGAAACAAACTTCACATATAAAAAAAGTTCCGCAGGTTTCAAGCCGCGGAACTTTTTTATTTTATAAATCTTATGGACGACTGCCAAGCACCACGGTCACATCGGCCTTTTCATCGCCGCGCAGCACCTGCAGGACGACTGAATCACCTGGGCCTTTGTTGGTGATGAGATATGCAAGCATTTCATCAAAGGTCCGGACAACGCGCCCATCAATGCCGACGATCAAATCCCCGCCACTTAACAGGTTTGGGATATTGGTGGACTTGCTGCCCGGGATAAGGCCTGCAACATCTGCCGGACCGCCAGAAACAACATCCGTGACATAAGCCCCCGTATATGACTTTAAACCCAGCGCCTCGACCACCGGCAGGGTCAGGTTTCCGCTCGGCAGAGAGGCTATTCCCAAATATGGATAATCATACTTGCCCGCTTCGATCAACACAGGGACAACACGCTTCACCATATTCACTGAAATTGCAAAACCTATCCCTGAACTCAACGGCTCGCCGCTTTCGGTAAAGTTGGTGGTGCGGATGGCGCGATTAACGCCGATTACTTCGCCATTGATGTTGAAGAGCGGTCCGCCCGAGTTGCCCGGGTTGATCGCCGCATCAGTCTGGATAATATCGCCGGCTGTGAAGAAGCTGCCCTCAGATGATTCATGGGCTGAGTCTAATGTGCGCCCCAACGCGGAGATAATGCCGACCGTCATGGTGCTGTTCAAGCCAAATGGATTGCCAATTGCAACCACAGTTTGACCCACTTTCAGTGATTCTGAATTACCGAGCGGGAGCGGATAAAGCTCATTGGCGGGTGCATCCACCTTGATCACGGCAAGGTCTGAATCCAGGTCGGTACCGATAACTTTTCCGTACGCCATGTACCCGGAAGAAAATCGAACTTCCACAGAGGTTGCGCCTTCGATCACGTGATAATTTGTGACTACATTGCCCTGGCCATCATATACAAACCCCGAACCCTGACCCTGATCTGTGATGATCGCAACCGTGCCAGGATTGACATTTGCATAAAGCGCCACCAAACCCTCCTGCTCGGTGGCAGGATTAGCGGCATTTGAATCAATGGGAGAAACCGGCAAAACCGGGTCACTCGCAGTTAACGGCTGCTGGGGCTGCAACGCTGTAGCCTGACAGGCAATCATTGCAAGCATCAGGACAACTAAAGCTAAAATGCCTTTTTTTGTTTTCATGAGTACTCCTGTAATTAACTTTAAAACTTTATGCGGGAGGCTTCTTCGAGCAGTTCCCTCTGTTTGGACGATAGGTACTTGGGAATCTGTACTTTCAGCTTTACAAAAAGATCACCTTTTGCAGCTGGACTCTTCAAATGGGGCATCCCGCGCCCCGCAAGCCGAAAGATCTGGTCGGTTTGTGTGCCGGGAGGGATGCCCAACTTGATCTTTCCCGCAGGGGTATCCACCTCCGTTTCGCCGCCCAGGATCAAGGTAAACACGCTCAGGGTGGATGTGGTAGTCAGGTCCTGACCGTCACGCTCAAAACGATCGTCATCGTTGATATTTACAATGAGATAAAGATCAAGCCCCTCGGGTCCTGCACCCGCCACGCGTACTTTGGACCCGGTCTTCACCCCGGCGGGGATGCGAACCTGCAATTTGCGTTCATTGGTTTGCAATTGACGGGTTGTGCCTTCGTACGCTTCTTTAAAACTGATCTGCACTTCCTGCTGATATCCCTGCTGTTGCTGTTGCTGCGCCGCATGATTGCGAACAGAGGAGCGCATGGCCTCCCCAAAGATGGCACTAAAAAAATCTGAAAAGCCGCCAGATTCCCCTGCACGGCGTTTTTGCTGCCCGGTTTGCTGAAACCAGTCATCCCACTGAAAATCGCCCGGGCGTCCACCGCCTGTGCGAAAGTCGGAATATGCGCTTCCCAGTTGATCGTAACGGGCTCGTTTCTTTTCATCACTTAAGACCTGGTAGGCCTCGTTGATATCCTTGAATTTTTCCTCGGCTTTTTTATCGCCTGGATTTTTATCAGGATGAAACTGCATGGCAAGTTTACGATATGCCTTACGGATATCGTCCATACCGGCTTTTCGCTCCACGCCGAGAATTTTGTAGTAATCTTTATAGTCCATAATACTATTGTTATCACCGCGTCACTTCAGAGTCAAGCGCCCAAAAGGCACGCTAACACAACTCTAACCTGTGTTTTTTATATGGCTGTCCGGGGAGAAAGGCGCCCCATCCGGAAGAACATTGGGGAGCAGATCATGCCCAAGATTTTACAGAACTAAAAAATGAAAATGACCTATGGATATCCGAAGATGAAGATGATCGATTATCTTCGGTCTTCATTCCCTCTGAGGATGATTAGAGAAAGTTTGCGAAAAGAGGAACTTACTTATTTGATGTTTTAAAATTATGAAATGAAGTCAAAAAACTAAATGGCAATATTCTGCACACCCTCGACCGTCGCAACCCGTTTGAAATCATCACCGTCACCAAAAGTACTGTAACATTCCGGCTGAAATCCACAGACAATGAAAGGCCCATTTCCCGTAAAGGAGTGGAGGAGGCTTACCGCCAACTTCCTGTGACAGGCCGGCTTACTTACGAGGAGATCGATCAAAAATATACTCCGCGCAACCCGGTTTACACAGCCGCCATCCTGGCGGAAATGTCAGGGGTTCAGTATAAATTAAATCCCATCCGACTTCTAATTTCAAAGTAAAGGATCGATCGTGGCGTTTCCGACGTCGGAGATGAAGAGCGGAAGTGCCGGCTGCAATTCTGTTGAGCCAAAAGGCTGGATGACCGTTTCCATGGCTCTGCCCAGCA
>JAIFNG010000103.1 GCA_020047815.1 Anaerolinea sp.
TATTGCCTCTGTGCTTGTGCCATTTATTGATCCAATTAGAGAGAATCCCGGGCATATGTTCTCCGTGAAGGATGTAAAACTGGAAAACGCAAAGTTCCCCCTTGTTTCCGTTCTTGTGATTCCAGTTCAAGGCACACTGGGCATTTGGGGTTCCCTGGTTCTGGTTGATACACAGAGTCAGATGGATTGGTTGATGAAAGAGATTGACGTTGTGCAGACAACCGCAAATTTAATCGGTGCTGCCATGGAGAGGGTTCACTATGAAAAGACAATTCGCCTTAGCGAGACACGCAGTCGCATCATTGTGGAGGCTTTGCCTGACCTGCTCATCCGCACTGACCTTTCAGGACATATACTCGACTATAGTGCGCATTCAAGTCACCCGCTATATCTTCAGCGTGAATCAGTGATAGGGAAGGAACTTTCAATCCTTTGGCCGGCAGAAATTGTGAATATGATTATTGAGTCCAATGACAGGAATGGTTTTCTTACCTCCCACTGGGTTTATGGATTCAATTTGCCTGATCACGAGCAAGTATTTGAGGCGCGTTTGCATCCTATCAGTCCTGAGGAGGCTTTGATCATCGTCCGTGATATTACTGAGCAGGCGCGTTTGGACCAGATGAAGTCTGATTTTATTAACCGCGCCTCGCACGAGCTACGCACCCCATTGACATCTGCAATTTTGATGGCTGAATTAATTCAACTTGGTTGTACACAGGAGGAGATGGCAGATTACATGAGCACCTTAATGCATGAATTAACCCGCCAGAAGGCATTGATCGACCAGTTATTGCTTGCGGGCCGTTTGGAAAGTGGCAGGATGGAATTAATTGCTGCTCCCATGGATTTAATTCCTGTCTTGAAAGAATCGGTGAAGGCGGTAAAAGCGGTGTCTAACAAACACCATATCGTTGTAAATTTGGTGGTGGAACAGGAATCCATTTATGTTCTCGGTGATTTAAGTGGATTATCACAAGTATTCATAAATCTCATCAATAACGCAATTAAATTTTCCCCTGAAGGAGAAACCGTCGAAGTGCTGGCTGCACTCGAAGAGCAGGAAGTACACATCTCCATCGTCGACCACGGACTTGGCATACCGTTCGATGCCATTCCACACCTTTTCGAGCGTTTCTTCCGCGCCCGCAATGTGACTGTTGCTGAGGTCCCGGGTAGTGGCATCGGGCTTTATATCGTCAAATCCATTGTGGATGAATTAGGGGGAAGGATAGAAGTCAAAAGTGAGATAAATCAGGGTGCGACATTTACCGTTACCTTACAACTTTCTGCGGTGCATTTATTATAAAATGGACAGATTGTTGTTATGAAGTTTTGTTTTCTGCGAATTAACTTGAAACGATAAGAACATAACTGTACATTTTGAGGCAATAATTATCCTGAGATTTGGTTGCCGTTTTTCCAAGTGGTCGAGCCGATATGCTATACTTAATTTGGTAAAGGAAAATAGCCCATGTGTGATACTCTTATTGCAACGAAATCTGCTACAACGAGTGGCGTCGCCATTTTTGGTAAAAATTCAGACCGCCCGCCTAATGAAGGTCAGCATCTCGCATATTTTCCCGCCGTGAATGGGGCGAGTGCGGCCAACAGTCGTCTTAAATGCACATACATCGAAATACCGCAGGCTGAAAGAACCAATGCTGTTCTTTTGTCCAAACCTTTTTGGATGTGGGGTGCGGAAATGGGAGTCAACGAGCGGGGACTGGTGATTGGCAATGAGGCGGTTTACTCCAAAGTACCTGCCAATAAAGAGCCTGCTTTGCTTGGCATGGATATGTTGCGTATAGCGCTTGAGCGTACCGCGACTCCGCGCGAGGCGTTGCAGATAATTATTGACCTGCTGGAACAATATGGTCAGGGCGGCAATTGTGCCTCACATGGTGAGAGCATGTTCTATCACAATAGTTTCCTGATTGCCAATGCAGACGATGCCTGGGTGCTTGAAACAGTGGATAAGCACTGGGCGGCTAAACAGGTTAGAGATGTGTATTCCATTTCAAACTGCCTGACAATTGGGGACCAATTTGAACTTGCATCACCAGGCCTGGTTCAATTTGCATTGCAAAAAGGTTTTTCGAAATCAGCCCCTCAGTTTAATTATGCTAAGGATTATTCCGATTTTCTTTTCACCAACTTTGGTAAAGGACGCGCACGACGGGCTACCACCACCAGCCTGCTTGAACAGAAGAATGGTAGATTTGATTCCCAGGCAATGATGGCTACACTTCGTCATCACAACGATGTAGGTTTTGACCCCCAAACCACCAGCTTTACTTCAGTCGATGTGTGTATGCACGCAGGCTTTGGGCCTATTCATATCAGCCAAAGTACTGCCTCTATGGTGGTTTATTTGGATGGGGGCACCCCAATTATTTTTGCCACTGGAACATCTGCACCGTGTACCAGCATTTTCAAGCCGATGTGGATGGATACCTTTACTTCGCTCAGCGCGAGTCTGGGGCCGGTTCCCACATCTCAGGCAGACCCAAACTCTTTATATTGGACTCATGAACGCCTGCATCGGGCTACGTTACTTAATTATCCAGAACGTATTAGGACGTATGCCAGTGACCGCGATGTACTTGAAAATAAATTCACCCAGAGCGCATTGACCCTTGCCGGAGGGGATGTAAAAGAACGCGCAGATTTTTCCGCTCAATGCTTCCAGGAAGCCGCACAAGCCGAACAGGAGTGGATCAAGCGTGTTGAGCAGGTTCCTGCCCGCAAAAGGATTTTGAGTACGAGCGCATGGAATACGTTTAACAAAAAAGCGGGAATGCCTGAAGTGCGATAAACCAATGTCATATGGCAAGTCCCCCGGTTGGCTGGTGAGTAAATAGCAGCGATAAACAATGGCCTGGTTTGTTGCTGACATGCCTATCCCTGACCATGACATATATTCTGAAAGGTATTCAGCTTGCCATGGCAGGGGAAGTTGTTCTTCAGGAAGGAAGATATGCTGGATATTATAGATTTGAGTCAGGAAATTTTCGCGGGGATGCCAGTGTTTCCGGGTCTTCCGCAAGTCGAGATTAGCATGCATGTCTCACATGAACAGTGGGATGGTATCACCGATAGCGATTTTGTCTCCCCCGCGGTGCATCGTCTGGAAATGTGTGAGCATACCGGTACACACGTTGATGCGTTCAATCACATGGCGGGACAGTATCGAGGGCGGTCTATTGAAACAATGCCGCTAACCATGTTCTATACAGAGGGGATCTGTTTGGATCTGTCAAATAAAAGTTTTCGTGAGTTGATTGAGCCATCCGACCTGGATCACGCCCTCTCAGAAGCGGGTTTGGTGATTAAGCAGGGAGATACTGTTTTATTGTATACCAACCATTATCGCCGGGCATTTGGGACAGATGATTGGGACCATGGTCCGGGTATCAGCGTCGCCGCAGCACGCTGGCTGGGCCAACAGGGGATTGCTGCTTTTGGTGTCGAAACAGTCTCGCCGGGGGTACGCCATGTTTCCAACAAGGAAGTTCATCATATTTGTGGTGAGTTGGGCTTTACGCACTATGAGAATTTGATCAACCTGCACCTGCTTATTGGGCGTGGACGTTTCCGCTTTATTGGTCTGCCACTCAAAATTCGGGGAGGAACTGGTTCGCCAGTCAGGGCAATTGCCGTCTTCGAGAATTGACAGAATTTGAATTTCCCCTTATTTCACATCCACCCCGGTAACTCTTGAAACGATCCGGTGTAGAAGCATGGTTGGCAGTAAAAGCACAACATGCAGGGCGACGCTTAATCCAAATAAAGTGGCTACTAAACCAAGAAAGTTATTTAATAAGGGGGCGATATTTTCAAGCATCCATGTGCCTGCACCGGCGAATATTCCCAGGGTAAGCAATCCTGCTGTCCATAATCCAAGCGGAAGCCATGCGTGGCTGTCTGACTCAGAGGGCATCATGGTGCTGGAAATTGTAAAAGCAAGATAGAACCATAGGAAGAAATCATCCATCTGGGGCAACAAGGTCAACCCTTTCCAAAATAATTCAACCTGTCCATTTGTCAGCACTTCCACCAGGGTGCTTAATCCCAGGCGGTTCAAGCCTGCATAGGCGATGAATGACGAGCCTGCCACTAGTGGCGCAATACCGATCAACGAATCCCGGATGATGTCGGTTTGCGCGGTTTCAACGTATCCCATTTGCAGGCGTCCGTTGGACATGGATTTTGGGATGAGCGAGGCTTTTCCTGTGCGCACACGCAAGATTTTTGCCATTACAAAATGGCTAAGCTCGTGTAGAAATACCCCGGGAAGAAATAGGATCGAGAATATGCCAACAGTTAATTGAGAACTGCGTGTAATAATTAGCAGAACGGCTTGTATCTCACGATGTAAAAGCCGCTGGATAATGACCAGCGGCAAAAGTATTGTGATGAACCAGAGGAATCCAGTGAAGGGCATTGGGTAAGATTGTGTAACACCGACGCTTATGTGCCGGTACAAGTGTTGCGAAGAAGGCCTTTTTAATCTTCCCGGGAACTATTTTCATGACATATGAAAATAGTTCCCGAGGAAGAGCGTCCTCAAAAGGATAGTCTAATTTGCGGCGGCTTTTGTGATGGCAACGAATTCGTCAATTTTCAGACTGGCGCCTCCAACGAGTGCGCCGTCTATATCGGGTTGCCCAAAGAATTCCGATGCGTTTGCAGATGTGACTGAGCCGCCATAGAGTACGCGGATGGCTTGGGCAGTTTCCTTTCCAAATAAGTCTGCCAGTGCAGGGCGGATGACATCCTTCACAACCGCATTGGCTTCCAGTCCGTTGGATGCCTTGCCCGTGCCGATTGCCCAGACTGGCTCATAAGCGACGACAATCCGTGGTGCATAGGTGGGGGAGACGCCTTTAAGACTCTGCATGGTTTGAGATGCAACAACTTCGCGGGTCAGTTTTGATTCATACTGCTCCAGCGTTTCACCGACGCAAACGATCGGAGTCAAGTCTATGGACTGGGCGGCCATCAATTTCCTGTTTACGACCTGATCGGTTTCGTTGAAGTAGGCGCGGCGTTCTGAGTGGCCAAGAATTACGTAACCGCATAGTTCCTTGACCATGGCAGGTGAGGTTTCACCAGTGAATGCGCCTTTCTCTTCCCAGTGCATGTTCTGTGCTCCCAAGCCGATGCCCGAACCTTCGAGCAAGGCAGAGGCAGCCATGAGAGACATAAAAGGCGGGCAAATGACTTTCTCCACGCCATTTATCTCGCGCAGTTGCATGCTCATCTTAAAGACCAAGTCGCGTGTTTCTGCGATGGTTTTGTTCATTTTCCAATTGCCGGCAACAAGTGATTTTCGCATGATGATTTCCTATTGTATGGTTTTGAGGTTATTTTCCGCCATGATGCGAAGCCATTCAGGCACTTCGGGGTCGGAAGTCAGGGAGAGCATGATCTTTTTTGCGTCTTCCTGGTTTTTTGTTTTGATTGCAATTTCTGCTTTGAGCATTAACGCTTCGTACATGCCTGGCTTTATTTTTTCTGCGGCTTCTGCCTGCATTTTTGCCTCTTCGATGTTTCCCTGACCCAAGGCATGTCGTGCACGCGCAATATAGCCCAGGGGAGGGTCAATATTTTCAATGCGATCAAAGGATATGAAGAGTGGGGCATCCTTTTGTTCTGCAGATTTGTAAACCGCCTCATGAAAGTTGTTTGTCAATTCTTTGGGCATCTCCTGTTTATGTAGTAACGTCAGCCGTAAATATATGGATGCAGCGGGTATCCAGGCTTCGCGCTGAACGAATTTCTCCGCGGCACGAAAAAGAAAGTCCTTGTTATCGGGTCCTGCTAAATTGAAGGCTTTAAGAAGTTGCTCCATTGCAGGGCGGACCTCTTTTGAATCCCACAGCGCGAGGGACAGGGTCAGGTGCGCGTCAGGGTCGTTCGGGTTTTTGACGGCCAACTCCTGCGCAATTTTTATTTCAGGCAGGGGGGGTGTTTCCACAGGTTCGCTTTTTTCCGGCGGGGGCACTGGGCTCACCGGAGGCATTTGTGTCGCCGCCGAAGGGGAGGGAGTTGGGATCATGAGGCGGCTGCGAATTGCCAAACCTAATATTGTTAAACAGAGCAGGATGATCACTGCCATGCTGATCCACAACCAGGGTGAAACTTTCTTAACCGGGATTTTGGCCGCTGCTGTTTTGTCGTTGGATGTCGCGCTAGGCTTTATTGAACCTGTCTTGTCCTTTGAGATGGTTGGGGACATTATGATGACAGTACCTTGCATTGGCACGCCAGCTTCCGTCCATGCCTCTTTGAAAGCTGTCATTAGTTCTTCGGTCGAAGTGTAACGGTCAAGACGGTCTTTTGCAAGCGCCTTCAATAGAACGCGTTGAACAGATTCCGGTACTTTTGGGTTTACCCGATTAGGCAAAGGCAGGGGTGTGTAAATATGGTCGTGGATGATCGAGAAGGGCGTATCCGCGTTGAATGGAACCTGTCCCACCACCATTTCATAAAGCATGACACCGAATGAGTAAATATCCGTGCCGGCATCGAGGTCTTTTTTGCCCATGGCCTGTTCAGGTGAAATATATTGCGGCGTGCCCATGATCGAATCAGAGGAGATGGTTGATTCGCCAGCTTCTGCAATACGTGCAAGTCCGAAATCCGCCAGGTAAATTGCCCCATCCTTTGCGATCATCACATTGGAAGGTTTAATATCACGATGTAAAATCCCCTGTTTGTGGGCATAGGCCAATGCAGACCCAACAGAATTCACTACATGTTCGATCTCTTTCGAAGTAAGCGGGCCTTGATTTAACCGCGCCTTGAGCGTATCGCCTTCGATATATTTCATTACAAGAAATGGGCGGGACTCGTGTTCGGAATAGTCATAAATTGGAACAATGTGCGGGTGTTCCAACCGCGCAATGACACGCGCCTCACGTTGGAAGCGGGTTATGAATGTTTGATCTTGATGAAATGCTGGGTGCAGAACTTTTAAAGCAACATAGCGGTCAAGAGAGGCATGATAGGCTTTGTACACAGTTGCCATGCCGCCCTGCCCAAGTTGTTCGATGACCCGATATGGGCCAACATTCTCACCGATGTTGAATGACATTTATAATCTCCGCTTGCATTTTTTAATTATAGCCGAGTGCGGTAAATTTCGGCTATTACATTAAATATTATTCAAAAACTGAAATAAGGAATGGTTAAAAGACTTCACAACCTTCCCGTATGATTTGGGTTCTGTTCCTCGCAACAGTTTTATTTGCTGATCAACCCGGGAGAAAAATTGATATTGCCGTCGGGGTTGGATGTGAAGATGATGCGATAGATCGGCGTGGAACCATTATCACAGAATAATGTCCAGCCTTCCTCCCATACTCCTGCGCTGTCAGGCTCTTCGGTTACTACAATAATCGCTGCGGCTGGAAGCGGGGATATACAACCTGCATCCTCCTCTGCCAGGGATACAACAAAATCCCAGACCCGTTTGCGCAGGGCATTATCGCCGCGGCCACCCTGTGGAAGAGTTGGGTCGAATGGTTCATCCACTGCGGCGGTTGGTATGTATATGTTGGCAGGAGATTCGGTCGTGGGTGGTTCAATTTCTTCTTCAGCAGTGTCAGTAGGGATTGGGTCAAATGAGTCGATCGGGAACTGTTCAGGAACTGCTGCCCTGCTTAAGGCAAAAAATCCTGTTCCCAGGATCAGGCACAGGACCACTGTGCTGCAACAGCAGGCAATGAGGAGCGAAACCACCACAATGATCGGAATATTCGATTTCTTCTGGGGTTGTGAAATGGATTCCATTTTTGACCTCCGGGTTTGGTTCATAAAAAAGGATGGATGTTTCCATCCATCCTTTGGTGATCTATTTATCGAGCAAAGCCGCCACGCCAGGTAGTTCTTTTCCTTCAAGGAATTCGAGCGATGCGCCGCCGCCAGTGGAGACATGTGTCATTTGCTTGGCGACCCCCGCCTTCTTAACTGCGCTGGCTGAGTCTCCGCCGCCGATGACTGTGATTGCGCCAGATTCAGCCAACATGCGCGCCAGGGCGAATGTGCCTTCGGCGAACTTCGGCATTTCAAAGACGCCAACCGGTCCATTCCAGACCACAAGTTTTACTCCGCTTAACGCAGCCTTGTAAAGTTGCAGGGTCCTGGGTCCCACATCCAACATACGCCAGCCTGCAGGAATATTCTCGACATCCACGGTTTGGGTGTTGGCTTCAGCGTCAAATTTATCGGCAATGATCGCGTCCACGGGGAGGATCAATTTTTCACCTGATTTCGCCAGGATTGTTTTGGCTGTTTCAAGCGAGGACTCCTCTACAAGACTGTCCTGCATGTTGATTCCTTTTGCCGCAAGGAAGGTGTTTGCCATGCCGCCACCGATGATCAACTTGTCACATTTAGCGAGCAGGGTTTCGACAACCAAAATCTTGTCGCTGATCTTTGCGCCGCCCAGAATGGCAATGTAAGGATGCTCAGGGTTGGCAACCGCGCGCCCAAGATATTCGAGCTCCTGTTCCATCAGGAAACCGGAGACGGCAGGCAGGAAACGTGCAATGCCTTCGGTGGAGGAGTGGGCACGATGTGCTGATCCAAACGCATCGTTGACATACACTTCACCGAGTGCCGCCATCTGCTTGGCGAGATCAAGGTCGTTCTTTTCTTCACCCTTGTGAAAACGTGTATTCTCAAGCATTAAAACGTCACCCGGCTTGAGTGCCTTCGCCATCTTTTCCACTTCCACGCCAACGCAATCAGGTGCCATTTGAACTGGTTTCCCCAATAAGGAAGCCAGGGCTTCTGAAGCCGGTTTCAAGCTAAATTCGGGATCTGGTCCACCTTTGGGGCGTCCCAAGTGGCTCATTAAGAGCAGTGACGCACCCTGTTCCAAAACATAATTAATGGTGGGCAGTGCGGCTTTGATGCGTTTGTCATCTGTCACTTTGCCGTCTGCCATGGGTACATTGAAATCCACGCGCATAAGCACGCGTTTGTTTTTTAGATTAATATCCTTTACTGTCTTTTTCATTGTTGCTCCGGGTAAAAACGTAAACAGGTATACAAAAAACAGGTACACAAGTTGAGTGTATCTACTTGTGTACCTGCCCAACTATTTATTCCTACAGACTTTTTGCCATCAACGCAGCGAGGTCGGCTGTGCGGACCGAGTAGCCCCATTCATTGTCATACCAGGTGACGACTTTAATGAAGTTGCTTTTTTCCTTGCCGAGCACGCTGGTGAAGGGCAGGTCAACAGAGGAGCTGTACGAGCTGCCTTTGAAGTCCATGCTGACCAAAGGCTCATCCACAGCCTCGAGGATGCCCTTGAAGCGCGGTTCCTTGGCGGCATCGCGGAACGCCTGGCGCAGTTCTTCGGTGGTGGTTTCTTTGTTGAGCTCAGCGGTGAAATCCACCACGGAAACCGTGGGGGTCGGCACGCGGAGGGAGTAACCATCGAACTTACCCTTCAAGTCGGGGATGACCAGGGCTATAGCCTTGGCAGCGCCAGTGGTAGTCGGGATGATGTTCAAACCAGAGGCACGGGCGCGGCGCAGGTCTGAATGCGGCATGTCAAGCACCTTCTGATCATTGGTATAGGAGTGGATGGTGGTCATGAAAGCGCGTGTAATCGTAAATCTGTCATGCACGACCTTGGCGGCTGGAGCCAGGCAGTTCGTGGTACAGGAAGCGTTCGAAACGACATGATGCTTGGCGGGATCATACTTGTCTTCGTTGACGCCCAGCACGACAGTCAGGTCCTCGCCTTCGGCAGGAGCAGAAATGATGACCTTCTTGGCGCCGCCAGAGGTAATATGGTTCACTGCACCTTTGACGGTCTTACCCTTCTTGTTGACGCCGTCTTCCTTGATGGTGAACAGACCGGTCGACTCGATGACGATGTCTATACCCAGATCCTTCCACATGATGGCGGCCGGGTCGGTTTCCTTGAATACTTTGACTTTCTTCCCGTCGATCAAAAGACCGTCGTCGCTAACTTCCACGGTGCCATCGAAACGACCATAGGTCGAATCGTATTTGAGCAGATGAGCCATTGTCTTCACATCGCCGATATCGTTAAAGGCAACAACCTCAAGCTCCTTGGGGTACTTATCTCGAATTGCTTTTAGTACCTGTCGTCCGATGCGGCCGAAGCCATTAATACCAACTTTTACTGTCATTTGAATTCTCCTTAAAGAAAATATAAGTTATTTTGTGAATTTTTACACAATTTTTATTTTAACACAAGTTGCATAAACCCTTCACTTAATATTGCTGAATTATAGCATCTACGGGGATTAACTTTCGATTAATGGCCCTGTTCGTTCGTTAAAAAGATCCATGATGATCTTCGATAATTTTTCAGAATCATGTCGCCAGGGGTGATCATCATCCACCAGGTCGGCGCAATAGGAACGAGAATCTGAGAGCGTTTTTGGGTCTGCGCGGACCCATTCGGAAGAGCCAATATCGTTTTTATAATTATCATTGCATAAAATAATATTAAAAAGTTCATCGCCAATGTGATTTTCAAGCGCACGGATATGATCGTAACAGGTGAAAAAATCCGTTTCTCCAGGCTGGGTGGCGATATTGCAAACATAGATTTTTTCGGCGCGGCTGGTTTGTATGGCTGCAAGCAGGTCGTGCACAAGCAAGTTGGGGAGGATACTGGTGTAAAGACTGCCAGGCCCCACCACGATCAAATCTGCGTTTAATATGGCTTTAATGACAGGTGGAAAAGCGGAGGCGTTATCTGGTTCGAGCCATACGCGGCGAACTCTGCCTGCCATCGTGGGAATTTTACTTTCGCCTTCCACACGGACTTCGTTGATCGTGTGCGGCAATTCCATACTCGCAACCAGTTTGACATCGTGCAAGGTGGATGGTAAAACCCGTCCATTGACCGAAAGCACACGACCTGATTCTGCAACGGCATCTTCAAAGCTACCTGTAATGTCAGCCAGCGCCGTGATGAATAGATTTCCAAATGAATGACCTTCAAGGTCGGGTGAGCCGCTAAAGCGGTATTGAAAGAGTTGCGTGAGCAGGGCTTCATCGTTTGAGAGCGCTGCAAGACAGTTGCGAATATCACCGGGTGGAAGGATTCCGTGACTTTCACGCAGTCTGCCGGATGAACCGCCGTCATCCGCGACAGTGACGACAGCCGTCAGGTTGCGCGTGTGTGATTTTAAGCCGCGTAAAAGGGTCGCGAGTCCATGTCCGCCGCCGATGGTGACGATGCGCGGGCCGCGTTCGCGGCGACGATAATCAGTGATCTGGTCAAACACGTTGGAGCCGGGGCGAATGAATGGTTTGAGAAGGGAACGGTTAAGCTGTAAAATTCCATAGGCGACCAGCCCAATGCCCAATCCGCCAAAGATGACTGCGCGCAGGACGCGTGGAATAAATCGCAGGGATGCATAGGTTAGGAGTGTGAGAAAAATCGGGTTGGAGGAATCGGTACGGTATAGATCGATCAAGATCACTGCAAGACCTAATCCCAATAATGTAATTCCAATCATTACCAGGACGAACCAGCGCTTAATGCCCAAACCAGGTCGAAACCATCGTGGAATGCCGCGCAGGGTTTGCCAGATGCGTGTAAGTAGATTATTTCGCATAAAAATATGATAGCAGGGTTAAAGGGATGCGTCAAACCATTAAGGGGTTGTGAGGGCGGTTGGAGAAAAAATACCCCCAAAGGGGTGGTATGGATTTTGCCATTGCACCGCCTTCGGGCTAAATTATTATTTGGACCGGGCAAAAAGAAATCCCAGGATTATTGGACGGTCCCCAACAATCTTGGATACCAATACCATAAAATGTCTGCGACCGGCTTGTTGTGAATGGATGTGGATTTGTCCTGCAATGCAGCGGGTGGATAATATCCGCGGCTGACAAAGCCGGTAACCCATTGGCGCGTGTTAACTGCAGTGAGGATTGCTTCGTAAATATCTGCCTGGGTTTGCAGGCTTAAACTCACAGAGCTGAAATCTGGATTAGGTCTACTGAGTGCGCTCCAATCCAGACAACTGCCCTGCCCACTTGGAATACATTCACCGGCTGCACCTGCCGCAGATGGATAGGCAACTGCAAGAATAAGAGGCTTATTTAACAGGGATGCAAGCGGTGAGACTTCGTTGTCCAACAGGCGTCCTGCTTCATTGGCGTAATCCGTTTTGGTTGCACTTGGGTTTGTGGAAAGCGAAGCCGACCAAAGGAGATAGACCCCATCCACATCCTGCAGGAAGGTCAGCGGTGTTTCAAGCGTGGCTTTGGTGTAGGGTAATGCCCACAAGACCTGTCCCTTAAAATGTTGGCGCACTTCGGTAATGATGGATTTCCATTGTGTCTCACTGTTATCCAGTCCCCGCCGAGGATGAGGGTCTGCACCCCGGTCTGGGCAGCGAGATCTGCGTAGTTGACTGCAAATGCACGATAACGGGTAAACCACATCTGCCACCATTGCGCATCCCTGGGAGCATTCAACCAAAAACTGGCACTGGGCACAGAGGAGGGGTCAGCAGGTGTGGGAAAATGTGACGTTGGAAATAGCGAGACGTTAAGCCCCAATGAGCGAGCTTGTGAGATCATGATCGCAGAATCAATCCACAGCGGATCCTGACCGGGGATGGGAGCAAAGACCAATGGCGAGAGGGCAGTGTACGTCCAGCTTGGGGTCAGGATAACATTATTAGCGCCGATTGCCTGTGTATTTATGAATGCCTGTGGTGCATAATATGACCAGCTTGGGCGATATGTGGGTTGGAATTCCACACCGGCTACAAATCCACTGGCTCTTGGTGTGATGCTTGCTCCGACAAGTGTGACCGGTTCAGGGTTCTCGAACCAATTCCAGGAGTTGACGGTGTCCTGAATATCCTGCCCAATGATGCTGGTGGTTGCCAGCCGGCCTGTTGGTGCTGTACCAACTGTTTGAGAATCGTCTGCGCTTCCGCATTGGCCATTGCGGCAATATCGGTAGGAAAAAGAGCCGAGAATATTGAGTGGACTATAGAGTTTATAAGCCCATCGATTGTTGCCTAGCGGCCACATGGGGATGGGTTCCATCCAGCCAAATGTATTGAACTGAATGTAAATGATGTCGCCGGGGGGGGTAACAGATGGGACAGTAACTTCGAAAAGAATGGGCGAGTCACCGGACGACCATGACACAATCGTATCCTGGATCATGACTTCCTGGGCAGGCACGATCAACTCACGTTGATTCCATGTTCCATCCTGCTTGTGTTCTGCATTCCAATAGCCATCGCCCAAAGTATATTTATATTGAATGTCAGCGCCAGCAGGCAGGGCAAGAGTGATGGCGTAACTCCCATCAGGCTGAAGGTTCATTATTGGCATGCGTTCTGTGCTTGTGCTGACCCCGCCTTGCAAGTCTGCGAACGTATTTCCCAACTGCAGAATATTCCCTGCAATTCGCACAGGCACACCGGGGACGGTTGTGCTTGGGACTGTGACCGAAAATGTAACGTTAACCAGTGGCAGTGATTTCACGCGCAGGTCAACGACAGTTGTATGGCCATCGGCTACAAATGCGCCCTGTTGAAAGGTTTGATACATGCCATCCATACTGTACACCAGCAGATTTTGCGTGCCGACAGGCAAACCGGGAATCTCAAATCGTCCGCTGGAATCGGTGATGGATTGCATCCCACCGGCAGTGACCAGAATGTTCGGCAGGGTTGAGCCGGTATCTACATTTGTGATTTGCCCCAGGATCGTACCGGTTGGGCGCGCATAGGATTTATCACCCCAGTCAGCAATAATGTCCTGTATTTCAGCAGGCCCTTCAACGAAATACATGCGATAGCGAATTGCTGTACCAAGGTTGGTATCTTCCAGTACTTGCGAAGCACCGCGCCGTACATAGCGATATTTGACAACAGAATTGTGGGGCAGGGGTAAGGTTGCCGTGTAGGTCAATGAGTCGCGAGCACTCATGGGGTACTGTGTGGCGTTCAGGGAGAGCCCGGTCACTTCGTCCATGACGGCGATTGCCATTGACTCATTCGGCTGGAGCGGCTCGGGCACGGTGACAATGAAGGTGGTCTGCGCCATAACCTGGGGCGTTGGTGGAAGTGCAATTACATCCGGGGTTTGCGTGGATGTGCCGGTATTCAATGGATTTTCAAATAAAGAAAGGGTACATGCCTGTCCAACCAGGACAAGCACAAACGCCGCAGCGATGATACGGCGGATGGGTGCTGACTGTAGATTCATTCTCTCTCCTCGATAATGCCCGGCGTTTTAGTCCGTTTCTGCCTCTTCAGCTTTTTTCTGGACCTCAGCCCGATTCTTCTTTCGTCCGGTGGAGGCAATTTGACTTAAGCCGATACTGAAAAAATAGAGCAAGATCATGGGTGCCATCACCAGCCCCTGGTTGACAGGATCGATCGTTGGTGTGACGGCTGCGGCGATAATGGCTATGATCACAATTGCCAGGCGCCACTGTTCGATGAGAACCTGCGGCTTGACCAGTCCGATTGCAGACAGGACGTAGATGACCAGGGGAAATTCGAATGCAATACCGATCCAAAACATTAATCCAAGGACAAAGGAAAAATAGGACTGCGGGCGCAACTCTGTGTCGATCCCCATAAAATTTTCCAGGAAGGGCAGTGCAGTGGGCAACATGAGAAAAAAGGTAAACGCCGCGCCGCCGAGAAAGAAGATGGATGCCAGCGGGATTCCAGCCAGACTCATTTTTCGTTCGCTGGGTCTCAGCCCCGGGGCGGCAAACCACCACATTTCAAAGGCAATATAGGGAATCGCCAATGCGATTCCGGAGAATAATGCAACACGCATAAAAACGCCAATGGATTCGGTGACTTCAATGGCTGTCAGCGCTTTTATGCCTCCAATAGGCTGGGAGAGAAACTCGATGACTCTCTGTGTGAAAAGAAAAGAGATGGCCACCATCAGGATGATCGCCAGCACTGCGCGCAGTAGATGCTTGCGAAGGTCTTCAACCTGATCCCACATCATCTGACGGGTATCTGCATTTTGGGTCAGATCCACAAAAACTTCGCCCAGTGGATGCTCTTCGGGTTCGGTATTCAGGAACTGGTAAAACTGGACGATCTTCCGAAATGGGAAAACGATGATGTTGAAGATGAGGCGAAATGGATAAAAGATCCGGTCGAAGAATTTTGGAAACCTTCGATAAAGTGCCTGAAATGGGCGGGCAATAAGGCTAATGATAAAACGGAATGGAAAGGCAATGACCAGCCACAGCCTCAGAAGGAATTTACGCATCTATTTTGGCATCACTTTCGTTAGTTTTTATTTCCACGGAGTCAGGAGGTTCAATTTTGTTATCAGGGGTAGGAATGGTAATGGGCGACGGCTGCGGACGCGGAGGGGTAATCGAGTTATATGGCTTGCTGCCGGTCAGGTCGGTGGCTTTCTTTAGTTCATTTCCAACCTGGCCTAGTTCTTCATTTGCGTCCCGCATCAAGCGGTTGGGCAATGTTCGCAGTTCGCGTGAAGTTTGCTGAAACATCTTCCAGCCGTCAGATGTGACAATATTGCGCAGCCATCTGCCGATGGTCCTGCCCGATTTTTGCAGATCCTTGGGACCGAGGATGATCAATGCAAGGATGATGATAAAAAGGATTTCAGATGTGCCAATGCCAAATATATCCATGCTTATGATTCCAGTTTGCTTTCCTGAGCGATCCTGTTTTTTATGATCTGGTTGATCTCATGCTCGTGATCGACCAGTGTGCCAAGCACGCCATTGATAAAGCGCGGTGCGGAATCCGAGCCATAAAGTTTCGCCAGTTCCACTGCTTCATTGATGGCGACCTTTACCGGGGTTTCACGGTATACGGCAAATTCCCAGAAGGCAATACGGAGGATATTGCGGTCAATTGCCGCAATTTGATCGAGGGGCCATTCGGGCGCATATTTGGCGATCAGTTGGTCAAGGTCTTGAGTGAGGGGCATCACGCCAAAGATGATCTGCCTCGCGAATTCAGCCAGGTCATCTGATAGCGGAATATCTTCCAGGCGAACTTTCAATACGTCGCCTGGAAGATGATTGTTGGCAATATCAGTTTCGTAAAGTACTTGCAGGGCGATGGCTCGTGCCCTGGTTCGGGGTTTCATGCTTTCAGGCCTCGCTGTCGGAGTAATCAATGTCTTCGATGTGAATGTTCACGTATCCTACATCCATGCCAACCATTTCCTGGACGGCGCGCGCAACATTTTGTTGGACGTTGCGGCTTACTTCGCGAATGTTCACATCCTGCTGGAGAACGAGATGTAAATCTACATAGACCATGTTCTCTTCCGTTTCAATGCGGACGCCGTCACCAGAACCTCTTTTGAAGAGACGATTGACACCGCCAGAGACGGGAGCCAGCCTGCTGACACCCGGTACGCTCAATGCTGAGAGGCGCGCAATAGTCATAAGGACATCAGGCGATACAGTTGTTTTGCCTTGAATATATTCTGTCATATTTACTCCTTTTGAAATTCCACGTCCTGAGTTGCGTGAAAAAGCCTGTTCGAGGAACGCAGTCGAAAGGCATCTCCAATTTAGATGCCAGCCATCAAGTATCTTTGTCTCTCGATTGTGTTGTAATTTGAACGCACTGCTCTGTTCAGGACGTACCATCAAGTTTACATCATCGCCATGCCGCCATCCACTCCGAGGACTTGACCGGTGATATAGGCAGCTTCGTCTGAGGCAAGAAATGCAGCGGCGTAAGCGATTTCTTCGGGTTTGCCTTTGCGCGCCAGTGGGACCATTTTTAATGCGGCGGCTAGTGTCTCGGGTGTCATGCCGTCCAGGATTTCTGTATCCACAAATCCCGGCGCAATGGCGTTGACGGTTATATTGCGCGCTGCAACCTCTCGCGCGAGTGCCTTGGTGAAACCGATCTGCCCCGCTTTGGAGGCGGAATAGTTCGTCTGCCCGGCATTTCCCATTTGACCCGCCACCGATGCCATGTTGATGATGCGTCCCGTGCGTTTACGCAGCATGTGTTTAACGGCGGCTTTTGAGCAATTGAATGAACTTTTCAAATTGGTGTTGATGACCACATCCCAATCTGCTTCGGGCATCATCATGATCAATTGATCGCGGGTGATGCCGGCGTTGTTAACCAGGATGCTTAGGTCGCCAAATATTTCCACGGCAAACTTCACCAATGCTTCAGCCTGGTTAAAATCGGACACGTCTGCCTTGTATGAGGCGGCTTTTCCGCCTGCGGACTGGATCTTTTTTACGACTTCTTCGGCGGCTTCGGGAGACTTATTGTAATTAACCACAACAGCCGCGCCGCGTACCGCGAATTCGAGGGCAATTGCACGCCCAATTCCACGCGAGCCGCCCGTGACGATGGCTACTTTATTCTCTAACGCTAAGGTGGGTGACATGAATTTACTCCTATAATGAAATTATACATCATGTGGAATAACCCACTATTGGTTTTTTGGGAACGGGCTGGAGCGCAGTCCAAAAGCCAGCCCCGCGCCACCACCCAATGCGAGGATCGCCGCCCACAGGAAGGCATCCTGCCAGAAGCGGATCGGGAATAAGCGGATGAGGGTGTCTGAATAATAAAAGAGCCAGGAATCCCCCGTGAAGAATACCTGGTGAAAGAGGGTGAAGAATTGCCAAAATACATTGGGATTAAGGAGGATGCCCACGCCCGCCACAAGCCCAAGCGCCGCCGCCAGACCTATCATCCACATGCCGCCACGACGCAGGCCGTTGATGTAATCTGGAATCCATTGTCCGCGAGTGGCAAGGATGGCAAGCACGGATAGAAGAATGAGGGAGATAGTCCAAACGCCTAATGCGCCAAGCACCACATTTTTTACATCTGCCATGTGACTGAGTTCTCGCTCATTGTAAAGAGGCTGTCCATCTTCGAATTTCAAATTACCGAGGTAGGAAATATCCGCACCACTGGTAAGATACTCCACGGCGTATGGCGCCCATTTCAGGCGCTCCTGCTGAGTCATGCCATACTCATCAACAGGAAAATACGGCATTCTGTATTCGATATTGAAGTAGATCGGTGTGAGTAGAATACGTAAAGCTGTGCCGATGAGGGCCAGGGGGACAAGGAGTGATACAAAATAGGAGAGGATGGCGGGAAGGTTTGGTCTCATGGTTTCTCTTTTTTGTTATGTTGTCGCGAGGTTGTGCGTTTCCGCAGGAACGATCTTCAAACTGATCAGGGGATTACTTCGCTGCCAGGGGCAGCGAGTATGGCTCGCTATTAATATAATCGTTACTGTAAAAATTCCAGCCCACCCTGCAGGACAAAACTAACAACCATGTCATTAACGATCCACTCAATAGGTGCGAGGTCATCGGTAAAGACGGTTGTTGTTTCGTAACCGTCCCTGAAGTTGGCAAAAGTGGATGACATGGCAGAAAGCAGCAACGGGTGGACTTGTGAGTCAGAGGCGAGCACCACCAGATTAGCGGTGAAGTCTTCACGAGATGTCGGTTTTTTAGTGGCAAATATCATTGTGTTCAATGTGCCAGGGATGTCCATAATGTGAATGGATGAAAACCGGGTTGCCATCGTGGTCGCCAGCCCGTTTATCAGTCGTCGGTCACCAGGTACGGATCCTACATTGATGGTCAGCACCCCGTCATCTGTCAGGTGCGATGAAACGATCTCAAAGAATTCCTGCGTGGTCATATGGGGCGGGATGTAGGGTGGACGGTAGGCATCCACCGCGATGATGTCATATTTATATTTGCTTCGTTCAAGGTTCAAGCGTCCGTCGCCGATGTAAACTGCCAGGTTGGGAAGATTCAAGCCAAAATATTTTTCACCAACCTCGACGATCTGATCATCAAGTTCAAACCCGTCGATGGGAAGCGCACCATAGACAGCGGTAGCCTGCCTGGCGGCTGTTCCTGCAGCGAGACCGATGATCGCCATGCGCTTAATATCCTGCGGCTTGCGTCCCGCATAAAAATAGGGACCGACCAAAAATTGCTCCCAGGGTCCGCCGTAATTTAGGGTGTCGGGATGGTAAATGGAGTGGACTCCCTGCCCATCGTTTAACTTGAGGAGGGTGTAACCACTTTGCTCCTGAACCTGAATATAATTATATGCTGACTCGGTTTCATAGATCTGCCCCACGCTGTTCTTGAGCGATTGTCCTGCTGAAAGGACGGCGACGATGATCAGCAGGATGGGCATCCAGATCAACTTGAACATTTCGCGCATGCTGGAAAACCTTGCAAGACCGACCAGAGCTACGATCAGCAGAAACATGCCGAAGCTAAAAAATGTAAGTTTCGTACCGATAGTTGGAATGGTGACCAGTGTTGGCAGGAAGGTACCAATGAATGAGCCGAGGGTTGAGGTGGCGTAAATCTGTCCAGAGATCCGCCCTGCCTTTAATGTGTCATCTACCGATAGGCGAATGGCGAAGGGTGAAATTGCGCCGAGGAGTGTGATGGGGACGCTGAATAGAATTAGTACGGTGATGAATGACCCCGCCATGATGCCGACGCTCAACGCTTCAAATCCAGTTGCAGCTGCTTTAAGCACGGGACCTGCGATATAGGGAACAAGTCCAATTGTAAATGCTCCCCAGGCAAGAATGCGGTACATGGCGCCAGGTGTTGGGTTTTTATCCGCCCATTTGCCGCCGAGGAAGTATCCCAGTGTGAGATAGATGAGGATCAGCCCAATTATGCTTGCCCAAACAAGATTGCTCGTGCCGAAGACGTTGCCGATCAATCGCCCTGCGGCGAGTTCAGCGGCGAGGGTGGTCATTCCCGAAATGAAGACTGTGAAGAGCAGATAGCGTTTCATTGTTTTTCCAAGTAATAAGATGAGGGGGATTATAACAAGGATAAAGGCTGGATGTTTTTATGCTGAATGTGGATATAACTGGTATACGGGGACGCAACCCAGGTTGACCAGGATATTTTATTTTACTGTCGAGGAGCGGGTATTTGTTCTTGAGGAACGAATAAAAAACAATTCGGATGTTATCCGTTTTGTTTATCGGGGGTTAGAGTCTCGGGTTGAATTTATCTGTCAAATATAGCACCGAAGATCTCTCGGAATTTCTCTATGATTGAAGCGGGAGTTAAATGGGGCATCCTACATGGATATTTCCAGTATACCCGGTGCATTCACGCGCGGAGATAATTCTGACATAAATAATGACAGTCACCCCTTCACAAAGCGGGTGACTGTCACCTTAATTATTTTTTCACAAACAAACCCAGGTGATTTGCCACAGCGCGCTCCTTGCCGGGGATATTTTGGTCAATAGGTGAATTTAGTATGCGTGTTTCGCCATCGATACCCTGGATGACCATCGCGGAAGAACCGCCGCCGTCCATATTGACACCGCTGTATACGCCGTAGGTGATCAACAATCCAGCCAGTTCGTTAAGGGTTACACCCTCGCTGTAGCCTTCCTGCCTGCCATCGATCACCATCCAAATCAGCCAGCGTCCATTTTTGCTCAAGCCGATCGCAGTTCGTGGCGCAGGGGCAAGGGCTGCCAGGTTTTTGACTGTGATGCCTTTTTGAACCACCAGACGATCCCCTGAAACCGCATTGAATACATTAGAGGGCTTTATGTTGATGGTGACCTGGTTTTTGGAGCTGATATAAACCGTTGGTTGAATGGTCCTGACCGGTGAATATATCATTCCGCGTGAAGCCGCGTATCCGTTTACCTTGACAGGATCGCCGCCATTCGGGCAAGTGGAGGCGGGGGGATAAGTTGAAACATTAAGGTAACTGTATCCATCACCATTGATGGCGACACCCAACTTGAACTCTTCGAGGAATTTACCCGTTGTGCGCGTGCATATAATTCCGCCCGCAGCTTTCGAGGGAGTGACGAGGAATTCAATCCCGACGGTGGTCAGGTCAATTGCCATCACGTACATTCGATTCTTGCGCGGCGAAGTCAGGTCCTTTTGCAGGAATGTGACACCTTTAAATAGGTTTTGTTTGATGGATACAGGGCGTATGCTGCTAAGGAAGACAAAATACCTCTTCTCGCACCAACCAGTCAACCCATCCACGCGCCGGATCTGGATCCAGCTTACTTCGCTTGTATCGTCCAAAGCCGGCAGGGTATCGTCCAAAATAACCGTGCCCAGGATACTGCCTGTTAAACTGGGGGTTTCGCGTACTGTTACCGATGGATATCCCACACGATACCATTTTTTATCGTCGTCATCGGGGACTGGTATGGCCGAGTCGTCGTCGGGCGGGGTTGGGGTATCGTCGACCAGCAACAAGTCTTTTTTCAGACTCCAGCCGACCATGCTTCCATCCGCTTTCTTTACTTTCAGCCAGATTCCATCAGCACTTATATCAAGGCTTTCCACGATCTCGCCGAAATAAAGCAGTCCAACCAGTCTGGCGTTGGATACAGCCGCTTCCAGCACTTGCAGGGAAGTCGTGGTGACGCGGTATTGCTTGCTTTCATGGGGAGGTGGCGTGGGAGGCGTTCCGCCGTTATATTCCAAATATTGGGCAAAGCTCCAACCAACCAGGCTTCCACTTGAATTTTTCACCTTCAACCATGTTCGGTCAACGTTCGCGGCGAGTTCCTCCACAATGGTATTGTAGGGATAAGTACCAAGTGATGTATAGGTCAAACCAGGCCCTTCACGAGCTTTCAGGGAGGGAGACGCGGTCACCCGGTAGAACTTTGCCACTGGCGTGGGCGTATTACCAATTAGTTGCAAGTAAATGGATAAACACCAGCCGATCAAACTTCCATCAGATTTTCTTACTTTCAACCAGGTTCTATCGGAGTTGGCGTTGATCTCTTCGACAATTTCATCGGGGTAGAGCAGCCCAATCGCGTCATAAGTTGTTCCTGGGCCCTCGCGGACTTTCAGGGAGGGTGATGCGGTAACAAGGTAAGTGATTCCTGTCGGGGTGTCGTCATCCGGAATCGGTTCAGGCTCTGGTTCAGGAATGGGTGTTTCAGATAAGTTAAATCTGGTCCGGAATGCGGCCAAATCTCCATTGAAATAGTTCAGATCGATTCCCTTGCTTTCCACGCCGAACAGCGCTCCATCCCCGGTTTCTGTGTACTGCCAGAAAAGCCATTCGCCTTTTTTCCATGGCAGGGGAACCAAAGGGTCTGTTGCACCGTAGTTGGCGATCCATAGCGGGTATTGGAGGAAATAATTCAGGCTTGGTGCCTGGGTGGTGGCGTTAGGGGCATTATCCCGCCAATAGTAATAAGCTGTATAGATGGCAATTTCCTTTGTGCCGACAAGCGTTTTCAGCCGCTCGAGGAAGGTGTACCAATTTCTCCAGCCGCGATAGGGACCCATGTAGGATTCTTCAAAATCAGCAAATAGGGGGAGTTCACCGAAGTCGCCGCCGAACTGCTGTACCCACAATTCGGCCTGTTTTTTGGGTTCAGTACGGCTGTCATAAAACCAATAGGAGCCTCGCGGCAAGCCTGCAAGTTTGGCCTCGCGCCAGTTGACCTTGAAATCCGAATCCACCCAGCTATTTTGCCCGGCGCGGATGATGACATATCCGGCTGACGCACGCATTTTAATAAAGTCAATGCCTTGCGGGGTCTCGGGGTCGTCTTGATAAAAACTAACATCAGGACCGATGACGTTTGCCATAATAATCTCCTTATTGTTATCTTAACAAAAATTATACCAAACAGGATGATGGAATTTCATAAAGACTTTGCGGGCGGCATTTGGATTGTGTTCATACTGGAGTTTGGTTCCTTGCTTTGCAGGTACGGTCGCATGCCTGGGGCAAATCAGTTCCTGGCTTTCAGAATTTCGATCCTGCCTCAGATCACATTCTCAAAATGTGTAATGACCGGGCTTGACCCCGGCTTCCCCTCCACTGCGATGGCATCAATTTGCCAGTGGTCGATTTCATGCTCTGCAGCGTACTGTTGTGCCGAGTTGAGCATGTGTTGTTGCTTGCGTGGGGTGATATTGGTTTCAGGAAAAAAATCGGCGCTGGATGTCAGAGTTTTCACTTCGACGAAAATTATCACATCACCCTGCTGCGCGATGATGTCTATTTCCCCATAGGGTGTGCGAATGTTACGCGCGAGGATCTGGCAGCCTTGTTCCGCAAGCCAGTCTGCGGCAATGGATTCGCCCCAGGCACCGATCTCTTTCTTATATCTTGTCATTGGTCAAATTTTTCGAGAAGTTTTTTCAATTGAACTGCCCAGTTCCCTTTGCGTGGTTTGTAATCGTTTTTAAGTTTTTCGTACTGATCGAGCATCAGGCTGGTCGTGCGTTCGATCGCATAGGCGGAAGAAAACTCCCGTGCTGATTTGCACATTTGGGCACGCAGGTTGGAGTCAAGGCAAAGACGGGTGAGTTTGGCGGTGAAGGCGGGCTGGTCGTGAGTTGCAAGCAGTCCCGTCACTCCATCCAGTACCGTATCACCCACGCCAACCGAGTGAATACCCATCACAGGCAACCCTGCGCCCATGGCTTCAATGACCGAAAGAGGATGAACTTCAGTGATGGATGCAGTAACAAAAATATCGCTCATGGCAAGATAAGCAGGAAGCTCTTCGTATGCGACCCTGCCTGTCAAACGGATACGCCCGGTTAGTTCCAATTCGCTGACGAGGTTTCGGATCTCTTCTTCGGACTGCTGGATGCCGCTCCCGATCAGCAGGAGGTACGTATTTGGGAGAGCCTCCGCAATGCCCGCAAAGGATTTTATGAGGAATGGCAGATTTTTTTCAGGTGCGATGCGACCTGCGTAGACCAGCAGGATGTCATTCTCTTTGTATCCGAGTTCGGCACGAGAAAGTGGGTTTGCCTGATGGAAATTTTTCAATTCCACCCCGTTGGGGATGACCGCTATTGGTCCCCCTACATTGAATTGGCGTAAAACTTTTTCCATGCCTGCGGATGGCGCGATGACAAGGTCAACGGCTTCACAGAAGGATGGCATGTAAGTTTGCAGGAGTCCCAGGCTCAAATCTTCAGGCATCATGGGCAGGTAGGCCTGCGCGTACAGGTCGTAGCGGCTGTGATTGGTGAATACGATCGGAATTTGAGGCGGGCGGCAGTATCGCAGCGCAAGACGTCCACTCAGAAATGGGTGATGTACATGAACAATATCCATGCTTTGCAGAAGTTTCCTGGCAGCAGATGAATAACGTGTGGATAAATAGAATCCTGAATCAGCCAGCGGCACACCCTTGTTGTAGATCACACGCGGTTCATTATTGTTATTTTCCAGGTCGCCAAAAGTGAAGACGTAAACTTCATGCCCGCCCATCTCAAGGTAGCGCTTATTGAGGTCAACGTAGTTTGTGATGCCGCTGACGTAAGGCTTGTAACTGTCCACCATCATTCCGATTTTCATGTGGATATGCTAAGACAAGGCAGGGGGAATGTCAAGTAAATAAAAGGGTGTGCAAGCAAAGGTTGTCAGGGAGAGGTAACCTCAGGTAGGATAGTTCGGGACCAACCAAACCAAACTACCACGAAAAACAACCAACATTGAAAAGATAAACCAAATAGGCAAGATGTTGGCGGAAGTCATTGAAGAGGCGGTAAGGCAAACAGGATCGGAAAGTATCCACATAAGCAATATTGAAATGGCGTTGCGTGAAAACCTGCGAGTGATCGGACAAAGCGCATTGAAGCAATTTTTAGAAAATGTTGAAGGCAAGCAGGAAGCAGAAATCGAATGTACTTGTGGCGGAAAACTGAAATATCAACGGCGGCGTGCTGCAACGATCTGGAGCGTGTTTGGCAAGGTGGTGTACAAAAGAGCTTATTACGCAGGTTGTATTTGCGAAAACGGCTATGTGCCAGTAGATCGTTGTTATGGG
The DNA here is from genome assembly GCA_020047815.1 of Anaerolinea sp. Lineage (GTDB taxonomy): Bacteria > Chloroflexota > Anaerolineae > Anaerolineales > Villigracilaceae > Villigracilis. The sequence continues at coordinate 24,844 of JAIFNG010000103.1, forward strand.
CTCGAACCGGGCAAAGTGACGGCAGGTTTGGCACACCTGATCGCCTTAAGCGGGAT
>JAIFNG010000158.1 GCA_020047815.1 Anaerolinea sp.
TTATGCCTGCTGGGGTGAGCCTGGCTCACTTCTGGGAGGTGTCCATCTCAACGGGTGTCTTTGGCGCGCTGTGCGCGTGGTTTATACCAACGGAAATAAATCAAGGAGAATGAAATGAAAACATTAATTGTCGGAACTGGAATCATCGGCGTCATCTACGGCTGGGCGTTGGCTCAATCGGGAAATGACGTGACCCACTTCGTCCGCATGGGACGGAAGGATCAATTCAAGGACGGAATCCAACTGGACCTGCTCGATGAAAGAAAAGGTCACACAAAATACAACATGACGAAATATGCTGTCAAATGCGTCGAAGAGGTCTCGCCTGCCGACGGCTATGAACTTATCATCGTCCCCACCAATATACACCAAACCGAAGACGTGTTGAAGGCTCTTGTCCCAGTATCGGGAAACGCCATCTTTCTAACCCTTTCGGGAAATTGGGATGGGACTGATTTCATCGACCAATTGCTGCCGCGCGAACGTTACCTGATGGGCTACGCCGACGCTGGCGGCACGATCCGCAACGACGGCATCTACTGGACAAACCTCGGCGCGGAAGTCCACATCGGCGAAGTGGACGGCAAGTCAACTGAAAAATTGGAGAAAGTCAAAGCCCTCTTCCTCAATGCAGATATGCAGCCCGATGTACAGGAAAACATCGTCCACTGGATCTGGCAGCACATCGCAGGCGCGGTCGGCTACGCGGCTGGGTTTGCCAAGCACCGCGAAATGGAAGCCTACCTCGCAGATAAAGACCTCCTGCGCCAATGCACCCTTGCTACTCTGGAACTCTTCAAGTTATGCCAATTGCGCGGCGTGGACTTGAAAAAATACCCCGAAGCCAGCTTCGTCAACTTCCCCGTGTGGCTCGTGACCATCCTGGTGCGCTGGAACATCAAACGTCAGGAGAGCGCGCAACGCTACACCGCACATGCAGGCAGTGAAAATAGTATGCAGGAAACAAAAGCCTACTTTGTCAAAATGATGAAGACTGCAGAGGGATTTGGTTTCGAGATGCCAAACTTGAAGGCGCTGGGAGCCTATCTCAAATAGTAAGCCTGTCCACTTGACCAGACGTAAACTCCTCCCACGACGGGGGAGTTTTTTATTCCAGATGGCTATGATTGCCCGTAAAAGGAAACTCAACCATGAACAACACAACATTGAAAAAACTCTTTTTATCCCTCTCCCTCCTCATGGTCACGACTGTGGCATGTGACCTGTTGGTGACAGTGGCGACTCCCGCTGTGCCGGCTCCTGTGTCCACGAATACCACGATGCCGACCTCTGTACCTGCAACTCAGACCGCAGACCCGAATTCGCCCACGCCCGAGGTCTTCATCTCCCTGACGCAAGCCATTCCAGCGACAGCGGTTCCCACTGGCGCGCCTCTTGACCAACCCTCGCCTGCACCAAATACATTGGTAACGTTCGGACGATTAACTCTTGATATTCCGTCAAGTGTCGCCAGCGGCGCAAGCGGCAGCGACATCGCACCTGTGACCAATGACGATGCTGCCTACTGGGACAAGACCCCAGGTCACTTGCAGGTCTCATTGAATGACTACTACGTTCTGCAAGGAAAACTCCACCAGCCGCAGATTTATGTCTATCCTGCAATGCCTTATGTTGAACTGGTTCCCGCCGCGTTCGAAAGCATCCATCGGCTGAACAACATTCTGTACGACCCGGACACGCCAATTGGCAGTGACCAGTTACCACCAATCCCATTATTCAATGCGCGACAGGTCTTTGCCTCCAACGTTCAGGTAATGTCGTTCCAGAGTGGGCGGGGTGTGCGCTTCCTGACAGAATATGCCCAATACCCGGCATCGGCCAACAACACTGATTTGTTCTATCACTTTCAGGGCATCACCAGCGATGGGGCTTATTTCATCGTCGCGATTTTTCCGATCACGATCCCGTCGTTGGCAGAAACCAGCGACGGCGGGGCGGCCCTGCCTCCCGGCGGGATTCCCTACCCGTACTTTGCCGACCCCAATGCCGATATGCAAAGTTACTACGCCGCTGTCACCACACTACTGAATTCCGCGCCCGCCGACACATTTACCCCAACCATCGGACAGTTGGATGCGTTGATCCAGTCCATGCGGATTACACCATAAAACGGATATCCAGCCTGTCCACTTGACCAGTATAAGACTCCCCCCACGACGGGGGAATGTTTACCCCAGAAAGACTATCCTTAATTTAGGAGATAACCATGAAACTAATCCAGAGAAAATATAGACACGATGACGACCAGTGGAAAATCCGCCAGTTTTTACGCGAGGTCTTCCTGCTGAATAATCGTCACGAATTTTCCTGGCCGCTTTATCGATGGGATTATTGGCGCTGGCATGTCAACGAGAACATTTTCAAATTCAACCTCGAAGCCGCCGTCTTTTTATGGGAAACAGTCGATGGCAAACTCGTGGCAGCGCTCCACCCCGATGGGACAGGAGAGGCATTCTTAGAGATACATCCCGAATTCCGCTGTCCCGAGCTTGAAGTGGAAATGATGTCGGTGGCAGAGACTCAGTTTGCCACCACCCAGCCCGAAGGACGTCAGCAGATTGTGCTTTGGGCACACGCCAACGACCCCATGCGGCAGGATTTGCTTACCCGTCGCGGATATTCCAGAAGCAAGTGGTTTCCCGAACAACAACGCCGACGCGATATGCGCGAACCCATTCCCGATTTCCAACCTGCGGAGGGATACACCATCCGCACCCTCGGCGATGTGGACGAACACCCCAAACGCAGTTGGGTTTCGTGGAAGGCCTTCCACCCCGATGAGTCTGATGAAAAATACGAAGGCTGGGACTGGTACCGCAACGTCCAGCGCGCGCCGCTCTATCGCCGCGACCTCGACCTGATCGCCGTTGCGCCCAACGGGGAACACGCTGCATTTGCTACAGTTTGGTTCGATGATGTGACCCGCACCGCCGCCTTCGAACCCGTCGGCACGCACCCCGACCACCAGCGCAAGGGACTCGGCAAGGCGCTCATGGCAGAAGGCTTGCGCCGCGTCCGCGATTTGGGAGCCACGCTATGCACCGTCGGGTCTTACTCGGAGCGGGCTGGCAACTTGTACGCTTCGATGGGATTCACGGAATACGACTTGGATGAAGCCTGGGTCAAGGAGTGGTAGCGTCTTTTTTGGAGTCAAACGTCTCCCGACGTTTGACTTTTGCTGCATGTCAAAAGTCAGGACGCGAAGCGTTTTGACTCCGCGTTGTATCGTTTACAATTCGAGCACATCCCAACTTTTCGAGAGTCCCATGCGCCGAACCCTCTTCATCTCATTACTTCTCACCTTATTTCTGATTACTTCATCCCCTGCCCACTCCGCCCCGCCAGGTGGGACCTTCGCCCCTGGCGCGAGCCTGCGCTTCGAGCACATCACCATCGACAATGGACTCACTCAAAACGCGGGTCTCGCCATGTTACAGGACAGCACAGGTTACCTGTGGATCGGCTCACAGGATGGGCTAAACCGCTACGACGGCTATGGCATCACCCAATTCAAGCATGACCCCGACAACCCAGATTCGCTTGGATTCAACAGCATCGCCTCGCTCTACGAAGACAAAAACGGTTTTCTCTGGGTTGGAACCTGGGGCGGCGGACTTGACCGCTTCGACCCGAAGACTTCGGCATTCACGCATTACACAATCAACCCCGAAGACGCGGACGCGCTGATTAATCCCGTCATCACATCCATTGTCGAAGATGGGCGCGGCGGTTTGTGGGTCGGCACCCTCGGCGGGCTGGAACACTTCATCCCCGCCACTGGCAAGTTCACCCACGTCAACAGCGACCCGATTTCGGTGATTTATCCAATGGGAGACAGTACGCTTTGGATCGGCACAGGCGCATTCGGCATCACTGGCACGGGTTTGTATCGCTTCGACATCTCCACAAACAGATCCGAACCAATGCAGCAGAAAGACAAATGTTTTCAAGCGCCCAATGTCTCCGATATTTTATCCGACCCGCAAGGCAACCTGTGGATTACCTATGGCGGCTACGGCGTGACAGGCGGCGGCATTGACCGCTACAATCTCAAAAGCGGCAATTGTGCCCACTTTGACAGCGCGCAAACCTCCGACAACCAGATCACCGACAACAATCTCACTGACCTGCTTATCGACAGTGATGGCGCGCTGTGGGCAACCAGTTGGTCTGGCGGCGTATGGCGGTTTCCATCCATCATGTCGAAGAGTTTCAACGTCGTTCATCATGACTCCTCCGACCCCGAAAGCCTCTCCAACGACAACACCTTCAGCATCCTGCAAGACCGCTCAGGTGTCATCTGGATTGGCACGCTCAGCGCAGGGATTAACAAACTCAATCTTGATACGCTGCAATTCCGTACTTACCGCCATAAAGCCACTGACCCCAACAGCCTCGCCAGCAATCACGTCGGCACATTTGCCGAAACGCCCAGCGGCGACATCTGGGTTGGCACATGGGAAAACGGATTGCAACGCTTCAAGCCAGGCACGGGAAAATTCACCAACTTCCGCACCGATCCCGAAGACCCGCAAAGCCTCTCCAGCGATCTGGTCATGTCGATGCTTGCGGATCCCGACGGCTCGCTTTGGGTTGGTACCCTCGGGGGCGGATTGAATCATTACGACCCGCGCACGGGCAAATTCACACGCTACCAAAACGATCCCAACGACCCAACCAGCCTGCTCGAAAATCAAGTCACCTATCTTTTGCGCGACCCCGCTGGAAGATTGTGGGCGGGCACCTTCCTCGGTCTCTCGCGGCTCGACCCTGGCGCGAAAGGCTTTGTCAATTATCCGATGAACGCGCCGCCTGTTGCTTTGAAAATCATCGCTGACGAATTGTGGATCGGCACCTGGGGGGGCGGCATTTCGCGCCTCGCACTGACCGACCAGAATCTTGATCCTGCCCAGGCGACCTTTTCCACATTGTTGCATGATCCTGCCAACCCCAACTCGTTGAGCGAGAACAGCGCCTGGAGTTTTACCCAAACCGATGACGGGTTTGTCTGGATCGGCACACAGGGCGGCTTGAATCGCTACGACCCAAAGACAGGCAACTTTAAAGTCTACACCGAGAAGGACGGATTGCGCAACTCAACCATCCTGACAGTCACACTTGATCCACAGGGCTTCCTGTGGCTGACCACCAACAACGGACTGGCAAAGTTTGACCCGCAGACAGAGACCTTCCGCATCTATGACAAAAGCGATGGCTTGCAAGGCAACGAGTTCAACTCGAACGCGGCTTTCCTCAGCCACAAAACAGGCGATTTTTACGTTGGCGGTGTCAATGGTTTCAGTGTCTTCAATCCACTGGAATTGCATGACAACAAAACACCTCCTAATGTGGTCATCACCGACTTTTCGGTATTCAATACGCCGCAGTCATTCGACGCGTCAGGCGGCGAAGCGATCCTCTTGAGTTACGATCAGAATTTCATCTCGTTTGAATTTGCCGCGCTGGATTTTCAGGCTCCGCACAAGAATCAATATGCCTACAAACTTGAAGGCTTTGACAGGGATTGGGTGCAGGCAGGCACGCGCAACTACGCCAGTTACACCAATCTGCCTGGCGGCGGCTATACCTTCAAAGTCAAAGCCGCCAACAGTGACGGCGTCTGGAATGAAGAAGGTGTTTCGCTAAAACTGACAGTCATCCCGCCATTCTGGCAAACCCTGCCATTCCAGATCGGCGTCGCCATGGTGATGATCCTGATGGTCGCTGCAGGATTCAATTGGCGGACCAAGGCAGTTCGTGAACACAACACCCGGCTGCAAAAAATGGTGGAAGATCAAAAACGAGTTGAAGTTGAGCTGCGTGAATCCGAAGCCCGCTTCCGCGCCATGTTTGAGAATGCCGCCGTTGGCATCAGCATCATCTCTCCCGAGGGAAAAACGCTGGCGGTCAACCCGACGCTGGTGAAGTTATCGGGGCGCACCGAAGCCGAGTTGATCGAAATTGGCGGACGCGGCGTGACCTATCCCGAAGACCAGAATGTCGGCATGGCTGAATTCCACGAAATTATCGACGGCAGGCGTGACAGTTATCAGGTGGAAAAACGATATATCCACAAAGGTGGCAGAGTTCACTGGATGCGCCAAAGTGTTTCGGCAGTTCGGGATGAGACGGGGAAGGTTCGATATATGATCGTCATCGCAGAAGACATCGAAGAACGTAAACGCGCCCTCGAAGAGTTGCGTGAATCCGAGGCAAAATTCCGCGCCATGTTCGAGGGCTCTGCCATTGGCATGGGATTGGGGAAAATTGACGGCAACATACTGGCTGCCAATGCCGCCATCTGCAAAATGTCGGGCTACACCGAAGAGGAATTGAAACAGCGCAGTGACGCCGAAAATTGCTACCCCGAAGACGCGCAAGTCGGCATGGATTTATTCGCAGAGATGTTGGCTGGCAGGCGCGATTTCTACAGCGTGGAGAAGCGCTACGTCCGCAAGAATGGAGAAGTATTCTGGACGCGCCTGACCCTTTCGTTGGTGCGTGATTCCGAAGGGAAGCCGTCTTATCTTGTCAACATGGTCGAAGACATCGATGACCAGAAACGAAAATCAGAAGAGTTGCAGGTGTCCGAGGCTCGCTTCCGCTCGATGTTCGACAATGCTGCCGTCGGCGTGGCGGTGATGACCCTCGACCGACGCATCACGCAGATCAACCAAAAGGCATCCCGCATGACAGGGTATACAGAGGAGGAGATCGGACAAATCAACCCGTCCATGCTGGTGGTGGAGGAAGACCGATTCGTTGACCGTGATTTGTTCCTCGAATTGGTGGAAGGCAAGCGCGACCAGTACACCGTCGAAAAACGTTATATCCATAAGGATGGTCATCTCTTTTGGGGACGGGTGAACTTTTCGCTGGTACGCGGCGCGGATGGAAAACCGCTTTACATCATCGGCATGATCGAAGACATCACCGAGGAAAAACACGTTGCCGAAAAACTCGCCGCGCAGGAAGCCGATCACCGCCGTCAATTGGAACAGCGCATCGCCGAACGCACTGAAGAGTTGAATCTCGCCAATGAACGCCTGCGCGAAAAAGCCACCCAGGATGCCGTTGCCGCCGAACGCACGCGCCTGGCGCGTGACCTGCACGATGCCGTGACTCAAACTCTCTTCTCGACCACCTTGATCGCGGACGTGCTGCCTGACATCTGGGAAATGAATCCTGATGAAGGCAAACGCCGCCTCGAAGAAATTCGCCTGCTTACACGCGGCGCACTGGCTGAGATGCGTACCCTGCTCGTGGAATTGCGTCCAAATGCACTGGTTGAGGTGCCCCTTCCAACTTTACTCCGGCAGTTAACAGAAGCCTTATCCGGGCGGGCCCGTATCGATATCCAACTCAGTACCGAAGGCGAGCGGAAACTTCCAGCCGATGTACAGATCAGTCTTTATCGCATCGCACAGGAGGCATTGAATAATATATTCAAACATTCAAAAGCCGATCAAGCCGTCGTGACCTTACGCATGGGCGCGAATGTGCGGCTGACCATTGCTGACAATGGAACAGGTTTTGATCCATCCACCATCACCGCTGACCACCTGGGTGTAAAGATCATGCGCGAACGTGCTGAAACAATTGGTGCAAAATTAAGTATCTACAGCGAACCTGGTGAAGGGACGCAAATCTCGGTGGTTTGGGAATTGGATCATTAGGATTCACCAATCTCACATTAATCCAATAAAGGAGTTTTCATGTCAAACGCTATTCGCATCATGCTCGTCGACGACCACGCCGTAGTCCGCTCTGGATTGGGTGCCTTTCTCAGTGTCAATCCCGACTTTGAGCTGGTCGGTGAAGCTGAAAATGGAGAGCAAGCCGTCGTGCGCGCCAACCTGCTCAAACCTGATGTCATCCTTATGGACTTGATGATGCCCGTCATGGATGGTGTCGCTGCGACGCAGGCGATCAAGAAGCAGAATCCCAAAATTCAAATTGTTGCCCTGACAAGTTTTCAGGAAGATGAACTGGTGCAAAATGCCCTCAAGGCCGGGGCAGTCGGCTATCTGATGAAGAATGTCACCGCTCGCGAACTGGCAGCAGCGATCAAATCAGCCAAAGATGGGAAAATGATCCTTTCCCCTGAAGCCGCTCAGGCGCTCGTCCGTGCCAATCAGCAGGCAGAGGAGACTGAAACCCTCACCGAGCGGGAAGTTGAAGTCCTTAAACTGATGGTGGATGGGTTGAATAATGCCGAGATCGCCGAGCGGTTGGTCATCAGCCTTTCCACAGTTAAATACCATATCAGCAATATCTTGATGAAACTCGGTGTCGATAATCGCGTATCAGCTGTAAGTTTGGCCCTGCAAAGGAAACTCGTTTAAAAAATAAATGACAACCCCCTCACATCGCGGTGAATGGGGTTGTCAACCAAATAAATTTCCTTCTTTCATGCACATGTTGTTCTATTTATACCCTTCACGGTCACAAATTGCGCCTTTTGACCCTGCGGGAAGCGCAATTTGTGACCGAGGGCATTATATTACCCGCTCCATCAATTCATCCCAAAAGCCAGGATCGGCTGTAATTCTCGCTGCACCGAATACAAACGGCGATATAAACCGTTTTCAAGGTTCATCAATTCAGCGTGTGTTCCAGATTCGCAAATGGACTTGTCGTCCAGCACCACGATCTTGTCGGCATTCCGGACAGTGGATAGGCGATGCGCGATAATGATCGTCGTCCGCCCCTTCATCAATCGTTCCAACGCCTGCTGGATCAAAACCTCGGTTTCGGTATCCACCGAAGAAGTCGCCTCATCCAGGATCAGGATAGGCGCATCCTTTAATACTGCGCGTGCAATAGACAGCCGCTGCTTTTGTCCACCTGAAAGTTTCACACCCCGCTCCCCGATCAAAGTGTCGTAGCCTTCGGGCAGCTGCATAATGAACTCATGGGCATTCGCCGTCTGCGCAGCCGCATTCATATCCGCCTCGGTTGCATTGGGGCGTCCAAATAAAATATTCTCTCGCACCGTTCCATAGAATAAAAACACATCCTGCAGCACAATGCTGATCTGCTGGCGCAGACTGTCCATTTTATATTCCTGTATGTCCCGCCCGTCGAGCGTGATCGCTCCACTGGTTACATCGTAAAAGCGCGGGATCAAACTGACCAGTGTGGACTTTCCAACACCCGTCGGCCCCACCAGCGCAACAACCGATCGGGCAGGGATATCAAGGTTTATTCCCTCCAAAACCGGATTCTCGGGGGTGTAGTTAAAACTCACGTCTTTAAAAACGATCCCGCCCTGCATGCGGCTCGAAATTGCCAGAGCTCCAGGGACATTGTGCGGCTCTTCATCCTCTGCCATCAAGCCAGACACTCGATCTGCACCCGCCAGCGAACTCTGGATGGCCTCCCAGGCATTGGATAAATTCCTCACTGGAGTATAGAACATCTCAAGATAAAGAAAAAAAGCTACAAGATCAGAGATGGGAAGAATCCCTTGTAGAACAAGCCGGCCGCCAAAGAAGATCACAATTAACGTTCCAAGCGAGGAGGTGAACTCCACAAATGGCTGGAAGGTTGCCATCAATTTAAGTGCGCGCAAATTGGATCTATAGTAGCTGTCAATGCGTTCGTCAATACGTACCACCTCCTCCTCTTCCCGGGTGAAGGCCTTGATCTCACGGATACCGGACAGGTTGTCATTGAGCATGGCATTCAAGTCACCCAGTTCCTTCTGACGATAACGAAAGGCGGGGCGTACCCTTTTGGCATAGATCTGCAAAGAGAACAAAACCAACGGGATGGGAATAGTGCTGAGCAGAGTCAGTTTCCAGTTCAGGCTGACAAGCACAGCCGTTACACCAAGGAAGGTAATGGCATTGACGATCACATCCGGCAGGGCGTGCGAGATGAGCTGCTCGAACAACTCAGTATCGTTAATAACGCGTGACATCAACTGCCCGACCTGTTTGTCTTCATAATAACGCAGGGAGAGTCTCTGCATGTGCTCATAAATATATTTACGCACATCGGCAACAACGCCCCAGCCCGCAAGGTGTGCCTGATACGAACGCAGGAATTGCAAACCCGCGCGGCTGATATAAACGACCAGGACAATAAGGGTTAACTGCCGCACCAATTCCATGACATCCATGGTTGCATCCGGCGCGGTAACAGCCGCCACGAGCAGTTTGACGATCCACGGAATGATCAGTTGTGCGCCAACCAAAAGCAGCATGCTGGCGGCGGTGACGATCAATGCCAATTTATATTTTCTGGCATAGGTGAAAATTAATTGAAAGGGTTTCAAAAGGAATTCTCCAATACGGTTTATAAATAAATGGAACTAAATTGCCAATCCTTTGAACTGACTCATATAAAGGTGGTGGAATACCCCCTTCGCCTCCAGCAGCTGCCGATGTGTGCCCTGCTCCACGATCTCACCTTCCTGAATAACGATCACCTTGTCTGCATCACGAATGGTGGATAGGCGATGGGCAATAACGAAACTGGTACGGCCTTCCATCAGGCGCAATAACGCTTTTTGGATCCGCGCTTCAGTTCGCGTGTCAACACTGGAGGTTGCTTCGTCAAGTATAAGAATGCTCGGGTCAGAAAGTACTGCACGGGCAATGGACATCAACTGCCGCTGTCCCTGACTCAGGTTGCCGGCGCGCTCCGAAAGTTTGGTCTGGTATCCCTGCGGCAATTGGCGGATAAAATGATCAGCATCTGCGAGCCTGGCGGCATTTATACACTCCTCGTCGCTGGCGTCGAGGCGCCCATAGCGTATGTTTTCCATGACAGTATCTGCAAACAGGAAGGTGTCCTGCAAAACGATCCCCAATTTTTTACGGAGATCATCCTTTGAAACCTTGCGGATATCCCTGCCGTCGATCGTGATGCTCCCTTCGCTAATTTCATAAAAACGAGTCAACAAATTAATGATGGTTGTCTTTCCGGCGCCTGTCGGACCCACCAACGCGATGGTTTGACCTGCTTTCGCTTCAAGCGTCATGTTCTTGATGATCGGATGGTGTGGCAGGTAACCGAAGGAAACGTCAGTGAAGTGCACCTCTCCTTTAACTGGAACAGGCAGCAGGGAGTCGGCAGCGGTATCCAATTCCGCGGGTGTATCCATCACTTCAAAAACCCGTTCAGCTCCTGCCAGCGCCGCCTGGATCGAATTGTACATATTCGCCAGTTGGCGCAGCGGCTGAATAAAATTCTGGGCATAGGCAATGAAGGTCGCGATCATCCCGACCGTTACCAGGCCCTGCAAGGCAAGGTAACCCCCAAACCCCACCAGCACGATGACGAAGAAGTTTCCGAGCACGTTGGTGAGCGGCATGAGCATGAGCGCGTATGTGTTGGCAGATACGCCCGCCGCATAAACCTTTTGATTGCTGGCGCGAAAACGTTCTATGGCAGTCTCACTGCGGCGAAAGGCCTTGACCACCCGTTGACCACTGATGGACTCTTCCATCACACTGTTGATCTCGCCAAGTTCCTTTTGCAGGTCGCGAAATCCCTTGCGGGTATAACGCGCAATGAACTGGGTGAACCAAAACATGATCGGAACCACAAGCAATGCCGCGAGAGCCAGCCATGCATTGAGTACGAACATGGCAATCACAATACCCACAAGGGAAAGTACGCTTGCAACCAGTGAAATGACGTTTTGTGAAACAGCCTGGTTGATGGCATCAATGTCATTGGTCAGACGGCTCATTAATTCGCCCGCAGTATGACGGTCGAAGAAAGCGATGGATAATTTTTGCAGATGCTCAAAAAGATCCCGGCGCAGACGGCGCAAGGCATCCTGTGAGACACGCGCCATTAACCAGCTCGACACGGCTTGAAACCCGTTGTCAAACAGATAAGCAGCCAACAAAAGTAGTGCCAGCTGCGGCAGGCCGTTGGTCTGGCGGGTGGAAATAAATTGATCAATTGCGCGCCCGATCAGGTATGGCTCAAGCAGACCCAGGGAAATGGTTATCAGCACGAAGAACAGAACCAATGCCAGTGTGCCTTTATATTGACTGAGATACATGGCAAGGCGTGTCAATGCATTACGTGGATTTTTTGCCTTTTCGATCTTACCGGGCTGCATGGGTCCACGCCCCAAAACCGCGCGGACGTTGGAGGGAGATGGAGTGCTCATTTCGCCTCCAATTTCACACCATCACCCAATTGCGAGTCGTAGATTTCCTGATAGACAGGACTGGACCGCATCAACTCGCCATGCGTGCCCTGTGCAACAATTTGCCCCTCGTCCACTACAACGATCTTATCAGCATGTAAAACCGTACTGATACGCTGCGCCACAATAATACTTGTGCTGTCTTTCAACCATGATTTCATAGCATCTTGAATTTTCGTCTCAGTTTCCACATCCACCGAGCTGGTACTGTCGTCCAGGATCAACACTGCGGGACGCAGCAATAATGCGCGCGCAATGGCAATCCGTTGCTTTTGTCCGCCGGATAGATTCACGCCGCGCTCTTCAATCCGTGTATCGTATCCATCCGTGAGGTTGATTATAAAGTCATGCGCCTGCGCCGCTTTTGCTGCTGCAACCACTTCCGTTTCACTGGCATTGGGGTCCCCAT
>JAIFNG010000080.1 GCA_020047815.1 Anaerolinea sp.
AACGCATGCGGTATGACCAATTCCGCGCTTCTGGCTTGCTGATCGGCAGCGGTATTATTGAAAGTGGTTGCAAACAAATCGTCACCCAGCGCCTAAAACTACCCGGTGCGCAATGGAATTTGGATGGTGCGATTTTGACCGCCAAAGCGCGAACGGCTTGGATGAGCGGCGAATGGCAAAAACTTGTCTCTGCCCGTTCGCTTTTGCCTCTCGCTGCCTGACACCTTTTGCTTGCACACATAAAAGGATGAAACCATTGTGCGAACACTGCACGTGATAAAATCCGATCTTAAGGAGAATTATGGTTGCAAAGCTGATCCTGCGTGATAAAGTATATGAAGTCCGTGCGGGTATGTCCCTGCTGGACGCTTTGAAGAAAAGTAATATCGTACCTGAAGCGGTGATTGCGATCCGGGATGGCGAAATGATCACGGATGATGAAATCCTGCGCTCCGGAGATGAGATCAAACTGGTTGCAGTGATCTCAGGGGGGTAGTCTGTAATTTTCGGGCGTAAATACGCCTGACGGGCCACGCATTACGATACTTTGTTGGTTCGGAGAGAAAGATATGAAATGCAGAAGATGTTTAAATAAGGCATCCATTCATATGCGCCAGCATAAACTGGCTTTGTGTAAGGAACACTACCTCGAATGGATTCCTGAACAAACCGAGCGCTTCATTAAAAAATATGGGATGTTCACACCCAATGAGAAAATCCTTGTGGCTGTTTCAGGCGGCAAGGATTCGCTTTCATTATGGGATATCCTTGTGCGCCTTGGATATCAGGCTGATGGGTTGTACCTTGGTCTTGGCATTGATGCGGGGATAAATTATTCACACGAGTCCCAACGGCTGGCGGAGAAATTCGCAGACGAGAATAATCTAAAATTGCATGTGGTGGATATTGAAAAGGAATATGGCAATTCGATTCCTGTGCTGGCAGGGATCAGTCATCGTGGATATGACCGACCTTGTGCCGTGTGTGGACTTGCCAAACGCCACGAAATGAATCGTATTGCCCGCGATTTTGGGTACGATGTTCTTGCAACAGGACATAACCTGGACGATGAAGCCGCTGTCTTATTTGGCAATACATTGAACTGGTCAAGTGAGTACCTATTACGGCAGGGTCCCGTTTTGCCGGGTTCCGATGGATTGGCGCGCAAAGTGAAACCCTTATGCCGTTTTTATGAACGTGAAATGACCGCCTATGCCATAATGCGGGGTATTGAGTACATCTATGATGAATGTCCTTTTGCCGATGGCTCACAGTCAATTTTCTACAAGGAAACGCTTAACCAACTTGAGACTGCACGCCCTGGCGCGAAGCTGATATTTTATTTAAATTTTCTGGAGGCCAGAAAAAGCGGGAAATTATTTATTGAGAAAAATGCAGGCCAATCACAACTTCATCCATGCCCTAAATGCGGACAACCCACATCCACGCCTGATTTTTGTTCTTTTTGTAGAATGATCGAAAAGGCGGCACAAAAACAATTATCGTGCTACTGTCGCAAGCAGTCCAATAATAAATAACCCCAGGACTAAATAGCCAGCGACCCGTTCCTGTGGGAGGATCGAGAAGTACTGCCTGTTGAACCCTGACCCATGCAAGTCGGCACGCTCGGGGATATCCTGGTTTCCAAGCAGGGCTTCACGAAACTCGATCACAGTTTGAGGACGATCATCCGGGTGCAGGGACATTGCCCATAGAATTGCTTTTTCCACACGCGGGCTAAGGCTGGGGTTGATCTCTCGCGGAGGGGTCAGGCTGCGGGTATCCAGAAAACGTTTGCGCGCTTCGGCAGGAGGTTCATTGGTCAGCAGGTGATAGAGCGTCGCCCCAAAGGAGAAGATATCGGCGCGTATATCAGTGTGCGTGTCGTCTCCGCCATATTGTTCCAGTGGCGTGTAAAGTGCGGTGCCCTGTCCCTGGATGATGGTGATGGTCACTTCGTTGGGAGCGAGAATTTTGACAAGTCCAAAATCAACCAGCTTGATCAACCCGCTGGGTGTGATTTTCAGGTTGCTCGGTTTGATGTCGCGGTGAACGATGGGCGGGTCTTGCTGGTGTAAATAATTCAGCGCGTCTGCCAGTTGCGCGGTCCATCGTAATACTTCATTTTCAGCAAGGAAGGTCTTGTCATGCCGGGCCTCCAACATGCGTTCGCGCAGGTCCTTGCCGGGTACAAAATCCATAACCAGATAATCGCGTGGTCCCTCGGAAAAAAAATCGGATACCTTGGGCAGGTTGGGGTGATCGAGACGTGCAAGTACAGACGCCTCGCGAAAGAATTGTTCGCGTGCCTGTGCGATAAATTGAGGTGGGAGGGCACGGTTGTGCTCAACTTCTTTAACTGCACATAACCTGCCCTGCAGGCGAATGTCGTCTGCGAGGTATATACTGCCAGTTCCGCCTTGCCCGATCTGTTCCCGGATCTTGTAGCGGCTGCGCAGCACCTCCCCTTTCTTCAGCGATTGGGGCAACTCTTCTCCTTTATATCCTGCTGTCCAGTGTATGGATTCTGCATATTACAATTGACCTTAGTCTGGTGATATTTTCGGCGTGTATCACCCGGTAGCTCAAGGTCGAAATACTAAAGACCTGTCAGGTCCGAACAAAAGTAAGGATGCACAGAATTACACTTTTCTGCTATATTATAAGCGTCTTTTATAATTAATCGAGGCAATTTATGAAACATGAAGAAGAATTCCCAATTCTTGTAGCACAGGATGGTCCGCTAAAAGGACAACGCTGGGCATTGAGCCGTACGTTGATGATTGGACGCGACCCAACCTGCGAGATCAATGTCCAGGATCGTCAGGTCTCACGATTCCATGCGCGGGTTACACCCACGCCTGAAGGTGTGACGATCGAAGACCTGGGTAGTAAGAATGGCACAAATCATAACGGGACTGAACTTGCAACCCCTGTCATGTTGCAGGATGGTGATACGGTGGGTATTGCGCTTGCCCAGCAGTTCATGTTCCTCACCTCTGATGCCACCATGCCGCTTGCCGAAGGAGGGATACGCTCGGGGAGTCTGCTGATGGATCAAAAATCCCATCAGGTCTGGGTAAATCAACAGCAGGTTGTCCCGCCTTTATCAGCCCAGCAATATAAGCTGTTATGGATGTTATATGAAAATCAGGGACAGGTCATTAGCCGCAGCGATCTTGTCTCCACGGTCTGGGGTGAAGACCAAATGATCGGAGTGTCAGATCAGGCTTTGGATGCTCTTATCCGCCGCCTGCGCGACCGCCTCGCTTCGCTTGACCCAACACATCAGTATATTGATTCGGTGCGGGGTCATGGTGTACGGCTCGATAATCCTCCTGCTGGCGGGTAATATGGATATCGAATCTGAAAAACTTCTTGTTCATATTCTTACCAATACGCGCGTCGCTGCTCTTGGCACCATAAGGGATGAAGCCCCGCGAGTATCCATGGTAACATTTGTGACCGCCCAGGATTTTTCTGCATATTATGTGCATGTCAGCCGTCTTGCACAGCATACAGTGGATATGCAAAAAAATAAACAGGTTGGTTTGCTTATTTCGGAATCCGATGATTGGCGTGCCGATCCGCAAACCCTGGGGCGTTTGTCCATTCGCGCCAGCGCCGAGTTTATGGAAAATGGCGAGCCGGGTTACGCTCCTGTGAAAGACAGATATATCGAACGCTTTCCTGCTTCCGAGCCATTGTTCAAGATGGCAGATTTTGGCTTGTGGCGCATCAAGCCCAAGGGCGCACGCTTTATCGCAGGTTTGGGGAAGGCATTTAACCTAACACCCGAAACACTTCAAAAGATAGCCCAAAAATAATCGTGCATTTCATTATGTGTAAGAGACCCGAAAGGTTTTATTGAAACCTTTCGGGTTTCCTTATAAGGAATAAAATATGCAGCCTTTGAAACTTCTTGTTATTTTTGCTCATCCTGATGATGAATCAATGGGAATGGGGGGCACGCTGGCCAAGTATTCTGCCGAGGGTGTGGAGACACATTTTGTTTGTGCTTCACGTGGTGAACGGGGCTGGGCAGGACCTGAAGAAAATAATCCCGGCTTGAGTGTTCTGGGTAAAACCCGTACACTGGAATTGACGAATGCGGTAAAAGAACTTGGTATGAAGGGTCTGTACTTCCTTGATTATATTGATGGCGAGGTGGATCATGCGGATCATGCTGAAGCCATTGGCAAGATCGTCACTTACATTCGCCGTATTCAACCGCAGGTCGTTGTGACCTTCCCTCCGGACGGAAATTATGGTCATCCCGATCATATTGTCATGGGGCAATATACGTCTGCGGCGGTTGTCTGTGCGGCAGATTCGAATTATCAGGATGCGGAAAAACTGTCAGCCCATCGTATCTCGAAATTTTATTACATGGTGGATGCTGAGAATTTTATTAACCTCGTCGCGCCTTTCATGGGGGATATGTCCTTCCGTGTGGATGACCAGGTGCGCGGCGAATTCCCCTGGAAGGATTGGATGGTCACCACACGCATTGATATGGTTGAATATTGCCAGGCTGCGTGGCGTGCGATCCAATGTCATAAAAGCCAGCTGCCTACTTTGGGCGCATTGGCTGACATGCCCGAAGACGCCGCCGTATCTGTCCTTGCCATGCAGGGCACATTCTATCGTGTATTCAGCCTGGTAAATGGCGGCAGGACAGTGGAAACTGATCTGTTCGCAGGTTTGAGATAATGGATGGGCAGCCTGATCTGTTGGTTGCGTTTTAATTCCCTGCCACCTACTGACCAATAGCTTAAAAATGGACGTCAAACGAAATAGATGGTTTCCATTTCCATCACTTGATTCCGAATGTTACATTGACCTCGGCTTTGACTGAGATCTGCCCGAGGCTGATGGGACCATTATCCAGTGCTGGCGTTCCACTTCCAGCGGGTGCGGCATTTTGCATGGTATTTTGTGTCCACAGGTTTTGATTGGACGGTGATCCATACCACCCGCCCCAACCATTGAAATACGATGAGCTGTTTTCATTGATATTCAGGACACAGCCGGTACTGGCTCCTGCGGTACGAGCCAGCGCCTGTGCTTTTTCGGCGGCGGCTATCATTGCCAGCTCGCGCGCCTGGTCTCGGTACTTTCGTAATTCACTGGTATAGAATTCGACATTCACCACTTGATTTGCGCCTGCCTCCATGGCGGCAACGATCACATTATTTGCTTTTTTCACATCACGCAGGGTGATTGCGACAATGTTATTGATGCGGTAGCCCTTGATGCGCAGCGAGTCGTAATCTTCATATAATGGTTCGATGGTGTACCAGTCGGTGGAGATATCTTTGGCATCGATATCCTGACTTTTCAGGGCTTTTATTATCTGATTGATGCTTGTTGAATTTTTACTCTGTACTTCCCTGGGCGATCTTCCATTTGTTTGTATGCCAAGTTGAACCAACGCACGGTCCGGGGCGATGTTAATGACTGCGGTCCCATTTACTTGAACTGTGCGCGCGGTGTCGCAGGTTGTCGCAGGTTCCGGGGAAAGGGTCGGCGGAGATGCCTGTACCTTTGAATTTGGCTGCCCTACGCTAAAAAGAATAAAGATCAGCGAGCAGGCCAGAAGGGTGTTTACAATGGTTGAAATCTGTTTCATGAGAATCTCCTTGGTATCGTGAAATACATACCCAAGGATATTCCCTTTGGTTGGCAGGGTTGTGTCAGGTTATTGGCAATTGCGAGGCAGAATTTGGGAGATTGGAGCATCGCGGCTCTGGTTATTATTTCCCCAAGGTAAGTTAATCGTTTGAGGAACCTGGGCTCGGTAACCAAAAAGTGATTGTCGTGCCCTTGCCTTCAGCACTTTGTGCCGATATGTGCCCCCCATGTGCGTGTATCAATGCCTGCACAATGGCGAGTCCCAGTCCGGTACCGCCATCTTTGCGGTTGCGGGATCTATCCACTCGGTAGAATCGCTGGAAGATGAAGGGGAGATGTTTGGCGGGGATGCCTGTCCCTTCGTCGTTGACGGAACATTCCACACCGTTGGCTAATTCATTGATTTTGATAGTGATGGTTGAGTTAGTGGGGGAATGTCTTAAGGCATTCTCAAGTAGATTATCAAACACTTGCGAAATACGATCCGGGTCAGCAAGAACCAAAAATCGTTTATCGGGGACTTCAGTGCTTCTCTTGGTCGGGCTAGTAAAGTTGTCACAAAGGGTGTTTAAATTCACGCCCTGTCGTGTAGCCAAAAGTGAGAGGTTCTCACAGCGTTGTTTTGCAAGGTTTAGTAAATTCACAGGGTGAATTTCCAGTTGCAGCGATCCTGTGTCGGCTCGAGTGAGGATCAGTAGTTCTTTAACCAGTCGAATCAGGCGATCTGTTTCGCCTCCCATCGAGGTGAGCAATGGTCTTCGCCCTTCCATGTCATCCAGTGCGCCATCTTCGAGGGTTTCGATGGTGCCTTTGATGACAGTCAATGGGGTGCGGAGTTCATGGGTGATATCGGCGATGAAGGCTTTCTTGGCTTCGTTTGACAGGCGTAAACTTTCGGTCATACTATTGAAAGTTTGACTAAGACCTTGAAGTTCTTTGATCTTGCTGTCGGTCGGGGCTTGGATTTCGAGATCTCCATTTGCAATTGCCTTTGCTGCATTCGCAAGACCTTCCAATGGATGCGCGATCTGTTGCGCCAAATACCCTCCGATGAGGGATGCAAGGATCATGGCAGTGAACATGGCTCCCATTAATTGCAGAATGATGTTTGCGGGTAATCCTGTTGCAGGCAGGGGGGTGGCAATGTAGATGATGCTTGCAATTTGACCATTGTTTGTGTATATCGGTGCGGCGGCGTAGAGCACACGTTGTGAGCCGAGAACCCTTCGGACGGCGGTGGCGGGAATGCCTTTTAGCGCTGAATTAATTTCGGGACGTTGCACTAACTCCGAGGTCGGGATGGCGGCGTTTTGTTCCGCAAGCGGCATCTGCACATCTGCATCTGAAAGCGGCAGACCCACGACGACTGCACCTCCATCCGTCAACAGGCGGGTGTGGATTCCAGGCGCGATGTTTGATAATTGCGAGTACGGTTGAGGGTTTACAGGAAGAATTTCACCCTGCAAGGCTGTTGAGATAAGTTTCGCCTGTGCGAGCAGGTTGGCACGTTGTGTGTTGATGTAAAGTCTTGAGACAGACTGCCACACAAGCACAGTTGCGAGTGTCATCCCCAGGGTGAGTACAATTAAGGTATTTAGTAAGAGGCGGAAGCGGATGGTGTTCATATCAGGGGATGCGGTAGCCGAGACCACGCACGGACTCGATGCAATCGGCTTCTGGAGAGGCTGCGCGGAGTTTTGCACGCAGGCGTTTGATGGCGCTGTCCACGGCGCGTGTGTTGCCAACATAATCATAGCCCCAGGCTTGCTCGAGCAGACGTTCACGGGTTAGAACCCGCCCGCGATTGATCAGCAGGCGGTGGAGCAGGTCAAACTCAAGACGGGTCAGGTCGATGTCAGCCTCAGCCACACTGACCGTATGGCTCTCCACATCCATATGGAGGTTTCCTGCGCCAGAAATCACGCTTATTGGTTCTGAGTTTCCATTTTGTGCGCGGCGCAGGACAGCTTTGATACGCGCCATCAGTTCACGCACACTGAATGGTTTGGTGACGTAATCATCTGCGCCGAGTTCGAGACCGACAATGCGGTCGGTTTCTTCGCCGAGTGCTGTGATCATAATGATGGGCACATTGCTGGTCTTGCGGAGTTCGCGGCATACATCAAGTCCGTCCACATCGGGGATCATCAAGTCTAGCAGGATCAGGTCTGGCTTGAATTTCCCCGCGAGTCGCAATGCCTCACGCCCATCCGCCGCGGTGAATACGTCGTAACGAGCTTTACGCAGGTTGTAAGCCAGTAGATCTGTGACCGAAGGCTCGTCGTCAACGATGAGGATGCGATATATCATGTGCCAAGAATAACATGATTTTGTGGCAGGATGATGTCAGGCTGACTGCTTCACCAGTTTTTTTACACGAACACGATCGTGCAATCCCGTCCCCGTGCTTTTGCGCGGTAAAGGGCAACATCGGCAAAATTGATAATTTCTTCCATGGATGTCCCGTGGGCGGGAAAACTGGCGATCCCTGCCGTGAATCTGACCGTGACACTATTTTTTTCTCCAATTTCCATGGGGTGGTCGTGCAGGGATTCGCGCCATTCTTCCACACGCTTGACAGCATCCTTTGGAAAAGTCTTGCTCAATATAATTGTAAATTCATCCCCCCCATACCTGCATACAATGTCTTCCTTACGGGTCATGCTTTGTAATTGGAGTGCAAGGGTTTGGAGTGCCCGATCGCCAACATGATGTCCATGGGTATCATTGATTATTTTGAGCCCGTCCATATCCAACATGATCACGCTGATGGGATAATTTTCACGCCTGGCCCTCGAAAATTCCTGTTTAAATACATCCTGCATGTAGCGGCGGTTATATAAACCCGTGAGCGAGTCGCGGATGGCCTGCTCCCGCAGTTCTTCATGCAATTGTTCGATCTCCTTCACGTGCAGGCGTAGTTGTTCGTTTGCCTCTTCCAGTAATTTCTCGTTCCGTTTTCTTTCTGTGATATCCATTTGAACGCCATACCAGACAGTTGACCCATCTGCTCTGCGGCGCGGCGTGGACCGCAACAATGCCCAACGGGTCTCGCCGGAAACAGCATGCATTTGGCGGATTTCCATTTCAAAACTTAACAAGTCCAACTTTGACTTTGCCTCCAACTCTTCCAGTTGGGATAAATACTCCGGCAAAATGGTGGCATGCAGGCACAATGCATTTTGTAAAGCATCCTCGATATTGACCCCCGTTATTTTTTCCATGCCTGCACTCAGATACTCAAAATGCACTTGACCATTGGAGTCGTGGGAATAAACATATAAAGCCGCTTCTTCCAAATTATCGCTAAGCAAATACAGGCGCGATTGCATTTCTTTCAGGATTTGTTCCGTCTGTTTACGTTCGATAATTTCCCAGGTGACATCGGCGAGATAAGAAACAGACTCCACATCTTTTTCCGTATAATTCACAGGCTTGTTACCGACTCCAAGGATCGAGACAACCTTACCCCCACGGTGTACCGGCACAACCAGTTCGCGGATAACATCTGCATGACCTTTTGGCAATCCCTTACGGTTCGGCTGGGTTGCGTAGTCATTGTGGATGATCGGTATGCCTTGTTTAACACAATCCACCCATATTCCCGCTTTGTCCATGTCGTAGTGCATGCCTTTGCCTTCCATTCTACAAAACTCTTCCAGCGTGCGTGTGGACCATGCCTGCAGGGAGAGGGTCTTTTGATCTGGTTTGACAAAGTGATAAAAACCGATTGTGCTGTCGGTCAAGAGGCTGATCTCGTCAAGCGCTTTTTGCATGACTTCATCGACTGAATGTACAGCGGCGAATTCCAATAACTCAAGGCGTATTTGAAAGATCATTTCGTTGTGTTTTTGTTCGGTAATGTCAATGATGGAGGTCAGAAGATGACGCACTGTTCCATCAGAATTGCGATGACAGACGGCGGAGATGTTTGTGTTAACGACAGATTTATCTTTGCGGATGTAGCGCTTGTCCAATTGGTATGAATCAATTTCTCCCGCCAGCATCTGGTTGAATAACTTCAGGTTGGTTTCCAGATCATCCGGATGCGTCAATTCAGACCAGGTTAGTTTGGTCAGCTCTTCCTTGGAATAACCGAAAATATGGCACAAGCGGTCATTTGCCTCGATCCAGCCCATTTGCGGTGAGGTGACAGCCATGCCCACTGTGCCCATGTTAAAATACCTTCTGAAATCCTCATGGCTTTCGCGCAACTCTTCCTCCATGCGCTTGCGATCGGCAAGTTCCCGCCATGTTTGTGCAAGCCCATGTTCCAAATTGGACACCAGAAGATGTACCGCGATTGCCGTAGTAGCGATCAGAAGACAGGTGACAACCATATCCAGCAAACTTGGGGAAAACGTTTTTTGAATGACAAACCAGCCGTTCATTTCCCCAAAGATGAGCCAGAACAATGACACCAGTGTTAACAGGGTGGAGAAGAATAAGCCGCGCTTTTGATTGGTCAGACCTGCAAACATCATGACTGCCGGGTACATCATAATGATGTAATCATGAATTCCCTGCCCGGTAGTTGCAAAGAGGGTGGCCAGTCCAATATAGATCCCTGTTGCCGCATAGCTGCTCGTGGATAATTTGCCTTTGAACAGCGCCAGCAGGGGGAAAATTTGTAAAACATTTCCAGTAATAAGAAAGAGTGTCAGACTGCCGTTTCCCCATATCCGATCCATGAATAGAACGATCAAGCTTAATGTCAGGTACACCAGGATCATGATAAACAGGATGCGTGCCATGCGCCTGTCCTCTTCCTGTTTATATATATTATTGAGGGGTATCCATTGATTCAGTTTTGAAGACAAGGCCTTTCTCCTTCTTTTGCCCGCGCCATGTAATAAAACTTGACTGTATTCTTTGTATTGGATGGAATTTGTCCGTGGAATTTTCCACCTTGATGAAGATCTTATGTTTCTGTTTTTCACTCATTATAGCAAAGAAAATCCGGCAGACTCCTTGATCGAACTCGATTCTTGATCTCCCTGCTATAATTTCCCTGCTTATGAACTGGTACAAAACCACTCTTGAAATTACGACCCGCGGAAAGGGTCTGCATGACATCACTGATGTTATCCGCACTCAATTACATGACTGGGGAGCGCGCGAAGGTATGTGCTTTCTATTCTTACAGCATACCAGTGCATCGCTGGTTGTTAGCGAAAATTGGGACCCAACCGCCAAAGCCGACCTTGAAACTTTTATGGAACGACTGGTTCCCGAAAAGGAAACCTGGTACACCCATGATTTGGAAGGAATTGACGATGCCACTTCCCACATTCGCACCATGCTGAATGATACCAGCCTGACCATCCCTGTAGATAACGGCGATCTGTCGTTGGGAACCTGGCAGGGGATTTATGTCTTTGAGCACCGTTCCCGGCCACATCTGCGCAGGGTGTTGATGCGGGTGATGAAGGTTGAATAAAATAAGAGACCGTCACCTTCATCGTGGCGGTCTCTTATTATTTTACTTTGCCAACTTCCATGCTGCTGGAAGCACCAGTGATGCGGCGATCAACTTGATCACATCACCTATCACAAAGGGGATGAGCCCAGTCGCGAGCGCTTTTCCATAACTTCCGAGGATGACTGCCAGCCAGGAGACACCACAGGCGTAAATAATGACTGTCCCAACTAAAAACGGGATGACGGACGTACGTATACTACGTTCCAGTCCGCGCTCAGCGAGTAGACCGATGACATAGGCGGCGAGAATAAATCCGATCAGGTATCCGAGTGTTGCGCCGGAGAGATAAGCCAATCCCGCTGCACCGCCTGCGAACACAGGTAGTCCAATCGCACCAAGTCCAATGTAACAAGCCATCGAAGCCGCACCGCGCTTGGATCCGAGGGTTGCGGCGACGAGCAGCACCGCGAAAGTCTGCCCGGTCAAAGGTACAGGGGTGAAGGGCAGCGGGATCTTCACCTGGGCAAGAAGCGCAACAAACAGGGCGCCAAGCGAGATCAGCATCAAGTCACGCAGCCAGTTTGCCATGCGTGGGAAGGCGCGGGTATAAAGGGCGGGGGCGAGGGTTGTCATATTAAGAATTCCTTTTTAGAGTTGGATTATTTTGTAACACTGTGTTATTCAAAAAGATGCTGGCTGGGGGGATGGAAAATCTCTTTTTTCGAAAAAAGAGTCGGAGGATAGACTCCTCCGACTCCCATTACACAAACCAACAACCAGTGATCCCTGGCGAGAGATCACCGACCATGAATTTACTTCTTCTTTCCAAACTTCTTCATCAAAATATCCTGCAAGGTCGGCTGACCGATCTCCTGCAGTTCATAGCGTACACGCTGATAGGGCTTCTTGATCTTCATCACTCGGGTCAGATCAATCGGCGTGCCGATGATGACCAGGTCGACATCGGATTTGTTGATGGTCGTTTCGAGGTCTTTTGTCTGTGCAGCGCCGTAGCCCATGGCGGGGAGAATGGGTCCTGTCTTGGGGTACTTGACGTATGTTGCTGCAATGGATTTGACCGCAAACGGGCGTGGGTCCACAATTTCCTTTGCGCCGAAGCGGCGGGCGGCGATGTAACCAGCGCCATATGCCATTTCGCCGTGCGTGAGGGTGGGACCGTCTTCCACCACCAGAACGCGCTTGCCCTGGATCGCGGCGGGATCATCCACGAAGAGCGGGGAGGCAGCTTCGATCTGGATCGCTTTCGGGTTCATCCTGCGTAAAGACTCACGCAACTGGATCACTTTTTCGGGATCGGCTGTGTCAACTTTGTTGATGACAAATACATCAGCCATGCGGACATTGGTTTCGCCGGGATAGTAGGTGGACTCATGTCCGGTGCGGTGTGGGTCTGCCACCACAATTTGCAGGTCCGGTGTATAGAATGAGAAGTCGTTGTTGCCGCCATCCCACAAGA
>JAIFNG010000010.1 GCA_020047815.1 Anaerolinea sp.
AATCGAGGAAATATATTATTACAACATGGATGAGTTAAGCGATTTACACAATACAGGCAAAGTAAAATTCTGTGGGTGGTTCGTGGAATTGTTAAATTGGTATTCAGGCAAGGAAACAAAGATGATCCTTGATCTGCATGAATAAGTAGATTTTATCAAAGGGGATGCTCCAAGGCAGATGGGGACACTCAAAATAAATAAGACCATCTGCAACTTTTCTGGAGAAGGAACGTAGACCTACTGAAAAGTTTTCTACAAGGAGAATCCATGAAAACAACTTACAAATTTTTTTCCATTTTTATCCTCATTACCCTTCTTGCCCTTACCTTTGCCACACCTGCAAAGGCATTTGATGGGCGTTCAGGGGAAAACGTTGAGATCAAGGCAAATGAATTTATTGAAGATGACCTCTATGTCACCGCAAATAACTTCGTGCTGGAGGGAACTGTCAAGGGCGATCTGGTGGTTTTCGGAACATCCGTTGTCATCAACGGCACCGTCGAAGGTGACTTGATTGCCGCCGGGCAAAGCATCACCATCAACGGCACTATCACGGACGACGCCCGAATTGCAGGCGCCGTACTACAGATCGGCAAGGGTGCTGTCATTGGCGGGGATGTTATTGCAGGCAGTGCGAGCCTGGAAACTGAAGCAGGCAGTCTTATCAAAGGTGAGTTGGTTGTTGGTGCTGCGCAGACACTGCTCGATGGAAAAATCACCGGCGATGTCTTAGCAGGAACGGGAGCGTTGGAGCTCAATGGGGATTTCGGTAGCGATGTTAAAGCCGAAGTAGGCAATCCTGAAGAAGGCAATCCCTCACCCACCATGTTTATGCCGCAAGCCGATATTGATTTCCCAGTCGTCAAACCCGGATTTAATGTCGGGGAGAATGCCAAAATTGCGGGTAACCTTGAATACACACAATCAAAAGATGTAACTATCCCTACAGGCGCAGTCGGCGGAAAAATTCTCCGTACCGAGCCAGTGATCGACCCTGACGAAGTAAAAGCAAAACCCACTCCCGCCGAAGCCGTCCTGACCTGGACACTCGATCTTTTCCGTACCATCATTACATGGGTCGCATTTGGGCTGCTGCTTGGCTGGCTCGTCCCAGTCTTTATGAAAGGCTTGATGGATAAAGTACAGTCGCAACCCGTTGCAAGCCTTGGCTGGGGGCTGGTGGCTTATGCGGCATTTTTCTTCGCCCTCCTTGTTCTCTTTATTACCATGCTAACAGGCGGCTTACTGTTCGGCGCTCTCACATTGGGTGGATTAAGTGGCACGATCATTTGGCTTGGAATCCTTTGCATTTTTGCGATGGTCATCGGTTTTGTACTAGTTACCGTCTACCTAACTCACATCTCCGTGGCCTGGCTCAGCGGCAAATTGATCATTAGCCGTCTCAAGCCGGAACTTGCTGAACACAAAGTCTTGCCTCTCCTGGTCGGAGTCATACTAATTGCAATGCTCGTTGCCCTGCCTTATGTCGGCTGGCTTTTTGGAGTAATTGTCATGTTCATAGGCCTCGGTGCAATCTGGATTTGGGGACGGGAAATCTGGCAGGCACGCAAGGTAATCATTTAGTTCGAAATAGTGAAGTAAACCCAAAATAATAAACCGAGGATGTTGGTTAATCCTCGGTTTATTATTTTGACAATTCTAGTATAATTTCGTTCATGTTAAATTCAGAGCAAATAGAAGTAAAACTTGACCGAATTCTTTTAAAAGTACAGAAGCCTGGTCGTTACGTCGGCGGTGAACTGAACAGCACCATCAAGGATTGGGACAAAGCAAATATCCGCGTCGCGCTTATCTTTCCTGATGTTTATGATATCGGCGTTTCAAATGTCGGGTTGAAAATCCTCTATGACCAGATCAACCAAAGAGAGGATGCGCTGGCTGAACGCGCCTACGCACCATGGATGGACATGGAAGCATTAATGCGTGAACATGGAATTCCGCTCTATGGTCTGGAATCAAAGCATCCTCTGGCTTGCTTCGACCTGATCGGCTTTTCACTACCCTATGAGACTCTATACACAAACACCCTCAACATTCTTGACCTGGCTGGCGTTCCAGTCCGCTCAGTAGATCGTGATGAGACCCATCCCATCATCATCGCCGGCGGGCATTCCGCCACAAATCCCGAACCAATGCACGCTTTCATCGATGCGTTCGTAATAGGCGAAGGGGAGGAAGTAATTCACGATATTCTCAACACGATACAAAAAATCAAAAGGGAGCATTCAAAAGCCAACACAAATCAGACATCTTTGCCATTCAGCCGTATTGCATTACTGCTTGATCTCGCCCAAATTCCCGGCGTCTACGTCCCCCGGTTTTACGAAACCACATACCTTGAAGATGGAACCGTTGCACACACCCAGCCGATCCATCCCAAAGTACCAAAAATAATCAAAAAACGTATAGTGGCAAAATTGCTCCCGCCACCTATAAAATTCATCGTGCCAAACATTGAAGTCGTTCACAACCGCGCCTCAGTGGAGATTATGCGGGGATGTACTCGCGGATGCCGATTCTGTCAGGCCGGCATGATCACCCGTCCCGTACGGGAAAGGGGCGTGCAGGAGATTGTAGATGCTGCGGATGCCGCCATTCGCTCAACAGGATTTGAAGAGCTTGCATTAATGTCGCTATCCTCTTCTGACTATACCCATGTCGCTGAACTGGTAAATGCGATCAGCAAGCGTTTTGAAGGGCGCAAACTGACTATCGCACTCCCCTCTCTCCGCATCGAAACCGTCTCGATCGACCTGATGGACAAGCTTAAAGAGCACCGTTCTGGCGGATTCACGCTCGCACCAG
The DNA here is from genome assembly GCA_020047815.1 of Anaerolinea sp. GTDB lineage: Bacteria > Chloroflexota > Anaerolineae > Anaerolineales > Villigracilaceae > Villigracilis. Next base: position 2,827 of record JAIFNG010000010.1, read on the forward strand.
AGGCAGCCAGTGAGCGCATGCGGCGCATCATTAATAAATTTATTCCCGATGAAGACATCATCAATACCACACGGGATATTTACAGCCGCGGTTGGACAACAATAAAGCTTTATTTTATGATCGGCCATCCCAGTGAAACACTGGAGGACGTGCAGGCGATTGTAGACCTATCCAGGCGTGTACTTGAAGAAGGACGCAAGGTTGCGGGCTGGAAAGTGAAATTAAATGTGGGCGTCAGCACTTTTGTACCAAAACCACAAACTCCTTTTCAATGGGTCGCCTGTGATACCAGAGAAAATATCCTGGAAAAACAAGCGATGCTCAAACGGCAACTGCTAAAAGATAAAAACATTAAGTTGAGCTGGACAAAACCTGAAGATACTCTGCTCGAAGCATGGCTCACCCGCGGTGATCGCAGAATGGCTGAAGTCATATACAGTGCATGGAAAAATGGCGCCAGATTTGACGCCTGGGGAGATGAAACCATAAAACAAGATGCATGGCTGCCTGCCTTTGAGGAGCATAAACTCGACCCAGCGTTTTACACTCATCGCCAACGCCGGGCGGATGAGGTTTTTCCTTGGGAACATATCACCGCGGCTGTTCGAAAAAGTTTCCTGTTTCAAGATTTCCGCCAGTCGCTTGAAGGTCAAATCCGCGTGGATTGCCGTTTGAATTGCTATGCCTGCGGCATCCTGCCCACATTTGCCAATTTACGCCGTGAAAACCCCGGAGATGGCTGGAAATGTCCCGATGTAAAAAGCCCATTCAAAGTGCACAACGAAAAATTATTAGTGGTTGACGACCAGGCGCTTAATGAATAAAATCACCTTCCTTCCCCGTTTACAGCACGAACGCGATAAATTTGAAAACCTGCTCAATCAGGTCGGGTTCGCGCGCCAACTGACCATGGTGGGTGTATTTGTCAACCTGTCCATCAAGGATTTATTGGCGGACATTCTCACACGTGAGCAATTTATTGCCGACCGTTTAAATGAAATTTTACATGGCGAATCTTATTGGACAAGCACATCTCACACCGCACTTGAAAATTTCCAAAAAGCAAATGGGTATCCTGATTACGAATCCCCGCTATGCGATATGGAAAAACTCAACCACCTCGTCATCCACAAATATAAAAATATTGCCCTGGATGACATTGTTGAACAGGAACTTGCCTCTTATGCCAATATCCTGTCCGCCATGATAAAGTTAACTCACAACCAGTGCCTTGATCATGACCTCTTCCACCGTGTAGCAGAGCATACTTACAAGCCTTATCGGAAGACCGGCTCGGAGATCAATCGCTGGCTTAAATCACTTGAAACGGAAATAAAATAAGTATGCGTACTCGGATCACTTTTTCAAAGCAGGGTGCTTTACGTTACACAGGCCATCTTGACCTGCATAGGTTGTGGGAACGTGCCATGCGTCGGGCTGACTTACCTCTCAGTTACTCACAGGGATTTCACCCCCAGCCTAAAATTAGCCTTGCTTCTGCCCTGCCATTAGGATTTTCCTCACAATGCGAGGTATTGGACGTACGGTTTAATGAGGATATTCCAACAGGGGTAATCGCATCCCGATTAAAAGACAGCCTTCCCCCGGATATTCAGATCGCCAGTGTTAAAATTGTGGATGAGCGCGAGCCTGCTCTGCAAACACAGATACTCTCGGCGGCGTACGATATCCAGTTAACAGAACCGGTTGATGGAGCCGAATTGAGAAAAAAAGCCGATGCCCTAATGGCATCAGAATCTCTCCCACGCGAACGTCGTGGAAAATTCTATAACCTGCGTCCGTTGATCGAAACCCTGACCATGGTTATGGGATCCAATGGAGCAATATCCCTGCAAATGAAACTCGCCGCCCGCGAAGGTGCCACTGGACGCCCAGAAGAGGTATTGAATGCACTGGGCATTGAGCCCGAATACACGCGCGTGGAAAGAACTCAACTAATATTTTAGGATTCGATATATCCTGAGTGAAGTGTCAAGCTATCTGGTGGGATCGCCGCCGAAAAATAATCATAAATTCTTTAATTACGCTGCACCAGGCATAGGGTAAAAATAAATAGGAGAACAGCCATGCCAATTCTCGTTTCTTTGCTTTTTGGTTTCGTCCCCATGTTCATTTTTGCGGCGTTTGTATATTGGCTGGATCGTTACGAGAAAGAACCAAAAATATTACTTGGTGCGACTTTTTTTTGGGGTGTGGTAGTGGCGGCTGGTGGTGCTTTCATCATTAACACTGCATTCGGCATGGGTATTTATATATTCACAGGATCAGAAGGCGCCGCTGAAATCGGCACCACATCTGTGATTGCCCCAATCGTGGAAGAATTTCTCAAAGGACTCGCTGTTGCGATTGTTTTCTTCATGTTTTACAAGGAGTTTGATTCCATTCTGGACGGGATCATCTATGGCGGAATCGCCGCACTTGGTTTTGCAGCGACAGAAAATACGCTATACATCTTTCGTAATGGCTACCAGGAAGGAGGCTGGGGCGGATTATTCCTCCTGGCCTTCATTCGCATCATTATCGTAGGCTGGCAGCATCCTTTCTATACCGCATTCACGGGCATCGGTTTTGCGGTTGCACGAACCAATAAAAATACGGCGATCAAATTCCTGGCGCCAGTTGTGGGTTTTGGGCTGGCAATTATCACCCATGCCTTTCACAACACCTTTGGTGGTTTAATTGGTGGGCTGGAAGGGCTCGCCGCAGGCACTTTGGTGGATTGGATTGGCTGGACATTTATGCTTGGTTTTATCTTTTGGATGATCGGCCATGAACGCAGCATTGTCAAATCAAATCTGTTATCGGAAGTATTATCAGGCACGATCACCCAGGCACAATATCAAAAAGCCCTTTCCCCATGGACAGTGACCACGGCAGGCTTCAGCGGCAGGAATACCGCCCGTTTTTATCAACTATGCGGTGAAATATCCCATAAAAAGGAACAAGCGCGAAAGCATGGGGATGAAGGTGGAAATCTCGCGATCATTGAAAAACTTCGCTCAGAGTTGGCGTCCCTTACGCCTTATATAAGTTAAATCATTCATCAATTTTTTTTTTGCAAAGAGCGCCAAATAATATAATTTCTTGACAATTTTTTCACGGCTTAAACCCCATGATATACTCGCGCCGATGAATACCAAGCGCACACCCCTCAACCTCATTCTGGTCGTTGCTGCAATTTTCTATCTCTCGTTCATAATTGGCACATCTTTTGTGGTGAATGGTGAACGCTACTTCACCCTGGTTGATGACGCCATGATTTCCATGCGCTACTCAAAACACCTGGCACAAGGTCACGGACTGACTTGGAACATTGGCGATGCGCCCATTGAAGGTTTCACAAATTTCGGCTGGACTCTGTATCTTTCATTCCTGCATCTTTTCTCCATACCCATATCCAAAATTTCACTTGCGGTCATGCTCACCTCAATGGTTATTTTGCTGGCAAATATCCGCATTGTATGGCAGATCGCCACTGCACTTCTTCCCGATTCAAAACATGCTCCTCCATTTGCCGCTCTAGTCACAGCTTTTTATTTCCCTCTCGTCTTCTGGTCACTTCGAGGTATGGAAGTTGGCCTGCTTACTTTACTGGTTAACCTTTCCATACTGCTTGCAATCTCCAGGAGGAATACCATTCTCATAAGCATCCTGTTTGCGCTTTCAATTCTCGTCCGTCTGGATACCGTCATCGCTGCTGTCGTAATTACAATCTACCTGTTCGCCAGGAATAAACGCAGTGCCATACTTCCCCTACTTTCAATTATCATCACAACAATTGCAATTCTATGGTTTCAACAGTTTTACTTTGGTGATTTTCTCCCAACAACCTATTATCAAAAAGTGACTGGCTTCACCACGTTGGAACGCATCCGGCACGGCATGCTCGTTTTCAATCAATACGCCACAAGAGACACCCTTTTCCTGTTATTATTTTCACTGACGGGCATAATCTTTTACAAGCTTCAACACAACCGCGAATCGCTTTTGTTGATGGGTCTCTTCCTTGCACAGTGTGCCTATTCGATTTATGTCGGAGGGGACTATGCTGAGCCGGAAACAGATTCTGCAAATCGATTTATCACCCAGGGGATGCCCGCGCTAATTCTTCTTTTTAGCTGGCTGGCCAGTCTTGTCCTTTCAGATCTGATTAGCGCGCAATCCAAACCGTCATATTCCACGCCGAAAGTTAACCCAGCCATTCCACTCTCCCTGATCACACTTCTCATAATTAGCGGCGAAGCATGGTTTAACTACTCCATAGATAATGCCCCCCTGCTCAAAGCAGACATCCGCCGAGTAAAACTTGGACTGCATATCGCAAACAACACAACATATGAAGCAGTGATCGCTGTTCACGCTGCAGGACAGATACCCTATTTCTCGGAACGCACCACCATCGATCTGCTCGGTTTAAATGACCCTATTGTCGCCAAGGGGTTGGGACACGGTGAGTTCTACCCAGGTCACAATAAATGGGACTATGACTATAGCATCGGCGAACTTCAACCAGACCTGATCGTCGATAACTTCGCTCCTCTTGCCTCATTTATGCAGGGGAATGAAAAATACAAAAAGCTTAGGAACGGGATCTACGTCCTCAAGGACAGCGTTCTTGTAGATGCAAAAGGCTTATCAAAAGAGTATCGGTAACGGGTCAAATTATAAAGAGCCTGCGAGAAAAATATAATCGCAGTCTCTTTATCTTTCTACTGTCTTCAGGTCACTTTCTATTCAGGCTGACTTGATTTCGAAACAATGGCTTCCAGCATCGTTGTCGTCAGTGACTTCGGACGCTCCAGAGGCTGCCCCAGTGCACGTGCCCAAACATAATTACATGTCACTCCAAGAGCTCGTCCCACACCGAACAACACGGTGTAGAAATCAAAATCGCGTACACCGTAGTAATATTGCAGCGTACCCGAGATCGCATCAACATTCGGGGCTGGATTTTTCGCCTTGCCTTGTTCTTTGAGAACAGTTGGCACGACATCGAAAACCATTTCCGCCAGACGGATAAGCTCATCTTCAGGAAAACGTGCTTTCGCAAAGTCCAACTGCGCCATAAAACGGGGATCAGGCACACGTAAAACAGCATGACCATACCCAGGGATCACGTGCCCATCATTGAGGGTGTCCCAGGCGAATTTATAAAGATCCTCACGGCTCGGTACACCGCCAAACTTCTTGTGCACTTCCATCAACCAGCCGAGACACTCCTGGTTTGCAAGCCCATGCAAAGGTCCTGCAAGACCGTTAAGCGCCGCAGAGAAAGATAGGTACGGGTCAGAAAGGGCAGAGCCGACAAGGTGCATGGTGTGGGCCGAGACATTTCCAGATTCATGGTCAGAGTGCAGGATGAAGTATAAGCGGGCAAGGTCAGCATAACCCTTCCGATCCTCAACGCCCATCATCCTGGAAAAGTTCGCCCCGTAGTCGAGTTTTGCATTGTATTTCGGTTTTTTGGTTTCTCCAAAATATTTCATTCGGTAGATAAAAGCCGCAATAATCGGAAGTTTGGCTGTCAAGTCAAGACTGTCTTCCAATGCAGCTTCCCAGTAAGCGTCCTTTTTCATGGAGTGATAGCGTTGGGCAAAAATCGATCCTCCCTGTAAAGCCAGAACCGCTTGCGAAAGGAGGGTCATCGGGTGAGTGTCTTTAGGCATGGATTTGATCATCTTGTATACGTGATCGGGTACTTCCGACCGCTTAGCCCACTCCGCTTCAACTTCCTCTGCCTGCTCACCTGTCGGCAGGTCACCGATCATGAGCAGGTAATAGAAACCGCCCACCATCGGAATTTTATTGCCGCGCCTCCTGGGTAGTTTCTTCAACACTTCGGGAATGGGCATACCGCGGAAAAGAATACCATGCGCGGGGTCGACAAATGAAATATCCGTTAGCAGGGATTTAATGTCACGCATTCCACCGACAATTTGACCCACTGTTACCTGATCCACGACTACGTCGGCATGCTCCTTTGCAAGTGACTTAAAGCGCCCACGCCATTCAGGTAATTTTGCTGAGATTTTTTCATGCAGAATCATGATTACTCCTTTTTCCTTTGGCTGAAAATTTTCAGGTGAAAGTCAGGGTTGGCGATTTTTGACCTTCACTTTTTCTTGTTTAGAACGTCACCAGACCCTTAAGCGCCTCATGTGTCTCTTTCACCGAGGCGGCAGACTTTTCGAACATGGCTTTTTCCACATCATCAAATTTATATTCAATGACCTTTTCCATGCCCCCGGCACCAAGCATGACAGGCACACCGAAATACATGTCATTTAAACCGTACTCACCCTGCATGTGAGTAGCACAGGGGACGATCAACTTCTTATCCTTCAGGATGGCTTCCGCCATTTGGACACAAGCCATCGAAGGCGCATAAAAGGCAGATCCAGTCTTGAGCAGATTTACGATCTCCCCACCACCCTTCCGCGTACGATTGACGATCGCCTCGAGTTTGTCAGCAGGGAAATAATCGCGCAATGGGATCCCGGCAATATTGGAGTGACGCGTCAGGGGAACCATTTCATCACCATGCCCACCCAGCACATAGCAATCCACATTCTCAACGCTCACCCCTGCTTCCATGGCAACAAATGCACGCATCCGTGCAGAATCCAAAATACCCGCCTGGCCAATGACCCGCTCACGTGGCAACCCGGTCACTTTCATAACAAGGTATGCCATCGTATCCAGCGGATTGGTCAACACGATAAAGATGGCATTAGGCGAATATTTCAATGTCTCCAACGCTGCCTTGCCTACAATGTCAGCATTGGTCTTCAATAGATCGTCGCGGCTCATGCCCGGCTTGCGCGCAATCCCGGCTGTAATGATGATGATGTCAGAGTCCTTCGTATCGATATAATTGTTGGTGCCTGTCACTTTGGCATCTTTGCCGATGATGGGCATTGCCTCCAACAAGTCCAAACCCTTGCCCTGCGGCATACCTTCAACAACATCCAACAAAACAACATTCGCAAGCTCGCGTTCAGCCAGCCAGTGAGCGGCAGTTGCGCCCGTATTACCTGCACCTACAATGGAAATCTTTTTCATTTTTCCTCCGGGAAATATTTGGCGATTTTGACACCATAAATCTTCATCAATTTTATCCGAAACAAGTGCAAATTAAGAGCCCAAAATATCACAGTTTTATAAAACCGCCAAACACACATAACAAGAGAGGAACTCTTGTTTAAACAGGAGTTCCTCTCTTGTTATGTTATTCTTCAGCTTCAAGGAAGCGTGTCGCCTGTATGGCTGCTGCCGCACCCATCCCTGCCGAGGTGATCACCTGACGAAAATGGGGGTCTGCCGCCTCACCCGCAACATATACCCCTGGAATATTCGTTTCCATCTTGTCATTCACCTTGATATAGCCAAGATCACTCATCTCAAGTTTGCCTTTGAACATCTCTGTATTGGGCGAATGTCCAATAAATATGAATAAACCATCGGTCTCAAAAGTGGATTGTTCACCCGTTTTGACATTCTTGAGCTTGAGAATTTCCAACTTATCCCCTGTTACCACCTCAGTTATAACAGTGCTTAGGACGAATTTGATCTTGGGATGTTCTTTCGCACGTTTCTGCAAGATCGCTCCCGCACGAAATTCTTCGCGGCGATGGATGATCGTGACTGAAGATGCATAACGGGTTATGAAGAGCGCCTCTTCTAATGCACTATCTCCGCCGCCCACAACCACGACTTTCTTATCTTTGAAGAACCAACCATCACAGGTGGCACAGTATGAGACGCCACGCCCAGTCATCTCCACTTCACCCGGGACATTCAGGTGAATGGAACTTGCACCAGTGCTGACAATCAGCGTATCCGCCTTATATTCGCCACTATCAGTTGTCACCGTGAACGGGCGTTGCGAAAAGTCCACTTCATGCGCTGTGTCAAATTCAACTTTTGCGCCAAAATGCTCGGCCTGCTTCTGGAATAGATCACCTAACTCAGCCCCGCCCACACCTTTGGGAAAGCCAGGGTAGTTTTCGATTGAATGTGTCAACGCGGCTTGTCCACCCAATTGCATCCCCGTCAAAACTACGGGAGAAAGTTCTGCGCGGGCAGCATACAAAGCTGCAGACAATCCTGCGGGGCCTGACCCAAGCACCAATACTTTAACATGTTTTTCATTGCCTTTTGTGGACATTGTTATCTTCCTCGGTGTAAAATTAATCTGATTTAATGGATTTTTTAGCATAACAAAGACAAGATCTTGTCTGCTACAAGACCGTGCTGCATTGTATCAGATGCTCACAAACGGAAAAAGTTACAATCGGATATTTATCCAACCTCCATAAACTCTCCCGCTCCTGTCCACAATTCCTACACAATGGATTGATAAAGTAGGGGCGCAAGAAAAAATTTATTAATCAACCACTGGAGGTAAAATGAAAAAAAGTCAGTTAATTCTATTTCGTATATTTGGCGCTCTCCTTGTACTTGGGCTGATCGCAGGCGCAGGCGCATTTAGTTACAAGGCAGGCATGGCACAGGGAATCAGACAAGCCCCCATCGTCGCCAAAGCCATAGAAAAAGCCGACGAGAATGGTCAACCTGTCCCACAAACGATGTATCCGCGCAATTTTGGCTTCGGCTACCCGCCCTTTGCCATGCGCGGACATCACTTCGGATTCAATCCGTTTGGAGCCATCTGTGGTTCCATCATCCTGTTGCTTTTGTTTTTGGGCTTTATGAAAATGATATTTTTCCGCAGCATGATGTGGGGGCATGGCCCCTGGGCATATGGACCACATGGATCCCCCTGGGGAACTCCTCCGTGGATGAAACCTGAAAGCACTGAAAATAAGGAGGAAGTCAAGGGAAGTGAAAGTAAAGAACAAATGTAAATCTGAGTAAAATTAATGATATGTTCTGGCATTGCGTAGATCGCCGCCAGAACGTATCATCTTTTCCACCCGCTCTTACTTGATCCACTTTTCAATTCATCCTCCCACATAATTCTCCTTTTCTACCGTATACTCCCTCTCATGCAGGAACTTATTCTCGTCGTAGATGACGAACCAAAAATCACCCGCCTTGCACGCGATTACCTTGAGAAGAACGGGTTTCGTGTCACAGTTGCCTCTGACGGCCAATCTGCGTTGACAACTGCCCGACGCGAAAAACCCGACCTGGTCGTCCTTGACCTTATGCTTCCCATCATGGATGGCCGGGAAGTCTGTAAGATCCTGCGCCGCGAGAGTGATGTACCCATCATCATGCTCACCGCCCTGGCTGAGGAAGTGGACCAGGTCACGGGTCTTGAAATCGGCGCGGATGATTACATCACCAAACCCTTTTCACCCCGTGCACTGGTTGCCCGTATACGGGCGCTTCTTCGCAGGTCAAAAGGCGAAGTCAAAATACCAAGTGTGATACGTGTCGGTGCGCTTGAAATCGACACGGAAGCATACACGGTTTCTTACGATAATACTTCCATCAAGTTAACCCCTAACGAATTCAAACTACTACAACTTCTCGCCAGCCGCCCCGGACAAACCCTGACCCGTGAACAATTACTCGACAACTTGCACGGCGCGGCATCCAGCATAGACCGCAGTGTGGATTCGCACATCAAAAACCTGCGCCGCAAGTTGGAGACCGAAGCCCGGACACCCTTGATCGAAACTGTGTACGGCATCGGCTATCGTTACATGGAACACAAGTAATATGCAGCCGCACAACCATTCACATTTCCCGTCGAGCTGGAATGAAAAGCGCCGCTCCTTTTTTCGCGGTGTGGCTTTTGTCTTTGGCGCAATGACATTCTTCATCGTTGCAGCCATTGCAGTTGCAGCTTATTTTTTCGTTACAAAAAACCAGCATGAGTTTCACGGTGGTATTTTAATTCCACTGTGCGGATTTCCCCTGCTATTAATTTTTATTGCTTCGCTCATTGGCCGCTGGGGTTTTCGCCGTTTTGGCAGACCCATGGCAGATGTCATGTCTGCAATTGATGCGGTTGCAGAGGGAGACTTAAGTGTGCGCGTGCGCGAACATTTTCCGGGTGACTTGGGGCAACTTGCCCGGCGGTTCAACCACATGATCGCCGAATTGGAGCGCTCCGACCAACAGCGCCGCAACCTGACTGCCGACATCGCTCATGAGCTTCGCACGCCACTCCACATCATCCAGGGCAATCTGGAAGGAATTCTGGATGGCGTTTACGAAGCGACGCCCGATCACATTACCAATACTCTGGAAGAAACCCAATTGCTTGCGCGGTTGGTGAACGATCTGCAGACACTCTCTCTGGCAGAAGCCGGGCAACTCCCGCTTCACCCAATACAATTTCACATTACCGAACTGATCGACGACCTCACTTCAAGTTTCTCCTCCCAGACTGCATCTTTCGGTATTATTCTGACCACAGATGTTCCCAACCCGGAGCAGAAGATCACAGCAGACTATGACAGACTCAATCAAGCGTTATCCAACCTGATATCAAACGCGATTCAACACACGCCCAAAGAAGGAAAGATATTCATTGAAACTGGATCAATTAACGGCGGGGTTCGGATCAAGGTCAAAGATACAGGTTCAGGGATTACACCTGAAGCCTTGCCCTTCATCTTCGACAGGTTTTGGCGCGGAGAAAGATCGCGCAGTGACCGCACACACAGCGGGTTGGGGCTTGCCATCACAAAACAAATCGTCCTCGCACATGGCGGGACGATTGATGTGGAAAGTGATGTCGGCAAAGGTACTACGTTTATAATTTTACTGCCCGATCCGTAATATCCAGCGCTCCATCCAGAATATCCATACCTTCCTTCAACTGCTCCTCGGTAATGATTAAGGGGGGTATGATCAATACAGTATGCCAGTGGGTGTAAAGAAACAAGCCGTGATCAGTACAATGTTTTTTCAATGCGACCATTTCGGGTGATGACCCATTCCAGGGAGCCAATGGCTCCTTGGTTTTGCGGTCTTTAACCAATTCAAGGATTCCAAACAACCCAATATTACGGACCTCTCCAACAGAAGGGTGCGCTTCGCCCAGATCAGTTAACATTTTTCGCAGTACCAGCCCCATCTCTGCGGCATGTTCGACCATTCTGTCTTGCTTCATAGCGTTAATATTAGCGATCGCTGCCGCCAGTGAAATGGGGTGTGACGTATAGGTCAGCCCACTCTCAAAGGCGTGCTCATTAAAAGCTGCCGCAATCTCTGGTTTCATTGCCACTGCGCCCAGCGGTGCGTATGCAGAGGTCAATCCCTTTGCCATCGTCATGATATCCGGCACAACGTCCCAATGCTCAATGGCAAACATTTTACCCGTGCGACCAAATCCGCTCATTACTTCATCACAGATCATCACGATGCCATATTTGTCACACAATTTGCGCACGCCCTGCATATACCCCTGCGGCGGGATGATAATGCCGTTCGTGCCTGTCACAGATTCCATGAGGATACCCGCAATAGACTCGGGACCTTCATATAAAATTATTTCCTCCAGGTGATTGAGATAATCGCGCGCAAATTCTGTTTCTGAAATGTCATTATTTGTACGGTGGAAAGTGGAGCGATATCGATACGGATCAAGAAAATGTACCACACCTGTCATTAAGTTCGGTTCCCAACCCACTCTGCGCGGATCACCGGTAACAGCCATCGCCCCCGCAGATGCCCCATGATAAGAACGATAACGCGCAAGGATCTTATGTCTCTTTGTATATCCTCGCGCCAGTTTAATGGCATTTTCGTTTGCATCTGCACCGCCGAGGGTGAACAGGATTTTGGATAACGCTCCATGCGGTGTGATCTCTGCCACAGCCTTGCTTGCCAAGGCACGGATTTTCGTTGCCATGCCTGGCGCAGCATAGGAAAGCTCCGCCGCCTGTTCCTGCATGGCTTTGATGACGCGCTCATCCCCGTGACCGATGTTGACACACATTGTCATGGAGTTGAAATCGAGGTAGCGTTTATCTTCCACATCCCAAAAATAAACGCCCTTGGCTCGCTTGATTGCAATTGGGTTTACTTTGGCTTGCGCAGACCATGTCCAGAAGACATGCTCCTTTGAGAGCGGTAGAATTTCATTGTCAGGGAGATCGAACATGGAAACCTCTTCGTTTTTTAGTTTTGGAATTTGGATTTGCAATTGTCAAGATTATAATCCCGTACTGATGAACACCTTCCTCCATCATCGTATTGTCGTGGTCGGCACAACCTCCTCAGGCAAATCCACATTGGCTGAAAACCTTGCCCAAATTATTGGTGCGGACTTTATTGAATTGGATGCGCTACACTGGGATCCTGAATGGGTGGAGGCGCCTAATGATGTATTTCGTGCGCGGGTTGAAACAGCCATCAATTCAATTTCGTGGGTGGTGGCGGGGAATTATCACATCGTACGCGATATGATCTGGCGTCGCGCCGAATGTGTCATATGGCTGGATTATCCTTTTCACATTGTATTCTGGCGATTGTTCAAGCGCACCATCCGCCGGGCGATCACACAGGAGGAATTATGGAATGGGAACCGTGAGAAATTTTGGGGACACCTGAAATTATGGTCAGACGAGTCATTGTTCCATTGGTTATTCAAAACCTACTGGCGGCGTAAACGTGAATACCCGAGTCTTTTCACCCTTCCCGAACATACACACCTCAAGGTCATACACTTTTCCACTCCACGGGAAACGGAAGAATGGCTTGGAAATATAGCGCTGCAATCCCGTCAGCGTGAAGTAATTTAATCCTGGATGTGAACTACTTCAGGCGTGCAGGTTATGTTATCACCCCGATCTATCTCCTGAACCAGCCGACCAGCTGTCCCAGGCCGAGCAGGGTAACGATTACGAGCAGTACACCCCACTCAAAGGAAAATTTCACGCGCAGGAGCATTGTGATGGATGCGAGTGCCATTCCAACCAGCGCAAGCAGGCTGACGCGTGCAAGGTGCCGTCGCTCAATACCTCGTGTATCATCATCCTTTGCCATTACCACCAGACGCAGTCGAAATTCAGCCATATCCCAAGCGAAGAGTGCAAAGACACCTCCAGCAAACAGCCATCCAGGGATAAATCCAAACCACAAACCGAGGGCGGAAAGGATTGTAAAAACAATCAGGGCAATCGAGGAATACCAGTTCCATCTCTGCCAGATTGCAAGCAGCCATCCCAAACCAATGATAATAATCCAGGTGGAAAAAGAGGGAAACCCGCTTTGAGCGAATCCCCACGCAAGCGATGCGGAAGAGATCACAATACTGACAATAAGACCGATCAATGTCACAAAAGCCTCCTTTGACGCACCAACAGCGAACTGACAGCCTGGTCCAACGGAATGGACACGTCCCACTCGACAACCTGGATTGCAGCACGCTCCAACCTGCGGATCAACAGATCCCGTTCCATACGGATGACGCGCGCAGCTGTATGTACAAGCTGAGATTTTGGCAGATGTGAAACTTCAAACTTGACGGGGTCTGGACTGATGACCATCACCTGGTAGCCGCGCCCGCGCAGTTGGATGAGGACTTCCAGATCATCGCCCACCAGGGGGCTGACCAGGACGATCTGTGACTCAGGTGGAAACATGCGGGGAGATAAATGCTCCAAGCCGGCAAAAACAGAACTAACACCTATCTCGGCATGAGCCAGTGCCTGCATAATTCGCTCACGCTGGATCTTTCCATATCCGGGCAACGTCCAGCCAAGATATGCGCCGTAAACCAGCAAGCCCACACGATTACCCTGTGTCAAAAATACATCAGCGAGCGCCGCTGTAGCTGTAACCGCGTATTCGAAAATTGAGTGATTGGATTGAAATAAATTTGTGCGTACACGCGCATCAAGCACAATACCCACATCCGCTACCCGCTCCTGTTGATATTCATTGGAATATAAATTATCAACATGCCGCGCGCTGACGCGCCAATTAATGGACCGGGGAGAATCGCCGGATTGATATTCGCGCACACCGAAGAATTCGATACCCCTGCCGCCTACACGTGCAGGGATCATTCCCGCATAAACACGCGTCCTGCGTGGATGAATGGACACACGCTTCAACCGTCTGAAATCGGGAAAAATGAATAACCGTTCCTCAGATCTGACCACCTGCTCCTGACGTGTCAGACCCGACAGGTCTGTTGTTGCTGCAAAGGTACCCTCAAAGTGATATGAACCACGCATGCCGGCAACAGTGTATTGAAAAGTATGGGAAGTGCCCTTCGGAAGTTGGATCAGGTGGCGGGGTGAACCATCGCGGATACTCAACTGCGGACGGATCATTTCGTCAAGCACAAGTTCGTCAATATCCGCCCCATGATTTGTTACCGTCAATGTAACGATCGTCTCGCCATCAGGCGTAATTCGATCGCTGGAAAGGCGGCGCTGTATCTGAAGGTTAAGCGCTCCAGGCGCATTCCAAAACCCATAAAGCAGATAAAGCATGAATGGTAGGGAAAAAGCGATCAACTCACCGCGCAGAGAGATCAACCCTGCAAGCAGCAAGCCATAGATCAACGCAGATAAAAGAATCGGGCGATACACTTCAGCGAACGACCGGAACGGGAGTGGCTTTCAACACGTCGCGGATGATATCCTTATTCATCTCGCGCGACATCCAATATTCGGGTTGAAGCATAAGGCGATGGCTTAAGACGGATACGGCAAAATGCTTCACATCGTCGGGCAGTATGTAATCCCGTCCTGCAAGCACAGCATGCGCGCGTGCCATTTTGAGGAACGCCAGTGACCCGCGCGGGCTTGACCCAACAGCCACACGACGATCAGTGCGCGTGGCGTGAACCAGGGCAGAGATATATCCCTCAAGGTCAGGATCCACATACACGGTTTCGAGGGCAGCGCGCATTTCGAGCAATTGTCTTGGGGTGCTGATCTGTTTGAGCGAGACTTCCTCCTGTTTTCTCTCGCGGCGGCGTTGCAATATTTCCTTCTCCTCGTCCAGGCTGGGGTAGCCCACTGTTAATTTCAACATAAAACGATCCAACTGCGCTTCGGGCAGGGGAAATGTACCTTCGTATTCGATCGGGTTTTGTGTGGCTAGCACCAGGAATGGGTCTGGCAGCTTAAGACTTTCGCCTTCCATCGTGACCTGCCCCTCCTGCATGGCTTCCAGCAGCGCAGATTGGGTTTTTGGTGATGCACGGTTAATCTCATCTGCAAGCAGGATATTCGTAAAGACCGGACCTTTACGAAGCTCGAATTTGTTTTTGGTGCGGTTAAAAATATAACCACCCGTGATGTCACCCGGTAATAGATCGGGCGTGAATTGAATACGCTTAAAATCCAGACCAAGCGCGGACGCAAAACTGCGCGCGATCAACGTCTTTCCAAGACCAGGATAATCCTCCAGCAGTACGTGCCCGCCTGCCAATGAAGCAGCCATGATCATTTCCAGCAAGCCGCGCTTGCCGACCACGGCTCGTTCCACTTCGTCAATCACCTGACTCCCAAGTTCAGATACTTTCCCGATGTCCATAGTTTTTCCTCCACATAAAAGAGCCTAAACCTTTTTCAGTGTACTCCTCGTGCAAGACAACGGGGGCTTGCGAAGCCTGCACGAGGAGTATATACGTGTCGCACCTGCTTTCCTGAATTACTAATTCCACATCGTTTAATTGTTTTACAGCAGCGACCATTATGCGCAATGCGAAAACTTGTCTGTTGGAAAAATTATCCTGATTTCATTCACGATTGAATTGATACTATTAAAAGACCAAACCATGGAATGTTTATCATTCAAAGTTCTTCGAAATTATTTTTCGGGGTAATCTTCATCTCATTTTCAAGATATTCGATCACCTGGTTTGGGTCTGCATCCAAAGGCGTGGGTTGGGAACCAGACCCGCCCGGAGACCAGCGGGGACGGGGATAATCTGCGAACGAACCATTCAATCCACTCTCGAGATACTCATCAATTTTTTGCGGTGGATTCCAATCTCGTCCCGTCAGGCGCCCAAATTTTTTACTAATAGGTTCTCCCTCACGCTGCGCCAGGATTTCCCTGGCGGTCTTACCAAGGCGGTTTGCGACCAGCCATTTATAATAACTGCCGCCGCGCTGAGATTTTTCCAACCAACCGATGAGGCTTTCTATTTGACCTTTCGGTGGTTTCGCCTGAGGCATGAAAACTCCCGGATTTGCAAATCGCGGTGCAAGCACTGTAACTGCGGAAAAAACAGCGATTGCAACCAATAGCAGCCATAAAGCGAATTGCGGAAGGATGGAATAATATAAACCCAACAACCACCAAAGATACACCAGTGGAACGATGATTACCCGCTCGACCACATCACGCAGAAAAAAAGCCAGGACCAGGGCAGAAAATATCACGCCAGCGAACAGGAATTTTCGGCGGGTCACAATGAAACCTCCCCGCAATATTTCAAAATAGCAGTAAGGCAGGCAATCGCCTCATCCACATCACCCTGGGTTGAAATTCGGGTGCCATAGCGAACAGATTCAAACAAACGGGTCAAGCGCGTAACCGGCTCTGGGGGCAATCCCGCAACTTCGAGGCGCAAGGCAAACTCAGCAGGGGTCATGGCAAACTCACGGAACAAACCCCGCCGCACATCCACCACTTGACTCATGTCGGCATAGCATTGAATGATCTTATCCTGTGCGGGGCCGTCAGACGCAAGGGATCGGAGTGAAGCGCGGGCAGCCCCAACGATCCCGGTCAGGGGAACCGGGGCATCCAATGCCGATTTACGATGACTCCACCAGCGATTGACCCGCCAAATAATGAGCACCATCAATAAGAGGATGCCAAATGTAACTAAATAAGTGATCCACTCCGAAACTTGAGGAGCCTCAAAAACGGGTGGAGGGAGTGCTTCGGTTTGAGGAGGAATGCCCTCCCCTGCTTCAAGACCTGGCGCAGAAAATAAGGAAGAGAAAAAATCCGGTTTAATTTTAAGTAAATACATGAGAAGCATCCCGCCAAGTAACAGGCGGAGGAACTGCCTGAATAGTCTTTTTCTCATCTCCGGCGGAAGGAGCGCCACAACCAGTATACTGAAAATAAAAAGCATTACTAGAAAAGCGATCTGCTTTTCCAATGATATTTCTGCAATATTCTCGACGATTGAACTTACAGGGGCGCTGGCGACTTCTGACTCTTCACGGCTCAAGCGGCGCGCAGGACGAAAGGAGATATCCCTGAGTGCACTGGACAAAACAACCATAGAAAGCAGCGTCAGAATGGAAACAGTCAGGATCGTGAGTTTGTCACCAAGTACCTTTTTCACCATGGACCGATTCTACCATTAGAGCCCGAGCCTCATGTTATACTTTTAACTGAGATCAGACTTTTTCAAAATAAACATATGCGAGGATGCATGGGCGATGATTGCGATGGCGCATTGCCTCCAAAAGTAGTGGAGGGATTGAGATTGTTCAATGAGAAGCAGTTCTTTGAATCACACGAGGAACTGGAGGACGCCTGGCACGATGAGAAGGGGGCAATTCGCAGTTTGTACCAGGGTGTACTGCAAGCTGCGGTGGTCTACTTTCATATCACACGCGGGAATTATGAAGGCGCTGTCAAAATGCACGAACGCTGTATGCGGCTATTAAAGGATTATCCTGATGTTTGCAGGGGGATCCACATAGGAAGGCTGAAACGCGATCTCACACATGTCAACCAGGAAATAAAACGCCTGGGTACGGAGAGGATCAAGGAGTTTGATCCATCGCTTTTCATGGACCTGGAATGGAACGGGAAAAGGGTCTGGCACTGCGACCGCTGTGGAACCTCGATGTTTGAAAAAAACTGCAAGGTCATCTGCCCCAACTGCGGAAACCAATTTGATTGTTCTGATCTTAATCTTTATTTTGATTAAACCGGATCGTTCTTATGGTACCCGGGGAAGTAAATTTAATTTCCAGATCCTTTTTTAGCATTTTCGGCGGCGAACTGCCAAGGTGTAATTATGATGTTTCAAAACAAGACCGCACTTGTCACCGGCTCAGGTCGTGGTATCGGCCGCGCCACTGCCCTGCACTTTGCCCGGCATGGCGCAGATGTGATCGTAAATTTCTTTCGTAACCGTGTCCCTGCCGAAGAGACTGCTCATGAGATCGAAAAACTCGGACGCCGTGCCCTGGTAGTGAAAGCGGATGTCGGCGACCTTGACGACCTGAATCGGCTGTTCGATGAAGTAAAAAAAGAATTTGACGCCCTGGACATCCTCGTCCACAACGCAGCCTCTGGTTATAACCGCCCCGCTCTGGAACAAAAACCCAAAGGCTGGGAGTGGACCATGAACATAAATGCGCGCGCCCTCCTCTTCGCTGCCCAGCGCGCCACACCGTTGATGGAAAATCGTGGGGGAGGGAAAATTGTCAGCATTTCCAGCCCAGGCTCGGCTCGAGTCCTGCCCGATTATGTAGTGGTCGGCGCAAGCAAAGCCGCACTGGAATCCCTCACACGCTATCTGGGTGTGGAATTAATCCTGAAGGGGATCAACGTTAATGCGGTATCACCAGGTGTGGTCAAGACGGATGCGCTCAATCATTTTTCCTCCATGGGAAACCAGGATCGCATCCTGCAGGATTTCATTCAGCAGGTTCCCGCGGGAAGGTTAGTCACCCCTGAGGAGGTGGCTGAGGTTGTAGGTTTTTTATGCACCCCCGCCGCGGAAATGATCGTGGGACAAACCATTGTGGTGGATGGCGGCTATACGCTGCCGATCTCAAAATAAATTCCAGGCAAAATTAAGCCTCCTACAGTGGTTATCCTCCGGGTAACTATATCGTTTTGTCTAAAATGTAAATTATTTGTAAGTCTACCTTACGGGCCCTAATGTTATCATCTACATATGACAATACCTCCCTTAACAGATCAATTCCATAAAAGCCTGTTGGACAATCTATACGACGGGGTATATTTTGTGGACAGAGAACGCCTGATCTCCTACTGGAATAAAGGAGCAGAAAGGATCACAGGATATTCAGAGGGGGACATGGTTGGCAAGTTTTGTTACAACAACATTCTTGATCACGTATCTGATGACGGTCAGCACCTCTGCAAAAAGGGATGCCCGCTGTTGGCGACGATTCAGGACGGTAAGCCGCGTGAAGCGGAGGTAAATTTGCGCCATGCAGAAGGCTATCGAGTGCCGGTGCTGGTGCGAACCTCACCCATTTACGACGATCAAAATACTGTCATTGGCGCAGTGGAAGTCTTTAGCAACAATCAGTCCCTGTCAAAAATGAAACGAAGGGTCAATGAACTGGAAAAGGATATTTTCCATGATCCGTTAACCGGTGCGGGGAATCGTAAATTCCTGGAAATAAAGATCAATACGGCCATTCTCGAATACAACCAACACCAAATTCCATTTGGTTTGCTTTTTCTGGATATTGACCATTTCAAAACCATCAACGACACGTACGGACACCTTGAAGGAGATCACGTTTTACGCAACACCGCCAAAAACCTTTCAGGACATCTGCGCGGTACAGATATCTACGGACGATGGGGCGGCGAAGAGTTTATTGCTCTGCTGTATAACATTAACAAGGAAAGCCTCTCCCGCATTACAGAAAAACTTTGTGCCCTGATCGCAAGTTCCGCAATCACCGTCAACGGGGAGAAAATCTCGGTCTCGGTCTCCATCGGTGCCACTCTGGTGCGCAAAACAGATACAATGACATCGATCATCGAGCGTGCCGATCAGTTAATGTATCAAAGCAAGCAAAATGGAAGAAATCAGGTGACGTTGGATTAAGTCACAACACTTTGTAAGAGGTTGACTGGAGATCACGAGAAAAGTCCGGGATATATCCTTCTTTGGCAGGATTTACGGTGTAAAATATGAATAATAGGAAAACTGCGAACAATAATTGGGGGAAGATCAACGAAGAACCCTCCTAACAAACAATGAAAAGCAAAAGGATCATTATGACTCAAAAAGCCAAACCTGGTAAAAAGTCAAAAATCACCAGACCAGATCAATTATCCTTCTCTCTTGGCACGCATGAATCACATGCAAACCATGGCAGTTTTCCCATCGTTGGCATCGGGGCTTCGGCGGGCGGATTAAAGGCGCTGGAAGTGATCCTTGCCAATGTCCCCACCGAAAGCGGCATGGCTTTTATCATTGATCAACACCTCGACCCAACCCGCAAGGCTTTCCTGGTTGAACTGCTCCAGCGCAGTTACAGCTATGCAGTTTTTTCAAGTCAGGAATCGACTGCGCATCAAGAAAAACGGTGCCAATGGCGGTGAGATTCTCACGACCGGAAAACGTCGTCCCCATTGGCGTGAACGATAAGGGAGTATGGCATGAAAAAAAAAGACAAGCCATCCAAGTCTGACCTGACCCATCTGGCAGAGGCGAAACTGAGCGAACACAAAAAGCGAGTCTCCTCTGTCGCGGCAGAAGCCAATGGCCAGCACCTTATCCAGGAACTGGAGGTGCATCAGATCGAATTGGAAATGCAGAATGAGAAGTTGATCCAAGCCCGGGCTGAAGCAGAATCAGCCTATCGTCAATTTACAGATTTGTATGACTTTGCCCCAGTTGGCTACCTGACGCTTGGTCGTGACGGGACGATTCGTCAGGTCAACGCCGCAGGAGTAAACCTGTTTGGGATTGAACGGACTAAAATGATCGATCGGCGGCTGGGTTTGTTTGTCTCCGCTGAATCCCGCATTGTTTTAGGTGATTTCCTAAAAATTCTGGATTCTGGCAAAGGAAAAGATACCTGCGAGCTCCTGCTGAAAAAAAAGGAGGACAAACAGATCTGGGTGCGGATGGAAGCCTCTTGTTTTGAAGGCGGGCTCGAATCCCGTGCTCTGATGATAGATATCACTGAGCGCAAGCAAGCCGAAAAGGCTCTGCAGGAGAGTGAAACCCGTTTCCGTACCATATTACAGGATATTCAAAACATAGCCGTCCAGGGATTTGCTGCAGATGGGACTACCCAGTACTGGAATACCGCATCAGAAAAACTTTACGGTTACAGCGCAAAGGAGGCAATTGGGAAAAACTTGCTGGATCTGATCATTCCTCCGCAAATGCGTGACGAGGTTAGGCAGGCTATTAAGCAAATGTCCGACAGCGGGCACCCCATCCCGGCTGCAGAACTGGCTTTAATGCGCAAGGACGGCTCGCTTGTATCGGTCTTTTCAAGTCATGCAATTGTAACTGTTCCGGGACATGCGCCGGAGTTATTCTGCCTGAATGTTGATCTAACCGAAAGAATACAGGCGGAAGAAGCGTTGTTCAAAAGTGAAAATAAATATCGAACGATGTTCGAGAACATGTCACAAGGCGCATTCTATCAACAGGCAGACGGTACCCTGGTTGATGTAAATGCCTCCGCGTTGGAAATATTGGGATTGGACCGTGAACAATTTCTGGGGAAAACTTCCTATGCCCCCCAATGGAAAGTCTTTACAGAAAACGGAGATAATCTGCCGGCTGAACAGCATCCTTCGATGTTGGCATTAAAAACCGGTCAGGTCATTCGCAACGCAATTATCGGAGTCTACAATCCACGTAGAGAGGGCAATGTCTGGATCAACATAAATGCCATTCCCCAGTTCAAGCCGAACGAAGATAAACCGTATCAGGTTTTTGTAACCCTTGAAGATATTACTGAGCGCAAACAGGCAGAGCAGAGGCTTAGACAAAGCGAAGAAAGATTCCGGATGCTGTTCGACAAGGCTCCTCTTGGGTATCAAGCCCTGGATGCAGAGGGACGGTTCCTGGATGTTAATCAGACCTGGCTCAATACACTGGGCTATGCCCGGGAGGAAGTGATCGGAAAATGGTTTGGCGAATTCCTGTCGGGGGATTATGCAGATGCTTTCCGGAAGCGCTTCCCGATATTCAAAGCCGCCGGACAAATTCATAGCGAGTTTGAAATGCTGCATAAAAATGGATCCCGGCATTGGATCGCCTTCGAGGGGCGCATTGGGTATGAAATAAACGGAGCCTTCAAACAAACACACTGCATTTTGCAGGATATCACCGACCGTAAGCGAATTGAGAATGAACTCATACAAAGCGAAGAAAAATTCCGCAGCATGTTTGACCAATCACCTGTCGGGTCTGTTATGGTCGGCCTGGATAAGTGTTTTATAAAAAGTAATTCCGCCTTCTGTAATTTTCTTGGTTACACAGAACAGGAATTGATCGGAAAAACCATAACAGATGTTACCCATCCTGAAGATAAACTGATCGGGATGAATGAATTAAAGCAGTTGGCTGAGGGGAAAATAGGGTCATATACATCACAGAAACGCTACCTGCGTAAAGATGGCACGATCGTCTGGGGAGAGATCAGTATTCGCCTGATCCGCGATGCAAACCAGAAACCATTATTCTTTTTACCGATAATCCAGGATATCACCCAACGCAAACAGGCCGAGGAGGCACTGCAAGAAAGTCAGGAAAAATTCCAGGCAATAGCCAATTACACCGTAGATTGGGAATCTTGGTTCGGGTTGGATGGAAAATATCTTTGGACAAACCCCGCCGTTGAAGAAATCACCGGATATTTTGAACATGAAGTTCTCGCAAATCCTGATTTTATTTCGACCATAATCATTGATGAAGACCGGCCAATGTTCATCGAGCGCTTCCAGGAAGCCCTGCGCGGCGATCGGAAAAAAAATCTCGAATTCCGCTATTTTCACAAAAATAAAGGATTACGTTGGTTGGGGTTATCCTGGCAGCCCATTTACGATGCGCAAGGCGGTCCACTTGGCACTCGTGTTAGTGCTCGGGACATCACCGAACGCAAGCAGATGGAAAACGCGCTGCGCGACAGCCAGGCAAGAAACCGCGCCCTCGTGGGTGCCATACCTGATCTGTTGTTTGTTCAGGATCGCGCGGGGGTTTACATCGACTATCATGCAAATAATCCCCAATTATTAATTGCCCAGCCCGAAGTTTTTTTGGGTCACACCGCCTGGGAGGTAATGCCGCCGGAGCAGGCTCAGGCTATTCAACACAAATTCGATCTTGCCTTTGAAACTGGCGAGATCCAAGCCCTTGAATATGTCCTGGAGCTCGCCGATAGGCGGCATTATTTCGAAGCACGCATCAACGCCTATGACCAGGATAGGGTTTTAATCATCATTCGTGACGTCACCGAACGTAAACTGGCAGAGACAGAATTAAAATACATGAAAGAAAGTCTGGAGGCGGCAAACATTGAACTTAAAGCCGCTCTCACCCGTGAAAAGGAATTTTCGCTCATCGATGGACTGACCGGCATCAACAACCGCCGTCACTTGTATGAACTCGCCGACCATGAATTTGAGGTCGCGGTTAGATATCATCAGCCGCTGGCCGTAATGATGATCGATATCGATCATTTTAAGCAGGTCAATGACACCTTCGGACATGCAGCAGGCGATCAAATGCTGCAGCGGGTGACACAGACTGCCAAAGCAGAACTGCGCTCTTCCGATGTTTTCGGGCGATACGGCGGCGAAGAGTTCGTGATCATCCTGCCGATGACAAATGCGGAACAAGCTTACCCCCTAGCCGAACGCATCCGGGAAATTGCTTCAGCGATCCGCCTGCCAACAGAAAATGGGGTTGCACAAGTCACGCTTAGCATTGGCATTGTTGAAATGGGTAACGGCGCGCAGGCAAAATCAGTTGAAGACCTGATCCGCCACGCCGACGAAGCCATGTATGCGGCAAAACAAGCCGGGCGCAATTGTACTGAGATGGGTCATCTGTGAAAGAAATCGGCGCATTACCCAAGGGTGACCTGCAGCATAACTCAGAGAGGAACAAAGATCCACATATGGCAGAGACGGATTCCCAGCACCAGGTCCATGAACTGGAAGTACACCTGACCGAATTGGAAAAGCAAAACGAGGTTTTGAAAAAAGCGCAGGCAGAGACAGAACACGCATATCTCCTTTATACCGACTTATACGACTTCGCACCTGTGGGGTACTTTAGGCTGGCGCACGACGGCACGATCCGTCAAGTCAACCTTGCGGGGGCAAACCTGCTGGGTGTGGTGACGCGAGCCAACCTGATCAAACAGAGGCTGGGATCGTTTGTGGATTCTGAGTACCGTACCACTTTTGGCACCTTCCTGGAAAACCTGTGGGTGGGTAAAGGGATGGAGACTTGCGAATTAAGGTTAGCAAAAGAGGGAAACAGACCGCTCTGGGTTCGCCTTGAAGCCACATGTTTCGAAGGAGGACAGGAATCTCGGGTCATGCTGACTGATATTACCGACCGCAAGCAGGCAGAACAGGCATTGAGCAAAAGCGAAGAACGCTTCCACAAGGCATTTCAATCCGGACCTGTAGGACTGGCAATCACTCGTGCCTCAGATGGAGTCTACATTGATGCCAATGCTGCCTTTTCTGAACTTATTGGTTTCAGCCGTGAAGAACTCATTGGTTCCACATCGCTAAATTTGAAGATCACTTCACCTGAACAACGGAATGAGTACGCACATCAAATGAGCGAAGAGGGTTTTATCCACAACCAGGAAATGGTATTAAGACACAGATCAGGTGAATCGCGTGTCGTCCTGGGTTCGATGGAAATTATCGAACTTAACAACGAGACCTGTGTATTATCCACCGCCATTGATATTACAGAGCGCAAACAGGCTGAGGCAAAAATCCACCGCATTAACCGCTTGTATGCCACCATCAGCCAGATCAATCAAACGATCGTGCGGGCACAAGACCGGTCAACCTTATTCTCTGACATCTGCCGTGTCGCCATTGTGTATGGCAAATTCCGCATGGCATGGATTGGTATGATCGACGAGTCCAACGGAAATGTAAAACCAATCGCGTTTGCCGGGGAAGAACATGGCTATTTGAACGATGTAAAAATTAATATAAATGACGAAAAAATGCATGGGGGGCCATTTATTATGGCAATTCACGCAGGACACTCCATCATCTGCCAGGATATCGCCAATGCCTCCCATTTGTCAGCCTGGCGTGACCAGGCTTTACAGCGGGGCTATCGCTCATCAGCATCGGTCCCAATTCGTCAAAAGGACATTTCCGTCGGCGCCTTCTCCGTGTACACATCCGAAACCCATGGGTTTGATGATGACGACCAACAGCTGCTGGATGGGATCGGGATGGATATTTCCTATGTGCTTGATGCGCTGGATGCCGAAATCGAGCGCAAGCAGGCGGAGGAAGCCCTGCGAACCTCAAAACTGATTATTGAGGGAATTATCAACACCATCCCCACCAGGGTTTTTTGGAAAGATCGGAATCTCAAATATCTGGGATGTAACGCGATCTTCGCACATGATGCAGGGTTTACCGATCCAAAAGACATCATTGGCAAGGATGACTATGCGATGGGATGGAAGGCTCAGGCAGAATTGTATCGGAGCGACGACAGGCAGGTCATAGAAAACGGCAGTCCAAAGCTTCTCATCGAAGAAATCCAGACTACACCCGAAGGAAAGGTCATTACCCTGCTTACAAGCAAGATACCCCTGCGCAATTCCAGGGGGGAGATCACGGGCGTACTCGGGACGTATATGGACATTACCGAGCGCAAACGGACAGAGGAATTGCTCCAGCATCATGCCAATGAATTGGAAACACGGGTAAAGGAACGTACCGCCGAACTGCTCCGCGCCAACCGCACCAAGGATGAATTTCTTGCGAACATGAGCCACGAATTACGCACGCCGCTTAACGGTATTTTGGGTTATTCCGAGATCCTACTTGAAGGAGTACACGGCTCCATCAATGAAAAACAAAGTCAGTCCATTGAGATCATCCACTCCAGTGGACAACACCTGTTGGGTCTGATCAGCGATATTCTGGATGTTTCCAAGATCGAATCCGGAAAGTTTGAGCTTAAACTTGAAAAGTTTCAACTGAATGAGGTCTGCCAGTCAAGTCTTATTTTCATCAAACAGCTGGCGCTTAAAAAATCCATCGTCGTGGAGTATTCATCGTCACCGCCTGAAATTACACTCCTGGCAGACCCCCGCAGACTAAAACAGATTCTGGTTAACCTGTTGAACAATGCTGTAAAGTTCACGCCTGACCATGGAAAAGTAAGGTTTGAAGTGCAAGCGGACGCCCAGGCGGGTCAGATCCAATTCTCCATCAATGACACCGGCATCGGTATAGCATCTGCTGACCTGGAAAAATTATTTGAACCATTCGTACAATTGGAAAGCAGTCTATCCCGCCAATATGAAGGCACGGGATTGGGATTAAGTCTGGCGAAGAGGTTGATCGAAATGCACGGCGGCAGCATTGGCGTGGAAAGTGTACCGGACAGGGGCAGTTGTTTTCATTTCAACATCCCGATCATACCCCTCAATATGATCAACCCGGAAACTGTGATACCGCAGGTACACATCACTCCAGATGCAGGAACCGGACCAAATGGTAAAAAGAAAGTCATCCTGCTTGTGGAAGATAATGCTATCAATATGATGGTCACCAGTGAATATCTGAGCGTAAAAGGTTATCAGGTCATAAATGTCGTCGATGGTCTTAAGGCGATTCAACAGGCACGTACCAGGAAACCTGATCTGATCCTGATGGACATCCAGCTACCTGGCATAAGCGGGATTGATGCGATACGCACACTACGGACCGAGCCCGAATTTGCCTTGCTCCCGATCATTGCGCTCACTGCCCTTGCCATGCCCGGCGACCGCGAACTTTGCTTCGAAGCCGGTGTAACCGAATATCTGTCAAAACCATTCAGCCTGAAAAAACTGGTCGAAATGATGGAAAATCTTCTGCAGTGATGGTGGTTGGATGTAAAAAAATAACCTGAGAAACCACATTCACGCAGAAACCATAGATGGTTTTCAGACCCATGAAATGCAGTTTATTTACCCTATGGATAACCTGCATGGGTTTAATTCGGCAAGTTACCGTTCGTAAGTGAAAATCGACATCCTTACAACACTGTTTTATGGCAGTGCAATTGGCGTTAGTGTAACCGTCGGCTGTGGAATGGCGGTTGGCGCCAGTGGGATCCAACCACTGAAATAAAAATAATCAGACAGGAAAGCAGACCTCTCCGCCTCAGTCATCGGGCGCGGACGTGAATAATCCTCGAGCATGCCGGTCAACAACTCCACACCCAGGTACCGTCCATCATAAAAAACGTGGCGGTCATAAAATTCGCGCCGAGTCTCATCGATCACTTCACCATCCGGTAGAATATACGTCATCTGGTCAAAGAACAAATTACCCAGACCGTAATGTATGAAGGCATCACCGCGGAACTCCATCATGTGCGGATAATGCGCCTGACTGCCGCTTACGATCACCGCGCCCGCATCAGCCACTGTCCGAAAAGCATCTTCATGGGTATAGCATGGAATTGCTGAATAACATTCTTCATGTTGAAATGTAAAGATCACCTGATACCCCCTGGCATTCAACTCACTTATTTGTTTCCCAAAATATTTATAATCACAGACAGCCGGCCCAGGACTGGTCGCACTGGCTTTGGGATATTTCTCCGCACGCTTTCCATTACAACCCATGAATGCAATTTTGTTCCCATTCACCTCCATCAAAACAGGCTGACGTGCCTCTTCTGCATTTGTCCCGCCCCCGTAATAAGGCAGATCGTTTGCCTTATAGATTGCCAGCGTCTCCAAAAGTGCAGCTTCACCCCGGTCACGTAAATGATCGCCAGTCAACTCCACCACATCCACGCCAACATCCAGCAGCAGTTCCATATATTTTGGGTCACTGCATAAAATAAAATTTCGATAACCTGCACGCGGGGGCGGGCAATCCTTATCAAAGGTCACTTCATTGCTAATGTGAGTCACATCAGCTTCCCGCAGCCAGTCACCGATCAGATCCGCGGGATACGTCACACCCTTCATTTCCATTGTTGCTGCTGTTGCACGCACCAGCGCGGTCACGCCTGTCAGTACAACCGTTGCAAGTTTGGATGGGTCACGGTTTGATGCGGGCAATGCAAATGAATCCGATGACAATTCAAAATATGCCTTAAGAGGATAAGCATCGGAATTAAAATCCTTATGAATTGGGGATTGCCCATCCACGCCGATCACCTTCCACTTTGGCTGAACTTCCTCGAACGGTATGATCGCCCAGGCAGATTTGGCCCATGCTGAATCCAGGACCTGCTCCGCGGGCAAAATCTGCAAGATACCCTCGGCGGGTACACCCCACAGGGAAGTCAACGCCCCCAGGGTGGATTCGGCCATGAGAATCGTATGTCCGGCGATCGGCGCGGAAGGGTTCCCAGTCCAGGCTGCGATCAATGACTGGGAGTCCACATCATCTGTCAGTGTGGGGAAAGGCGCAACAAGGGCATAAATCCACAAGGAACCACGCGAGGCAATGGATATATCAAGCTTTTGAGTGGCAAGAGCAGAGTTACTGGTAAGCGGAATATCCCATGATCTTGTAATTTCCAGGAGGCTGGCTGGCACAACAGGGCTGACCCATAACGCAGCAGGCATAGGCGTGGAGGTTGCAGTCGGCTCCAAAAAAGGAGTGGCAGGTATCGGAGGAACTGGCTGCTCAGTTGCAGGAACACAAGCTGCAAGGATGGCAAGCGCAAGTAAGGATACAAGGATTTTATTCATACGCCTATTTTGCCACAATATCTCTGAAGTTGGAGCTGCGACTTGTGTGCATGGTCAGATATCAGGATTCTGTGAAACGGGCAATTCCCTAATAAAAACAGTCTGTCATTTTGAAACCATCCTTTCAGATTGAACAAATTTACAAGAAGCCACCTCCCATCGGAATATACCCGGGTTCATTGTGTCCATTAGGTGATCGCCGCTAAAGTTGCCGTCTTCCAGAAACCAGAAAATAACCTCGTCATATTTTGCCTACACGAAATATGGACATTTTCACCTTTTCCAACCTACCAAAAATGACAGGAAACCGGATAGGGATCCAATAGGTTGCATCTTGCATCTGGGTTGTATTATTCTTGTACTTTTCAAAAAGGTGCATGTTGTACTTGTATCCACCCTTAAAAGGGTGGATACAAGTACAACAACCCAAACGACAAAAGAACAGGATGCTTGTATCTTCTATTAGGGAAGGAAAAAATACTGGAAACCCCTGATAGTGGATCAAAAAATCGAATTATTATCGCCTGCAGAATAAGTCCGAAAACAATTTTCGTATAACCGTTTACCTGCCTGGCACAATTCTTGATTTATTACCACCTGGCTTTTTTCATTTTTGATCAGCCCAAGGCAGGATCATGCCAGGTATTCAAGAATGGAACTGCAATTGGGTCACCCAACCCGAAATGCAAATGGGCATGATCCACGTAAACCTGATTCTGATTTTGTGAATTCTGAGATCGGTCTGCCCAACGATATTTCCAGAAGAGTCGCATCCACTTTACATAACCCTGGATGTTGTTCGATTATTTTTGAAAACGGGCATCTTCCAAAAATAATACGCGGGCCTTCGGCGCCTGCCTCCCAACGCGCCTGATAATGCATCTCATTTAGCTTATCGATCAGCAGTGCCAGGCGCTTAGGCATGGATTGATTCGAGATCGCCGCCAATCCCTGTGATTGCGCGATACGCTCACCCACCGCGCGCAGGTCAACCTTTTCGCGCAGCAAAGCATCTGCCAGAACTGACAGGTTATCTCCCAGCGCAGATTGCGAAAGTGAATACAGTTTCTCAGGCCTGCCGCGCTCGCCATGCATATGAACAGACACAACCTCCAACCTCCCATCCGCTACCAGGATTCCCAAATGATGCCTTACATTCGGTGCTGACATGTTCAAGGCGCGTCCAATCTCCCGCGCAGATGCAGAGCGGGTCTTCCTGAGATGCGAAAGGACTTTTTGTCGGGCTGTGATCATTTAATTTAACATGAAGGACACAAAAGTTGTCTGAATTTTCCTAAAGCTGACACAAAAAGGGTCATTTTTGTTACCAAGATGGAAATACGGTATTGTCATAATCACAATATGATTATACTCACTTTTTTATTTATGCAAATAAATATTTGCATAAATAA
>JAIFNG010000125.1 GCA_020047815.1 Anaerolinea sp.
AACCATGTCAGCAGGGCACGCCCGAAGATGACAATCAGGATGAGCTGCAAAAAAGTCATTACCTGTTCAAGGGATTGTCCCAGCAGAAATACATTATTGATCGTCCTGCTTAGCAGCCATGACTGCCAAATGGTTAGCAGCCCAGCCAGAAATCCGGTGAGAATTGTTAGCAGGAGCGGCAGGCGGGTGTCGCGAGTGAGAGTTAGAAGTTTGCGATGCATTGGCAAAGTGTAATGGTGAATGAGTAAATCTTGCAAGGTATTGAATGATCAAACAGTTCAAATAAAAAAGCAAACCGGGGAATATTCCCCGGTTTGCTTTTTCCATATTTTATTGATCAGTGCCATTTGCTCTGTACGGCGATCGTGTAAATTTTGATATTCAGCACAATAAACCGCCAGAACTGATACAACTTGAAGTTCATCCAGAACTTCTCTGCTTTGCTAAATTCCTGTTCGTTTTGCATGCCAGTCTCCTATTCAGGGATCAACTTCCAGCCCAGCAGGGCTTTGAATTTCCAGATGAACGTGTAGTGAAGCATGAACTTCATCCATGCGCCGCTCACTCCCATTTCCAGGTGCGAAATGAACAGGTCGCGTCCATATTCATTTGTATACTTCTTACGATCCGGTACAACGGGACGCATTACAATCGTCACTGCGTTGCCATCCCAGAGTGAATCGCCCATGCTGGCGATACAAGCCGCCACCATTTCGGTCATGCGTTCGCTGTGGGTCATTTTGCCTGTTGTGATCAGGTCTGCGATATTCATCGCAACCACACGTCCGATCACACCGCTGACCATGCCTGTACGCGGCGGGGCTGGGGCAATGGCAAGGTTGTTCTTGTTGGTGAAGGGCTTGGAAATAGGTCCGGGAGGGGCGAAGGCGATCCCGGCCGCAAAGATATTTTGATAGTTTGGATTCTGGTATTGGGCAGGCCAGGCTTCGGGGGTTTGTGAAAGCTCAGGATAGGGCAACCCATATTTTCCATCCACCAGCACGAAACCCATCGGGTTGACGATCTTGGATGACACATCCGAGCCATCTCTTCCAATATACTTGAATGGCTGTCCTTTGAACTGCGGGATGAGCATGGAAAAATCAAAATCGGTGGTGCCTTCCTCTCCTTCGTAGTTCTGCCAGTGGATACTGCCTTGCTCCACTTTGGTTACGCCTGTCTGTACCTGGTAGCGGATGCCGTGATCATTGAATACCGCCTTGATGAAATCATCACTTTTCTGCACGATCCCATTGCGTTTGATCTGAACGCCATTGACGCCAAAATCGCCCAGCGCTGGTTCGTTGGATAGCCAGAGAATGTCAGCTTTATCGCGCAGGCCTTTCTTCAGCAGATCCTTGTGAACATTGATAATATATTCGAATGCCGCGCCTTGGCAGGTTGCGCCCGGGTGACCGGTTCCGATCACGATCTTCACCTTTTCACCCTTCTTCATGCGGTCACATAAAGCCAGGTAGGCATCACGGGTTTTAATGGCATGCGGCAGTGAGCAGATGGAGTGAGTGAAGCCGTTTTCAGGTCCAAGCCCGGGTGTGCCTGAAAAATTGAGCAGAGGACCTGGCGCGACAACAAGATAATCATAATTCAGGCGGATTTCTTTGCCTGTGCCGACTTCCTCGCCCAACACATATTGATCGTCTGCATCGGGATGAATTTCTTTTGCTGAGGCGTGGACGAACTTGACATTCATACGGTCATAAACTGGCTTGAGTTTGAAGATGGTCTGCTCAGGTTTCATGTGTCCCACGCCCACCCAGACCCAGGATGGAACATACCCGAACACGTCACGGTTCGAAATGACGGTAATTTCGTGCTTTCTGCCTAATTTATCTCCAAGATAAAGCGCGGCAGTATGTCCTGCGAATCCCGCGCCAATCACAAGAACTTTTGCCATTGGTTTTCTCCTTCTTAATTGCCTGTTTGTGATGTTTGTTACAAAAAAACAAGGCGGAGTGAATTCACTCCGCCTTGTTTCAAACTAGTAGACCAGGGTCTTTTTATCGGTGCTGATGCGCTTGCGGAACATGTAGTACGTCCAGCCTTGATAGGCGAGCACGATCGGGACGAAGATCAAGGCGATGACGCTCATGACGGTCAGCGTATATTGGGATGATGAGGCGTTGTAGATGGTCAATGACCATTCGGGATTGGTGGTGGAGAGCATTACATTGGGGAAGGTCATGGAGAAGAATGTGACCTGGGTCAGCACAATATTCAGTGCGACCATGATAAATGCCCAACCTTCCATCTTGCGGTTAATGAAGTAGCCAGTAATGAGCAGGGCAACAACCGCGGCAATCGGGACGATGCCCGGGTTGACATAACCACGCGCCCAAAAGCCAGCCGCGTAAGTGAATACGCCCAGGGCAATATATAATACTGTAGCGCCGATCCATAACTTTTTTGCAAAAACATTAACGCGCTCGCGCAATTCGCCTTCAAGTTTGAGCCCGAGGAAATTCGCGCCGTGCAGCAGGAAAATCGCAACCGTGGTGATCCCGCCGAGCAAGCCATAGGGGTTGAGCAGGGTGAACAGATTGCCAGTAAACATCATATTCTCGTCGATCGGTACCCCGCGCGCCAGGTTGGCGAAAGCCGCACCAAGTAAAAGAGCGGAAAGGAATGAACCTATGGCGATCATCCAGTCGAAGCGGTTGCGCCAGGCAGGGGCAGCATCTTTGGAGCGATATTCAAAAGAGATGCCGCGAATGATGAGGCCGACCAGCAACAGGAACAGGGCAAGATAGAAACCGCTGAACATGGTGGCATACCAATGCGGGAAAGCCGCAAAGGTGGCGCCGCCGGCAGTGAGCAACCAAACTTCATTGCCATCCCAGACCGAACCGATCGAGTTTATGATGGCGCGGCGTTCCACATCTTTTTTTCCGAGAAAGGGCAGCAGCATTCCCACACCAAAATCGAAACCCTCGAGAAAGAAGAAGCCGATCCATAGAACTGCGATCAAAACGAACCAAAGGATTTGTAAGAATTCGTAAGACATGTTTTGATTCCTCCGCGATTAATCTTGCGAGCCGACGGGCGCAGGGGCGACGTCAACGGATTCGTGCATGGCGGCGTCTGGTCCGGCAATGGCGTATTTCTTCATCAGGTACACCATGGAAACAGCCAGTGAACCATAGACAACCGTATAACCGATCAAGGAGATGAGCAGATCAACGGTGGTCAGATTTGGGGAAACTGCATCCTGTACCTTGAGCAGACCGTAAACGATCCAGGGTTGGCGGCCCATTTCAGTTAATATCCAGCCGCTGGCGTTTGCCGCGTAGGGCAGGATGAGTGCGCCAAAGGGAACAAGTTTCATCCATTTGGCATTTTCATAATCCTTGAGGCGGGTGGCATAGAGGAACCAGGCGGATGCGCCCATCATAATTAAGCCAAATGCCATCATGATGCGGAACGTCCAGTAGGTAACGACCATCAATGGGATGTAGTCGGCGGGACCATATAATTGTTCGTATGTCGCCTGGAGTTCATTGACACCTTTGACTTCACATTCAAAATTGTTGCAGGCGAGAAAACTCATGACATAAGGGATGCGGATCGACCAGATTTCCTTTTTGCCGCTTAGGTCGCCGATGGTTATCAAGGAGAATGAAGCAGGTTGTTCTGTTTCCCAGACGGCTTCAAGTGCGGCTAATTTCATCGGCTGCACTTCGGCCATGTATTGACCCATGGTGTGTCCGCCGAGGAATACCAGTGTGCTGGCTACCAAACCAGCGACAGCGCCGATCTGGAAGGAGCGTTTGAAAAAGGCAATGTTCTGTTTGCGGACGAGATGATAGGCACTTACAGCCAAAATCAGGAAGGCTGCCATGGCAAGTCCATCAGCAAGGGTGTGCCAGATGAAGATCCAGGCTTTGGGGTTGCCGATCAGAGCAAAGAAGTTGACCAGTTCAAGGCGTCCATTTGCTTCATTCAACACAAAGGAGTTTGCGGGGGGAGCCTGCATAAATCCATTGGCGATCAAAATCCAGACAGCAGAGAGATTGGATCCGATGGCTGCCAGCCAGATCGAAGCCAGGTGAACTTTTGCGGATACTTTCCCTTCCCCGAATATCCAAATGCCGAGGAAAGTGGATTCCAGGAAAAATGCAACCAGGGCTTCAATGGCCAGGGGAGCGCCAAAGATGTCCCCTACGTATCGTGAATATTCCGACCAGTTCATGCCGAACTGGAATTCCTGCACAATACCGGTCACTACGCCGATCGCGAAATTGATCAGGAATAATTTTCCCCAGAACTTCGCCATTTTGTGCCAGGTTTCATCTTTCGTTTGATAATAGCGGGTTTGAAAATATGCCACAAACCACCCCATGCCTAACGTCAGTGGGACGAAAAGCCAGTGATAAATAGTGGTCAAGCCAAATTGCCATCGTGATAGTGTGATTGGATCCATAATTTATTCTCCAAAAGTGAGTTTGAATTTAATGCTGTGTGACAGAGAAAGCGGGTTGTTTTTTGTGCGGCACTCCTTTCCGGGACATCCCCGGACTTTTTATTTTGATAACTGTGAAAGACCAAATGGAATCAGATCATTAATGGACAGCGCATCCTGCGCCAGATCTTCAAAAGTAATTTGTTCCAACTCCTGGACCATTTGCGCTTGCAAGCGTGCCCAGCGAAAGCGCACAGGGCAGTTGTTGTCAAAAGGGCAATTTCCTTTTTCAAGAAGACAATCGGAAATAAAGAACTTTCCTTCAAAATGCTCAACGATTTGTCTCAGATTGATCTCTTTTGCAGGCCGGGAAAGCGTGAGTCCGCCGACCCTGCCGGGAAAAGTAAAAATAAATTCGCCGCGCGCCAGATCCGCCACAATACGTTGCGCCAGGGCGGGTGGGATTTTCATTTCATTGCGGACCTCAGTTGTGGAAACGCGCGCGCCATTTTCCTGTTGTGCAAGATACAAGATCAAGCGGATCGCGTAATCAGTTTGGCGGTTAATGCGGATCATTTGAAACCTCTAACGTTGATGGATACAGTAAACGATTACTAATATTGTATGATTTATTGGGTGGAGTGCAATATGATAAAAATCACAAATGTAATATGACAATTGTCATTTATTCGTTGTGCGCTGTGTAAAACTTGTTACACGCCCAGGTCTATCTTGTGCTTGCCAAATCCGAATGACATTGGTATACTGCCAACCATTATGAAATCAGGGTTCGCGCGCAAGCATCATGCTCATCATTACACCCCCCGAAAAACCGGGAGATTCTTTGCGCGTATCTGAACTAGCTTAGCAGGATAGTGTGCCTTGTTTCATCACCCCGGTCATCCATTGATCGGGGTTTTTTTATATGTCCATTATTTCACTATTAAGGATCGTTCATGTCGCCACAAAAAAATATTCGCCTTTCTCTTCCATCCAAGGGCCGCCTCGAAACAGGTGCGCTGGAGTTTCTTTCTGAAAGCGGCCTGCAAGTCTTCAAGCCCAATCCACGCCAATACCTGGCAGAACTGCCTGCGCTTTCAGACCTGGGAGTGATCTTTCAACGCCCAGGGGATATTGTTGTCAGTGTAAAGCAGGGGAGCATTGATTTTGGTATAACCGGATTGGATATGCTCATGGAAAAGGACGGTGCCGATGGCGATATCCTTATTCTTCACGATGCACTCGGGTTTGGACGCTGCGCGCTGACCCTGGCTGTTCCTGAAACATGGAAAACAGTAACAGATGTCCCAAGCCTTAAGGCATATTCTGCTTCCCTACCATCTCCATTGCGTGTAGCGACAAAGTTCCCATTCCTCACTGAGCGTTTTCTCAACCAACACAATATTGCTCATTCGTTAATTTCCGCCGAAGGTACACTTGAAAGCGCTCCCACTATTGGCTACGCTGATATGATCTCTGACCTTGTTTCATCGGGCCAAACCTTGTTGGATAATCGTCTGCGCCCATTGCCGGATGGTGTGATCCAGCGTTCACAGGCTGTGTTAATTGCAAACCGCAATGCACTGCAAACCCGTCCTGAAGTTCTGGAGATGGCGCGGCGCTTGCTCGAATATATAGAAGCCCACATGCGCGCCAAGGATAATTTGCTGGTGATCGCAAACATGCGCGGCGAAAACCCGGATGTGATCGCTCAAAAAATATTTACCCAAACCAATGTCGGCGGTTTACAGGGACCCACCATCAGCCCGATCGCGGTGCGTGATGGCTCAGCGGGCTGGCATGCAGTGACAGTTGTTGTCCGGCGTGACCATTTGCCTCAGGCGATATCTGAATTGCGTTTGATCGGTGGCAGCGGAATCATTGTGTCTCCAATCACCTATATTTTTGAGGAGGAGCCCCCACGCTATAAAGCCATGCTTGGGGTATTGGGATTGGGATAAGTGAGTCGCTGGATGACAAACCCCCCCCCGCCGTTTCCCTGCTCCAAACCTGAATCTGCCAAAGTCAGCTTGATCCAACCGATAAGGAGTTGCGCATGAAAATTCGTAAGCATTTGGAAACACTTCCGCCTTATACCCCAATTGAACCTTTTGAGGTGCTTTCCGCCCGTTTGGGACGTGATCCATCGCAGATCGTCAAACTGGATGCCAACGAAAATCCGTATGGGATTTTGCCTTCCGTCCGCGCAGCATTGGCAAACATGGATTTCCCACATATTTATCCCGACCCCGAAAGCCGAGCCCTAAGAGGGGCGCTGTCTCACTTCACAGGCGTGAATGAGAAATACCTGCTGGCAGGCTCAGGGGCAGATGAGTTGCTGGACTTGCTTATGCGTATTTTCCTTGAGCCCGGTGAGTGTATCTTGTCATGCCCGCCGACGTTTGGAATGTATCCCTTTGACGCAGAGCTGAACGGGGCAGGTTGTATTGAAGTCCCGCGCAAAGCAGATTTCACACTGGACATGCCATCCATACTCAAAGCTGTTGAAGAATTCAAGCCCAAGTTATTGTTCATCGCTTCGCCGAACAACCCGGACGGCTCTTTGATCCAGCCTGCTGTATTAGACGAACTGCTGCTGCTTCCATTATTGGTCATACTCGATGAAGCCTACATTGAATTTGCAGGTGAAGATCTTGGCGTGAGCATTAGCCGAATCCGTGAGGTTCCAATGCGGGAGAATTTGATCGTGTTGCGGACCTTCAGCAAGTGGGCAGGCCTGGCTGGGCTGCGGGTTGGCTATGGGGCTTTTCCCGAGTGGCTGATGCCCATCCTTTGGAAGTCCAAGCAGCCGTATAATATTAATGTGGCGGCCAGTGTTGCGGGTACGGCGTCGCTGGCGAATGTGGGTGAATTGGTGGAACTGGTGGAGAAAATTAAGCGGGAGCGTACCCGATTGGTTTCTGCTTTGCAGGAGATTAAATATTTAAAACCGTATCCCACGCAATCGAATTTTATTTTATGTCAGGTTAATGGGCGCGACGCAGCAGAACTCAAATCACGGCTGGCAGAAGAGTATGGGGTATTCATTCGCTATTTCAACAAACCTGGATTGCGTGACCATATCCGCATCAGCGTGGGCAGACCACAGGATACGGATATTTTAATTAAGGCAATGAAAGATTTATCAGGTTGAAAAGTTGGAAGGTGTTCAATTCCCAACTTTCAGACCATTACACCGTAACTTACATACCAAAGGAATGACCATGCGAACCGCGGAAATATCAAGACAGACAAATGAAACGAAAATCCAGATCAAACTGGAACTGGATGGCACCGGGAAACACGAGATATCAACCGGGATCGGTTTTTTCGATCACATGCTGACTCATCTTGCTGTGCATGGATTATTTGACCTGACGGTGCAAGCCGAAGGTGATCTGCACATTGATGTTCATCATACAGTTGAAGATGTTGCATTGGCGTTGGGGCAGGCCTTCGATCAGGCGCTCGGCGACCGCAGGGGAATCTTCCGGATGGGTGATAGCTTTGCGCCGATGGATGAAACGCTGGCTCATGTAGTGCTCGATCTGTCAGGACGTCCATACGCGATCATTCAAGCCGATTGGCATTCGCCTTATGTTGGTAACATCCCGACCACGTTGTTCCCTCATTTCTTTGAGTCATTTGCGGTGACAGCGCGTTGTAATTTACATGCCCGGATCATGTACGGACGCGATGATCATCACCAGGCTGAGGCATTATTCAAGGCATGGGCGCGTGCATTGGATGCTGCCACCCAATTCGATCTGCGGCGCGGGGGCAGTATTCCCTCCACCAAGGGCAAATTATAAGAATGATGAAGGACAAATATTATCAATCCGGTTTGCCAAAGGAAATAGAATGAAAGATGTTATTTTAATTGATGCAGGTACAGGCAATTTACGCTCCGTGCAAAAAGCTTTGGAGTGTATTGGCGCAAATGTATACCGGACCGATGATCCGGAGAAAGTCTTAACTGCCGGACGAGTGGTGCTGCCCGGCGTGGGTGCGTTCGGTGATTTTTTGTCAGGCTTGCGGGAAAAGGGATTGGAGGACGCGGTTAAAGAAGTTGCTGCACGCGGCGTTCCCCTGCTTGGAATATGTGTGGGGATGCAAGCCCTGTTTGATGTCGGTGAGGAGATGGGGCGGCACACTGGGTTGGGTTTATTGCGCGGCCGGGTGCTGCGTTTTGCAGAAGATTCTGCAGTGAAGATTCCGCACACGGGTTGGAATCAACTTGAGGTGAGGAAAGACGCTTCACTCTTTAATCAAATTAACGATGGGGCGTATGTTTATTTTAATCACTCGTATTATTGTCAGGCTGGAGATCCATCGGATGTAATGGCAGAGGTGACTTATGGGCAGCGATACGCCTGCTCGGTTCAGCGTGAAAATATTTTCGGCGTGCAATTTCACCCTGAGAAAAGTCAGGCAGTGGGATTGCAAATCCTGAAGAATTTTGTGGAGGCGGCATGAGTTTTATGATCTACCCTGCCATCGATTTACGCGGAGGCAAGGTCGTGCGTTTAAAGGAAGGCGACCCCGGACGAATGACATCATATAGTGATGACCCTGCCGATACAGCCCGCCGCTGGTTGATGATCGGAGCAAAGTGGCTGCATGTGATCAACCTCGATGGTGCATTCGGTGAAGGCGACTCTGCCAATCAACAGGCATTATTGTCCATTTTGAAGGCTGCAAAAGAATTTGGGGCGAGTGTGCAATTTGGAGGCGGGATCCGATCGGTGGATGCCGTATCAAAGGTATTAAGCATGGGCATTAGCCGCGCTATTTTTGGCACGATTGCGGTTGAAAACCCCGAAGTGGTTGCTGCTGCATTAAAGCGCTTTGGCGCGGCGCAAATTGCGGTTGGAATTGATGCCCGGGATGGTCTGGTGCGTGTGCGCGGTTGGAAGGATAACAGCGGAGTTTCGACGATTGACCTCGCACTTCAAATGCAGGCATTGGGTTTGGGTACGATTATCTTTACAGACGTCAGCCGGGACGGTTTGGGCAGCGGGCTGAATATCCCTTCCACCCGCGAGTTGGCTGAATGCAGCGGCCTCGACGTCATCGCCTCGGGTGGCGTGCACACGATCAATGATGTGATCGCGGCGCGAGATGCCGGTTTGGCGGGAGCGATCATCGGCAGAGCCTTGTATGAAGGAACGATCGATCTGGAAATCTTATATCAGGCTCTTGCAAAGAAAATTAA
This sequence comes from Anaerolinea sp., assembly GCA_020047815.1. GTDB lineage: Bacteria > Chloroflexota > Anaerolineae > Anaerolineales > Villigracilaceae > Villigracilis. The sequence continues at coordinate 9,633 of JAIFNG010000125.1, forward strand.
TTGAGCAATGGATCGTGAAAGTGTTGATGCAAACGAAGAAGAAATTTGCGCATGGCGCTGCTGAACCAAACGCTGCGCATGGTGAGTCGATGTTCATTACGCAGCAACAAGGAGATGCTTTATGTTGGCGAAACGAATTATTCCCTGCCTTGACATTAAAGATGGCCGGGTGGTGAAGGGTGTTAATTTCGTGAACCTGCGCGATGCGGGTGACCCTGTGGAGCAGGCACGGCTTTACGACGAACAAGGTGCAGACGAATTGGTCTTTCTTGATATTTCCGCCACACATGAGGGGCGCAAGACCACGCTGGACCTGGTCAGCCGTGTCGCTGAGACAGTCTTCATGCCGCTGGCGGTTGGCGGGGGTATTCGTGTTGTGGACGACATGCGGAATCTTCTGCTTGCCGGCGCAGATAAAGTCAGCGTTAATTCGGCGGCGGTGAAACGCCCCGAGTTGTTATCTGAAGGTGCGCTGCGGTTTGGGGCGCAATGTATCGTGCTGGCAATTGATGCCCGCAGAAAGGACTCCAGCTGGGAAGTTTATGTGAACGGCGGAAGGGTTCCGACCGGTATTGATGCTGTCGAATGGGCAGTACGTGGTGTGGAATTGGGAGCAGGCGAAATCCTGTTGACCAGCATGGATTCTGACGGCACGCTGGCTGGTTATGATGTCACATTGACGCGCCGGATCGCTGACTCCGTTTCCGTGCCTGTCATTGCTTCAGGCGGTGCGGGACTTCCATCTCATTTTGCCGATGTACTGACAGAAGGCAAAGCCGATGCCGCTCTTGCCGCATCTCTATTTCATGACGGGAAGCTGAACATCCCCGATTTGAAAAAGGAATTGCAAGGCTGGGGTGTGCCGGTGAGAATTGAGAAATAATGGGTGAATGATGAACGATAAAATTAAATACGACGTCAGCGGCCTTGTTCCAGCCATTGTGCAGGATGCAGATACAAATGAAGTTTTGATGTTGGCATATATGAATGCAGAATCTTTGCGCCTGACCCTCGAAACAGGCGAAACCTGGTTTTGGTCACGCAGTCGTAGAGAGTTGTGGCACAAAGGCGCGACATCGGGGAATATTCAAACGGTGGTCGAAATTCGTGTGGATTGTGACGCGGATACGTTGTTGGTGCGGGTTAACCCCGCAGGTGCTGCATGTCATACCGGTGAAAGAAGTTGTTTTTATAGAGGCATGGATCCTCAAGGAATTAATACCCTGTCAGATCCATTATCAGGAGAATAATAATGAGCGTTCAATGGTTATTTGAAGTTATTGAAGATCGGAAACAGAATCCAACCAGCAAATCCTACACATCCAGTCTTTTTACTGAAGGGTTGCCGAAGATCGCACAAAAAGTTGGTGAGGAAGGAACTGAAGTTGTCGTTGCGGCGTTGGCGCAGGATGACCAGCGTCTCATCGAAGAGGTCGCGGATTTGACCTACCATACCCTGGTTCTACTCGCGGCGCGGGGGTTAACCCCCGCCAATGTGGTTGCCGAGCTGGAGAAGCGCCACAAATGACCAAAATTATTCTCCTGGATATTGATGGTGTACTTGTTCACCCTGGCGGATACCGGGCAGCACTGCGCGCCACGGTCCAACGCTTTATTGATCCTAATTTTGAAATCCAGGAAGGATTATTGACGGAATTGGAAAAACGCGGAATTTCCAGCGAGTGGGATATGTCTCCGTTGATTATTGCCTCATATTGGGAGGACATTCTTTCACGCCAGCCGATGAATGATCTTCCCGATGATGTATCCACTGCTGCGAGGTTGATCCAGGATCAGTGCAGGGTGAATATGCCAGGGGGAATTTCCATCCCTGAGTTTGCGCTTGTCACGGGACAGTATCCTGCTGAGACGGCATTTCATGCGGAGTGTTTTTCATCCATTCCTGCGGCGCTGCGAAAAAATTTATTGACCGAGACGCGCAGTGTTTACAAGTCCAATTCAATGCGGACGTTTCAGCAATACACCCTCGGCAGCAGAGATTTCTCGGAGACCTACAATCTGCAAGCCGAATTCGAGACAGACTCGTTTTTATTGAAACATGATCAATCCAATGTGGATGAAAAGATACGCGCCGCTCTTCAACAGGACGGAAATCACCTGGCGGCATTCACAGCACGTCCGTCACGTCCGCCGCGCGGGATGGCGGTATCCAATCTCGGTTATGCGCCCGAAGCAGAACTTGCACTTGAATTGGTGGGTATGAAGAATATCCCCTTGATCGCATTTGGTAAATTGGAATATATTGCGGCTCAGTATCAACTTGACCCGGCGACTCTTGTAAAGCCTTCTGCTTTTCAGGCGCTGGCAGCCACGCTTGCCGCATGGACAGGGGATGAATCTGCTGCGTTGCAGGCGGCATATGGCTGGCACAGTACGGGCGCATTGAACGGACGATTCAGTGATTTACCGGGGGCGTTCGAGCTGATCGTGGTCGAGGATACGATGGGCGGCATACGATCGGTG
>JAIFNG010000122.1 GCA_020047815.1 Anaerolinea sp.
GATCCCCAATAGGTTGAGGATTACGAGGATGATCACGATGACGAGCAGGACGTGGACAACATTGCCTGAACGGGGAATGCCGGAAAAAACATTCGGTCCTAAAAATCCAAGCAACCAGAGGATGAGCAGAATTACTATAATTGTGTATAACATTGGAAAGCTCCTTTTATTGAACGATTTGTCCTACAATTCATCATACAATGAACCCTTCCCAGCCGCATCCATCGGCCGGGGAGTGTTGTTCTCCGCCACTTGGGGGAGGTGCTTCCATGGCTGAAAATGCCTGTTTTTACAGATCTTCATGGCATTCTTTCGCGCTTAAAATTTTTCGCTTTATGGAACCAGTGCCAGTTCCCAGGTGGCGGGGACGCAGGTAAAGCCCAGCCCCACCGAATAGGAGTCGTTCACGCCATCCTGCCTCGGGTTAAAGTTGCCTGAAGCGTCAAGCATGTCCACGTCCGGTGAGACCGCGATCATTAACAGGGGATTGTTCTCAAGCTCCTGGCTGGTAATTGCGCCATTTCCATCTGCGTCGAAGGCTTGCAGGATGGCGGTTGCCGCCGTTGCGTCTGATCTGATCACCAGATTAAGTCCCTCTGCAATGGGGGGCAGGATCTTGCCGCTAAACTCCTCCACTGTCACCGCGCCGCCCAGCTTGCCGTTGACACAGCCTTTCGCGCTTACGTCAACTTCGAGACGCATCCCGATCAGATCCACCGTGAGCGGCTGCCCAAGCAAAACCATCTGGACTTTTGCCGCGCCAGGTCCGCCCGAGAAGTGACCATTGGTAAGTGAGCCAACGATCGGCAGGTTGGCAGGTGCCACAGCATCGAGCGCGAACTTGTCAGAGCCGTCGAAACTGGGCGCGGTCAGGGTCTGTTGTCCCTGGAGGATCGACCATGAGACGCTTGTGTCGTTCAGGGCATCATCTGCTTTGATGACGTGCAGCGAAACCAGTTGACCGTTGTCAACAGCCTGGTCAAGCGTTGACTGCAATTCAATATTTCTGACTGCGGATGTAAGCAAGGTCAGCAGGGTCCCGAACTTGTTGTCCGTTGTGTTTTGGGTATCCCCATCCACATTCAGCGCGAACTCTTGCGTCTGTTCCTGCGTTGTCGGCATCAATAGTTTATTGGTGACAAAGGTATATTCCACACCTGTGGCTGGCATCACCACTTCAGTCGGTGTCGGCATGGGGGCAGAGGCGGGTTTTGGCATATTGCAAGCCGCCAATAACAATAAGATCATGCCGGCGCTTGCGGCAGCAAATACATTTTTCATTTTCATGGTTGATTTCCTTTTTGTTCGTTCATGATTTGGACACGACATAAATTCTCCTTTGCCGGATAAGCGCAAAGAGATGATCAGCCAGAAAGTCATGGCTTGTTTATTCATCATAAACAAAACACTCCCCAACCGCATCCATCGGCAGGGGAGTGTTTTTCTAGTCCACTTGGGGGAGGAACATCCTCAATATTTTCCTTACTGACAGCCGTGGGTGATCGTGCTGGTGCTTGTCTGCCAGTTCTCGTTGAAGGCTTCGATTGAATAACTCAGGGTCTTTCCGGTCGCGACAAAAAAGACATCCACATAAAATACAGAGTTGGGTTCCAGCGTCGCGATGACCTGCCCATCCCGATGGACTTTATAGCTTTCTTCGCCATCGGAGCGGTCAGTCCAGCCAAGATTCATCGTCATGGTGCTGCCGCCAACAGCTGGTTTACAAGTATAGTTATACGTTGACCAGACGGGTGTATTGGGTGGGATGCGCGTGGCGACTGGTGAGGCAGCTGCCAGCGTCATGGTGGATAAAGGGGCGCTGGCAATTATTTTTGTCCGCGTGGGGTGGGTCTGCATGGTCATCGCAACGATCGTGCCGACCAGGTCCTGGTCGACGGTCGGGGTTGGCAAACCAGCCCTGCCTGGCAGGTTGCATGCTGAAAGGATGGTAACAAGCGAAAGGGATATCAATAGATATTTTAGTGTGTTCAACTTTTCCTTTATGATCGTAATGGTTGTGCGTCAACTCAATCGTAAACAAAACACTCCCCGGCTGCATCCATCGACTGGGGAGTGTTTTTCCAGTCCACTTGGGGGACAACCCCTGATATTGCCCCCAATATCATTTGACAGGTTCCTGCGGATGGTTTTCGCCGGCCTGTTCCTTTTTCTTCTGTTTCAACTGGAAATAGGAAACGCTTAAGTAAGCGCCAAAGAGAAAGATAAGCCCGCTCAGGTGGGCCCAGGTCAGGATGGCAATAATGGCCGCCACAGAACCATAGACCAGGTTCGAGGCAGTGATGTAGGTGGAAACAAAGAGCAAAAAGGTTTTCTTGGCAAGCTCCCAAAGCAGGCCCGCGCCAATTGCGCCAGGCAAAATCTCGCGCCAGGTGGAGGCTCCATGCGGCAGCATCATATAGAGCACCATGAACATGGCAACATCGAGCACGATAGCCAGGACCAAACTTATACCGCCCCGCATCGCAATGATCGAGTCGGGTAACCAGGTGCGCAGGTGGGCGATCATGCTGCTGACAAATGAAGCCAGGAAGAGAGTCGGGCCGACGAAGATCAATACAAAGAGTATGGCCAGACCACGCCGCCTCCAGGCAGCGCGGCGGCGTTTATCACCCCAAATTTTAGTCAAGGTATGGGTAAATGTATAAAAAACCGTGGAAGCAGACCACAGCAAACCAGCCAAAGCGATGCCGGTAACCGGTCCACGTGCGCTGATAATTTCATCAATATTTTTTCCAAGCAACTGGCCCAGGGCCGGAGCCACAAACTCCAGCCTTTGAATGATGAGCTGCTGATCCATCGACGGGCCAAGGCTGAAACTGGCGATGGCGATGCTTAGAAGAGTGATGGGAAACAGGGCAAATAGGGCAAAGTAGGCAATCGCCGCAGCCGCGATCCCTGTCTCCGGCTTGAGAGCTTTATTTGCCGCCGTCGCCAGCACACCCAGCCAGCCGCCTGTGTACTCATTGAGCCTGTCTGCAAGGCTCATGCCTTGCTGCTTTAGTTGTGCAAAATGTTTGGTCATTTCAGATGCAGTCATTTTTTGTTTTCAGGATTTTGAGGATATGGACGACCCAGGCGGCAGAACCACGGGTAGAAGTGGTTCGGCTTTCTCAATCAGATTCGCGAGCCGTTCCATACTGCTGGTCACCAGGGGCGGAGGTGGTTCTTCCATCTCCTGGATGACAGCCCATAGGCGAACTTGCCGCTCCTTGAGGTCAGAGATCTGAACCGCCGCCCCTGCATTAAGCCGATTGCTGGCCAGCAGACTCCACAGGATCTGGCAGACAGCCGACACAGGCGGTGCTGCAAGGATGCCGGGCAGGCCAAACGCATCTGCCATGGCAAGCAATATGACCAGGGTCAGAATGGGATTATCCCATTTGCGTTTGAAAAGACGCGGCTCGACCCATACTTGCAGGGTGATCAGGACAACGAGTGTATAAAGGATCGTAAACAGGCTGAGCTGAACACTGGTCAACAGTCCCATTAACAGCGGCAGGATGATCGCCAGGGGCGCTCCCACTACGGGGATCAGCCATGCCAGCGCGCCGACCAAAGCCATCAGCGCCGGATATTGGGAACCAAGCAGCCAATATCCAAGTCCCAACAGCACCGCCGCCAGCAGGCTTTGAACGATCTCACTGCGGATGTAAACGCCAAGATCAGGCTCAATGGTACGCCATACATCCCGCGCCTGTTTGCGCTGTTCAGCGGGCAGCAGCGAAAGCCAGAGCCTCTCAAAATGAACTTGATTGATACTCCAATAAATGCTGAGGATCAGAACGAGGAACACGCCGCTGGCGATGCCGCCAATGCCCTCCGTCAAGCCGAGGACGGCGGGCAGCACAAGTTGACCTCGTTCGCCGGTAACTGCTTCAAAGAGTTCCTCGGGGGTTGGCAGCCATGACAACAGTGTATATTGGAACGAACTGCCTTCCAACCACGCTGGCAGCACCCAACTCCCCTGCACTGACAGGGTTTGGGCGACTTGTTGAACATCACTGACCGCGAACCTGCCGACATAAAAGATCAGAAAACCGAAACCAACCAGGCCAACCGTGTATAGAAAGATCAAAACCACGCGCATTACAAGTCCGCGCCTGGTCAAGTCCTTAACGAATGGGCGGACTGTGGCCGCAAGTGCCAGCGAGATCAGAACGTAAACGACCACAGTGCGGAACTGCCACAGCACCACAAGCGCCAGCAATGTGGTCATCACCGCTGTACCGATCACCACCAGCTGCTTCATCGCGGTCCATCCAACATACTGTCATCCTGCGACAGTAACGCATCAAGGCCGGTTGTTATCGTCTCGATCTCATCCATCACTTGATCGATCTGCTTGACTCGCAGGTCCGAGCCTCTTTTTTTCAGCCGGGCCTGTTTGCGCAGGTCATTCGCCAGGTCCTGTGCCTCATAGCGCAGACGGCTGGCTTGATCGCGTCCAGCCGAAACCTCCGGCCCGATCGTCACTGGACGAAAGACAAAGTGATTGAGTACAACCTGAATAATGGCTGCCATGGGAATTGCCATAAGCGCCCCGGCAATGCCAAAAAAAGAGCTAAAGGCAAAAAGCGCCACTAAAGTAACAAAGGGATTGACCCCCACCGCTTTACTCATGACGCGCGGTACCAGCAGGTTGTTTTCCAACTGCTGAATAACGACTGTCGCGGCGATGACCCACACCAACTTGTCAGGTCCAATGGAAAGCGCGACCAATGCCGCCGGGACAGCGCCAAGCAGCGGACCGATCATCGGTACGGCCTCCAGCGCGCCTGCCACGAGAGCCAGCACCAAAGCATTGGGCAAGCCGATCAACAGATAGGCAGCCAGCGCCATGATGCCGATGACGAGGCAAAGGATGCCCTGTCCGACAATGTAGTTACCAACCCTGGTTTCCATGGCTGAGATCAGTTCTCTCAGGTTCTCACGCCGATCCTGTGGCGCCAGCATTAAGAATGACTGGATGATTCGTGTCCCGTCGAGAGTCCAGTAAAAAGCCAACAGCAGGGTCACGATGGCGATAAAAAAAATCTGAGCCGCCAATTTTATGTAACCCAGCACCTGCCCTGCTGAGGCCATCACATCCTCTCCGCTTTGTTGCGTTGTGCCTGGGGTCAGGCCTGGCAGTCTGGCCGGAAGGAAATCGCTTAAGCGAACCATTAATGGATTGGGAGAATTACCCATCCACTCGCGCAGGGTTTGGTAATAGCCCGGCATTGCGGCGGTGATCGTACTGCCTTGTTCGACGATCAATGGAGATAACAACAGCAGGAAGCCTGCGAACATAACGAACAGCAGGAGGTAGACAAGAATGATCCCCGCCATCCGGGGGAGGCCCCGCTGATGCAGCCAGGCTGCGATCGGCCTGATCACAGTGCCCATCACGATCGCGATAAATAAAATGAAAACGACCTGGTTAAAGCGATAGAGAAGCCAGAAGCCAAGCATGACAGAAACCAGCACCAGGGTGGCCCACACGACCTGGCGGAATGTCCAATCGTACGGGTGCGAAGATGGGTTAAGTGTCATGCCTGTTCTGCTTTAATCTCTAACCTGTCATCCGTCGTGACGCGGTATTTCCTCCAAGCAAATAGGTCAACACGAACCCTGCAACGAAGCCGCCGATGTGTGCCATGTATGCCACGCCGCCTGTATCCGCTGCTGAAATGGAGCCGATGCCGCTAAATAACTGTAAAACGATCCACAGCCCGATCACGATCAGCGCCGGCACTTGAAGGATCCGTTGACCTTGCAGTACTCTAATATTCCTCTTTGGGAACATCAAAATGTATGCGCCAAGCACGCCTGCGATCGCCCCTGATGCACCCAGATTCGGTATGTTCGATCCGAGGCTGAATGCCAGCTGTGCGAAGGTTGCTCCAAGCCCGCAGAGCAGGTAGAAGAGTATGAACCTGGCATGCCCAAAACGATCCTCCACATTGTCGCCAAATATCCATAAGTAAAGCATGTTGCCGCCCAGGTGCACCCACCCGGCATGCATGAACATGGAGGTGAAGAGCGTTGCAAACTCACCGACCGGGTTGGCAAGGAAGCGGCTGGGGACGAAAGCCCACTTCATAATAAATGCGTCGCCGCCGTTCATCTCTGCCAGAAAGAACAGAACGTTCACAACGATCAAGGCATACGCGACCAGCGGAACAGTTCTACGTGAGGAATTATCATCACCAATGGGGAACATGGGGTTTATCTCCTTTTCTCATGATCGTTTCCAGCCGTGCCGCCCGGGTCGGCAGGATCATTCTCTGCCGCCTGTTCGACCGGTCTGGTATTCTCAACTACCGGCCCGCCATCATCCTGCCACCGCAAGTTGTTCTCAACCGCAACTTTTCTTTTTTCCACCTCAGACTTGCTGTCTGGGTACTCGTTGGTAAACAGCTGCCTGAGATGGGTAAGGAATTTGGAGTTAAATATGGAAAATATATTTTTCATGGACATTATGCTCTTCCTAAAAACAACAATGATCGTCAAATGAATGAATGTTCACATGCTCAACATCAGAAATTTCATCATGATCAGAACAACAATAAGGACGGACAGAATGTAGATAAAACTGCCTGTGTGCGGCACACCCGGAAAGATGGACTGACCGAAGAAGCTCAGCAGCAATTGCGCGGTTAGCACCAGGATGATGAATTCAAGCATGGGAACCTGCTCTCAGGCGATCCATGAGAACAACCAATCAGGAGCACAGCCTCCGGCAGGAAGCCATGCTCCAGAAAGTGATTGGTACTAGCGGTTGATGATGAACAACACACCGGCGATCAGCGCGCAGATGCCTGCAATGACGCTTAAGGCGCCGCCAACGCCGAGTCCAAGAAGTCCGAGTCCGGTGATGACCAGGAAGACCCCAAGCAAGATCCATTTCAATTGACCCATATTCATATTCATTCTCCTTTGAGTGATTCGACTTTCACGACACTTTGATGGGCGCTGTCATCCGCTTTAGGAATTCTGGATCGCTTTTTTACCAGCCTGGGCAGCCTCAGAAACATGGTCCAATTGCTCGGCCACCAGCTCCTGTCCCTGTTGTTTTAATTCATTCATCTTCCTGCGTCCGCCGAGCGAGACCTTGTTTGCATTTGAACGCACCTGTGACAGCGTGTCATCGACCATATCGGTGGTCAGGTCGCGTAATTCGAGGCCTTTTTTCTGGATCAGCATTCTGGTATCTTCCCCGGATTGCGGCGCCAGTAACAGCATCGCCACTGCACCAGCCAGTCCGCCGATCAGCGTGCCGAGTAAAACGTTAAAGATACTGCCCCTGCGATATTCGAGATGTTGATTTTCATTGATCATTTTATTATTTCCTTATAGTTGAATTTCCATATTGCCCGACTGGGCGGGGATCACCTTTGATCACCATAATAAATACCCGCGTCCATCTGGTCCTCCTCCGACCATTGGCTAAGACCCGAAAACCAGCGTAGGATGCGGGCAAAAAGAATGCCTAATGGTTGAGTCTCGTGCTTTGGCCGTTCGAGGAATTTGTTCATTTCTGCCTTTTTGCGCTATGGGAGGGGTTTATTGGGGAGGATTGTGATTTTCTGAGACACTGGTTTCAGTTACGGCGACTACCGGGCCGCGCGGACGATAAAAGACCAGCCAGACTATTCTTTCCACGGCCCACGCGATCAGGGCATAAATGCCCATCGCAAAGAGCGAGGAGAGTTCCAGTACCATGCCGCCGGCGGAGGGTGTAGCGGTCATGCCTTCAAAGGGGAACAGGAACAGGTAGGTAAACCCATAGATCAAGGCAACGATCGGGCTTTCCGGGTTGGCGCCGATCAGTTTTAGCAGGAAGCGGAGCGCAATGAATGCTTCGAGTATTCCAAGGAACAGCCAGATCAATTGGGTGGCCTTGAAACTGAAGATACGCTGTTCCCGCCCCGGTTCATTCTGTGATGTTCTTACTGCGGATACTCTATTTTGGTTTGACATTTTTATCCTTCTTTCTGGGTTGAACTTGAACCCATCTTCACCGTAATAAATTATTTTTATCGATAATGCCTGCGGTCAGGAATGCGCGCATTCCTGACCGCCTAATTCAATACGGCTGGTTTTAGCGGCGAACTTGTTTGACGATCCATAGCAGGATGACGGCGCCAATCAGTGTTACCAACATGGTCGGAAGGGTGACGGCGTCGTTGATGGTCCCGACACCCAGCAGGGGGCTGATGAAGTAACCGGCAATGAAAGCGCCGATAACACCCACGATGATATCGATCAGGGTTCCCTGTTGTGAATTCGTGTGCATGATCCTGCTGGCGACATAACCAACGATCGCTCCGGCAATTAGGTATATGATGAGATTCATTTTTTGCTCCTTTTGGAAATGTTTCAATTACACGGTTGCCCGTGTTGGATTGTGATGTCTGCCGTCCGTTCTCAAAGGGAACAGCCGGCGTTTTAATTATTTGGCGGCAGGTACGGTTTTGGCCTTCAGTCCGGCTTCATACTCCGTCACGCGTTTGTCGATCTCATCGGCAGCCGCCTCACGGGTGTAGCCATATTTTTCCTGAAGCATGCCTGCCAGGACGTCAAACTTGCCGGCAGCCCGATCCAGGTCGTCATCGGTGAGTTTGCCCCACCAGGCTTTTGCCTCGCCCCGAACTTGCTTCCACTTGCCTTCCAGGATATCCTTGTTCATGATTTTGATCCTCCAGATCATATGAAATCGTTGTCCCATTTTGTGCCGGTGCTCGGGACAACGTTGACGCACCGGATCTCAAACTTCTCATTCAGACAGTACGGACACTCGCCGCCGCGAGACGCAAACGCTCCGCTACACGATCGGGCGTCTCACCCTTACTGATAAAAGCATCGGCACCCGCTGAGAGTGCGGCTTGATGACGGGCATCCAGATGACTGATGAGAATTATGACCAGCGCGGCCGGGCAGGCCTGTCGAAGTCTGTCCAGGGCTGCGGTGGGTGAATCGGGAAGCAGATCCCAATCGATTAACAACATATCTACACGACGGATTGGCGCTTGTGCTAACGTGGTTGACCAATCGGCGGCCTCTCCAACTACTTCCATTTTTAGATCAAGAAGTACCAGGCGAAGGGCAGAACGTTCTTCGGGTTTTGCATCGGCTACATATACGCGGGTCATAGTACATTCATCCTACAATACATACTCCCCAGACGCATCCTGCGTCTGGGGAGTATTCTTATCCGCCACTTGGGGGAGAAGGGTTATTGCAGGAATGGAATTGCCCTGACGCTGATGCAAAACGCAGAAGTTGACCCCATCGTCCAGCAGGTGGAGTAGATGTAGATCAGCAGCGCGATCAATATGATCAGCACAAATCCGCCGATATTGCGGAACAACTTGGAGATCGCCAGCAGGATGATGGCGCCCCCCAGCGACACCAACAGGGCGGGAATGCTATAGTTGCCTTCGTTGATCGTGCTGATGTTGAAGAGCGGGCTGAGGAAGTATCCTCCCAGGAATGCGCCCACGATGCCGACCACAATATCGACGATCGTGCCTTGCCGGCTGTTTGTCTTCATGATCAGGCTGGCCAGCCAGCCGATGAACCCGCCTGCGATGATCCAAATAAGAAAGTTAATCATTTTTTTCTCCTGTTAGCTTAGCGCACACCTGACGCTTCAAATTGTTCCAAAGCCATTAATGCTTCGGAGCCGTATATTGTCGAAGGTCCTCCGCCCATGAGGATGGCGACACCGATCGCTTCAACGATCTCCGGTCTGGTCGCCCCGGCCTGGAGGGCATCATGCACATGGTAGGCAATGCAGCCGTCGCAGCGAACTGTGATGGCAATTGCAAGTGCGATCAGTTCCTTGGTTCTTGCGCTCAATGCGCCGTCGGTCATGGACTGTTTGTGGAGTTGACCAAACCCAGCCATCGGACCTGGTATTTCCTTTCCCAAAGCGCTCATAAGTCCGGTAAGTTGTTCGTAATAGGCGGGGTACTGCTTATCCATTTTTGTTTCTCCTTTTTGATCATGGTGTTTTTATTAAATTAATGGGCAGGTTCAGGTATTTTTTCCGAACCTGACTTCATCATACGACGAACACTCCCCAGCCGCATCCATCGGCTGGGGAGTGTTCGTCTCCACCACTTGGGGGAGATGTTTTATTCATCCACCTCACTGTCAAGTGCTGAGCGGCTTTCAGCCAGGGGTGAGTTTTCCAGCGCCAGGGTGATCTGCTCCTGCAGTCCTTTTTGACTCGGCTTGCGTTTTCCGATGTTTTTTAGCGTATTCAGCAGGGTGGTGGTCATCCCCTGCGTGAGCTTTTTGAGCGCCTCCGCCGAAAGCTTCTCGCCTTTTTCGAACCAGCGTACAGCCGCGTAGCCCATGACTACGGTTGTGGAGGAAGCGATCGCCGCGCTCAGCAGCCAGCCCGGCAGCCCGCCCAGCTTGCTAAGCTCCTGAAAGATGGACCGTCCCAGGAAGCCCAACCCAAAGGTGGCGACCAGTTCGGATGCGCGCTGCGGGGTGATTTTGTAGTTATAAATGCGGGCGATACTAACCACCATGATCGACTGCGTAATCACCAGCGGGACAAAATTAATGACCGGCAGCGGCACCAATGCAATGGTGGCCGAGATCGAAGCAGACCTGACAATGGTTTGCCAGGCGAGCTGCCAGCGATATTCCGGTAATGCCTGTCCCAGGGCGGCTACCATCTCAGGTTCGGTGGCTGCCACTGCCAATAGCACTTTGCCAAGGTTCTTGCCGTCTTTGGCGGCGATCGGAACGATCTGGTCGGCCTCCAGTCCCAGGTTCAACGCGGCATTCGAGATCACAGCGTGCAGGTCCTTGTGTGGCACCAGGTCGATCTTGTTCAGCACCACCACGAAAGGCTTTTTCAGCGCAGACAGCTCGTTGAACAGTTCCAGCTCGGTCTTTTTAATTCCCTGGATGGCGTCGAAAACCATCACCAGAAAATCGGCTTCTGTGGCAGCCGAAAAAGCCAGGTCTTTCTCATGTTCACCCACACTCCCCACCGCATCCGCGCCGGGTGTATCGACCACAGTAAACAGGGCTGCATCAGCCTGTTGATTCTCTTTTGTGGTACCCGGCAGGAGACTCACAACAGCCAGATCACTTTTATTTTGTGCGAAGCCGGCCAACTGGTTGTACAGGGTGGATTTGCCGACATTGGCCGGTCCGACGATGGCGACCCGGTGCTTGCTGCCAAAGGCTTGACGGATCTGGGTGGTGGATAACTTGACCAGTATTTTTACCAGGTTTGAATCCGCCGGGAAACCAACCACGAGTGACAGGAAGCTGGCTTTTTCATTGGGTCCCAACGCCTCCCAGATCTTGCGTACCATCACTTGAACATCGGGGGGGAATTGAGTGAGAATGTCATCAAATAGCGTCATGGGATCATTCCTTGGTTGTAGTCCATTCGCTGATCGGAAAAATTTTTCACTGCCAGCACGCTAAATTTTTGCACATAATTTATTTCTTTGCAATCACCAAAAATAAAATTACCAAAGCATAATTATTTGCCAACATTTATCAACGGACTTTTGGAAACCAACCATCCGGGAACTATGATGACCAGAAGCGCCGCCACCCCCGTCAATATCGCAACCAAAACAAAGGGTCTGGTGCTGCCTGCCGCTTCAGGGCTGATCATCAAGGGACCAGACCAGGTGTTGACGGCAGCATGGAAAAGCATCACAAGCAACAGGCTGTCGCCTGATCCGTGATAGACCCAGGTGATCAGGATGGTCAGAGGAATTGTCAGCAGGACATACAACCCAAAGGGCAGGTTGTGTTGAGCCGAGTCAGAAATGAAGAAGAGCGGCAAATGCCATACCGCCCAGATGATGCCGAGAATGAGACTGTCCCACGGCGGGCGAAAACGTGCTTCAAGGGCCGGGAGAGCAAAGCCGCGCCAGCCAAACTCCTCACCCAGCGGTCCGCCGATCATCAGCACGAGGACGAAGTTGACCGCCACAATGAACCAGCGAATGCCGAATGGGACATAGTCAGGGGCGGTACCGCCCAATAGCAGGTGTATGCCCATGGCAAGCAGCATGATCAGCGCTGGTCCAGCG
>JAIFNG010000042.1 GCA_020047815.1 Anaerolinea sp.
CAGAAGAGATCATCAAAATCGCAATTCCATTCTCAGCCAATTCAGTCATCAGATGATAAATTTCCTGTTTGGCGCCAACATCAATCCCACGAGTTGGTTCATCAAAGATCAAAATATCAGACTCGGCTGCCAAGGATTTGGCGAGCACCACTTTTTGTTGATTACCGCCGCTCAGATTGATCACCTGCTGTAATAAGTTGGGAGTTTTAATATTAATCCGTTCTTTGTATTTCTGCGCGATCTCATCTTCTTTTTTCGTATTAACCACACCATATTTTGAAATGCGTCGAATGATCGGGAAACTGATGTTCCACTTGACAGCCATTTCAAGGAACAGCCCCTGACCCTTGCGGTCTTCTGTCAACAATCCAATTTTGTGCTGGATTGCATCCAATGGAGAATGGATATTGACAGGATGTCCATTGATCAAGATCTCACCGCTTTCCATTGGAACGGCACCAAAGAGAAGTTGAGCCAATTCTGTTCGACCAGCGCCAACCAATCCGGAGATTCCCAATATTTCACCCTTGCGTACTGAAAATGAGATATTTCGATCACCATTCCCTGTGAGTTTTTTCACTTCCAGGGCAACTTCACCAGGGGACTTTTTCCGTTGAGGATAACTTTCCTTTAATTCACGACCAACCATCAGCGTGATCAATTCCTGCCGGTTGGTCTCATTCGTGTTTTTGGTGGTGACATAGCATCCATCACGCATGACACTCACGCGATCAGAGATGCGGAAGACTTCCTCCAAACGATGAGAAATGTAAATGATCGTCACACCTTTTTGTTTTAACTGGTTAATGATCTTGAACATCAGCTCTACTTCTGAAACGCTTAAAGGAGCAGAGGGTTCATCCATGATCAATATTTTCACATTCTTCGAGACGGCTTTGGTAATTTCGATGATCTGTTGCTCAGCAATGGATAGATCCTGCACCAAGATACGTGGATCAATTTTTACCCCAAACTGTTCCAGCACCTCGGCTGCCCTTTTCTCAATTTCCCTGGCGCTAAATAATGCCGATTTTTCATTTTTTTCACACAAATAAATATTCTCAGCACATGAGAGGGTGGGAACCAGATTAAATTCCTGATAAATCACTTCAACACCAAGGCTCCTGGAAAGCGAAGGAATCATCTTGGAATATTCATGCCCATTAATTTTAATAATTCCTGAATCTATATCGATGGCTCCGGCCACCGCCTTGATCAATGTCGATTTGCCGGCGCCGTTCTCGCCTAACAAGGCGTGTACTTCGCCTTCATAAAAACTTATTGAGACATTATTCAGAGCCAGAACACCGGGATATCTTTTGGTGATGTTTTCCAGGGATAGTACAACCTTGGCTTCCATTCTTTTTCACCTCTGATTTTTAGTGAAGGGCCCCCCCAACCCTTCACTAATATTTATTACAAATTGGTATTTATTTAGGAACGATCGTGCTGAAATCGCAGTTGATAGGTTCCAAGACATCATTGATGATGTTGGGATGTTCGACGCCCTGCAGCATCTTCTTCATTTGGTCGTAGGTCGCCTGATCAAGAGCCGTTCCACCGATGGCGACAAAACCCTTGTAGGGATCCGCGCAGCTGGTGACAGTTGGGATCATGGAGGGATCCATATCGCCTGCAAAGACGCCATATTCAGACAGGTCCACCCCTGGCAGCGCTTTGATAGCGTTGGCAATACCCTGGGCATGGGCCGAGGATTGGCCAAGGAACACCTTGGCGTTTGGATTGGCAGTTAAGACGTTCTCAGCGGCAGCCTGACCGGCAGGAATACTGTCAGTTGAAATATCCGCATGTGCAACCAGTTTGACTTTGGGGCAGATGTCGGTGATAGTGGAATAACCCTCATCGCGCAAGTGCATGCCAACTGAGGAACTCGCACCACCGATGATGGCAGTTTCAACACTGCCGTCAGCAGCATCCGGGTACTTGGCTTCAATGAAATCGCAGGCCATCCTGGCGACTTTTTGGCCGTCTTCGAGTTGGCTGGTGTGCATAATGGCATCGAAGGGTGCCAGTTTTTGAGGAGGAACACCCATGACCATAATTCCAGCAGCCTTGGCTTCTTCAATAGCCGGCAGCAACTGATCAATTTCTCCAGCGGCCATGACATACATGAAATCAACTTTCATGGAAATACAGTTCTCGATCTGATCGAACTGTTGTTCATGGAAATACAGTTCTCGATCTGATCGAACTGTTGGTTCAATCCACCTTCGTCAGCGCCGTAGACGTTCACGGTCACACCGTCAGCTTTGAATTTTTCTGTAACCGAGGTGGATACACCGTTCAAGAAAGGATTGGCGAGTGAAGGGATGATGTAGCAGACTGTTTTGCCTTTGATATCAAAAGGCGATCCGGATTTTGCAGGCACCATGGAAACAATGGTGTCTTCCGCAGGGGCTTCGGTTGCAGCGGACGCCTCGGTGGCAACCGTGACGGCTGACTCAGTAGCAGGTGCTGCGGTCGGGACGGCAGGCTTGGCGCCGCACGCTGTCAACATGATGCTCGCAATCATGAAAACTGCCAGAATGATGGAAAGCGACTTTTTCATTTAATTCTTCTCCTTGTTCATATGAAGGTGATTATGACCATTCAGTTATTGGTCAGTGTACCAAGCATACGTTTCCAGGTGCGTTAAAGCAATTCAATTTTTGATACAATGTATTCCAAAATGGAATAGTACACGAGGCTGATATTATGGAAATGAAACTTGTCAATTACTTCCTTGCAGTAGCAGAGTTTGGCAGCTTTTCTGTTGCAGCGGACAGACTTTACATTTCACAATCCTCCCTTTCCAAACAGATCATGGCATTGGAAAAAGAATTAGGGGTTGCTCTTTTTGATCGCAGCAAACGCAATATTACGCTCACCGAAGCCGGGGAGACATTTCGGAAACATGCGGATCGGCTAAATGATGAATATAAAGCCTTGCTCTCCAGCCTTATGGAATATAAGAGCGCGGCATCACTCTCCATTGTGGCTATTCCGGTAATTGCCCAATATGGAATTACTTCGTATATTGCTCAATTCCAGTCCGCCTATCCCAACAGCCAACTCATGTTGGAGGAGCGTGAGGCTGCGACTATTTTGCCCGCCTTGAATAACCATCAGTTTGATCTGGCCTTTATCCGCGATAACTATCTTGACACTGAACAGTATCACACGCTCGAAGTAAACAAGGATAAGTTCGTGGTTGCGCTATCCGTCAAACACCCTTTGGCTGTCCGGGTATCCATCTCCCTGTCAGAACTCGCCAACGAAAACTTTATCATGTTCGACAAAGGCACAATTGTCCACGAGTTGGCGGTGGACGCCTGTCACAAGGCTGGTTTTGAGCCGCGTAATTTTTATGCCAGCCTGCGCGTGGAAAGCATTCTTGGATTGGTTGCATCCCAGTCGGGAATTGCGCTTGTCATGGAGAAAATTTTTCAGTATCACAAACATCCTGAAGTGATTGCAATTCCTTTGGCAGAGATTGTCGAAAGCAAAATAATTTTAGCGTACCCAAAAGATAAAAAACTCACTGTCTCGGCAAGGAACTTTTGGGAATTTATTAGAGATTATCCAAGATAGGGTCGTTACAGTTATGGATAACTCCTTCGGCTAGAGACTCAATTTGCACCCTTGGTTGCCCAAACCTCCTGGGCTGGGTACTTTTTACATCCGCCCGGAATTAAGAGGTGAAAGAGAATATCCATGAATCTTCCCCTAGTAGCATGATGGGCAACATCATTTTCTGGCTAAAGGAGCGCATCAAAAACCAGGGAAAACCTGTCCTCCTCCTTTGGTTTTCTGGTTACTCCCGGGGCTCACTTGCAGCTGTGTTGGTCTGAAGCGATGGGTCAACTGCCTCAGTTATCCAATGCGTTGTCAAAATCCTTGAATTGGGGTCTTATTTCTTGTTTTATTTTTTCCCCTCTCAACTAATAACGGTTCTTATGCTTCTTCGGTCTGCAAGGTACGCCTGCCGCCCTGGCAGCCTGTTGCGGCGGATAGATCCTGCACGAAGTATCCGCCTGGTTAGGAGATTGCAATCAGGCGTTTCCCAGTCTGAGGTAATTACTTCTTGTAGGCGCGCCCAGTCATAAGTTCGATGCAAACGCTGAGTACTGGGCGAATACAAATTCGATAGTGGTGTAGGGTGTTAGCTGCCCGCTTGTCCATCAACTGCATCTTCAAAAATTGGGTTTTAAGTCGGTTTTGATTCTGCTTTAAGTATGTACCGCTCCATCGGGTGCCGCCACCCGATGGAGCGTGAGTTGTCTATAAACCTGCGATTGCGTCCAACTGCTGCTGGATATCAGCGGGAAGCGGCTCGGGTTTGTGCGTTGCCAGAATTTTCAAGGCCTTTTCCTGCGCCCGCTGTCGGAGGGTTTTGGAGCCTTTTGCTTTCCAGTCCTCGTAGTTGCGGTGGTCAAAGAGTTTGGGATACCAATCTTCCTTGAAGTGTTTAAGGGTGTGTTCACTGTTTAGGTAATTGCCATCGGGGCCGGTCTCGTGGATCAGATCCAGCGCCAGGGTTTCGTCGTTGACGACCATGCCCTTCATGAATTGCTTGGTGTAGGCGATCATTTCATCACACATGATGATCTGTTCGACAGAGTTGCACATGCCGCCTTCGAGATAGCCAACATCATGAGCCATCTGCGCACCTGCCAGGGTTTCAAGCATGATCGAGAACGCAGCTTCGGCTGCCGCCTGTTCGTCGGGGACTTTGGAATCGCTGCACCCGGTCAGGCCGAAGATGGGCAGGTCGTAGCGGTGGGCAAGTTCAACCAGCATCACGCGATTATTTGGATCGGCGTAGGCATCCACTGTGGTCTTCATATCCATCATGTCATTAACGCCGCCGGTCAGGATGATGGGAGCGCCCTCACGGTTGAGTTGTGCCAGAACCAGCCCCGCCAGTTCACCAGCGTTGGCTAATGCCATGGCACCCGCGGCAGTCACAGGTCCTGTCGCGCCGCGCAAAACAACCGGTGTGTACGTGGTCGGGATCCCTTTACCGGAGAGGAAGAGTAGTTTCTGCAATGCCTCCTGGTTGTGGCGCATGGGATGTGTGACGTTGATATAGCAGGCGCAGATCGGGTTGCGCCGTAATTGTTCCGCGCCGCCAACGACCGCTTCCGCCATTTTGATCGCGTCCACACAGCCTTCGAATTCGGTGGTGACAAACAAAATCGGCTTGGTGCTGTTCATCAGCATGGCGCGCATCTGGTGGCGGTCAGCCGTTCGGCTTGGTGCTGTTCATCAGCATGGCGCGCATCTGGTGGCGGTCAGCCGTGTCCTGCGGCAGATCTGAGGCGATACAGAAGGACATCAGAAAGTCGATGTTGGTCAGAGAGTCACAGATGGTGGAAGCTTCAACGATATCCTGCAATGTGCCGCGCCGCCGCTCGCCAGTCCGGACATCGATCACGTTTGGGCAATCGGAGCCGGGACCGTAAAACACATTGTTGCGTTCCAGCGGCATGACCCGCCTTCCGTGGCGGTCGCAAAGTACCGTGCGTTTCGGCGCGACCGAGAGCGCCCACTCCACCAGTCCCGCGGGAATGTAAACGCGATTTCCATCTTCCACTTGAATTCCCTTTTTCTTTAAAAGTTCCAGGGCTTGCGGTTCGAACAAGCGGACCCCGGTATGTTCCAGAATTTCCAGGCTGGCGTGGTGCAGGCGTTCCACCTGGTCATCGGACAGTTTTCGTAAACGCGGTGCTTCAAGGGTGGTGTAATTGCTTTGCAGGGTCATGGGATTCTCCTCTTTTGGATGAATTAATTATTTATCAAACGCAGCAGATCTATTTATTCAAAATGGCGTTGATCTTCTCAAGCGCGCCATCCGGCATTGGATGCGGAACATGCGTCTCTAAAATTTTACGAATGCGCGACTGGATCCTTTCAAGCATGGACAGGGATCCGTTTCTCTCCCACTGATTCCAGGGCTGACGATCCATCAGGTGCGGGAGCCAGATCTCTTTGCGGAAATTTTTGGCTGTTTCCTTTGCAGATATGAATTCACCGCCCGGTCCCACGCGGTCGATCACGTCGAGCATCAAGGTCGCATCGCTGACTTCAATTCCGCGCATCATGCGGCGCGCCATGCTGATAATTTCATCGTTCATCACCAGCATTTCCAGCGAGCCAATGTCGGCGCAATCCAAAAAGCCCGCATCGTGCGGAATGGTGGTGCGGCTTAACAATGAGAAGATGACCTGGGTTGTGCTTTCGATGGCTGCTTGCAGATCAACGGTTTTTGCTTCGGATGCGCCGGAGGTTCCCATCAGAGGCAGGTTCAAATAGGTAGCCATTTCAGACAGGGCGGCGCTGTACAGGCTCAACTCCGGCGACCCATATAACGGGCGTCCGTTTTGCGGATCCATGGGCGAGGGGACCGAACCAATGCAAACTGGCGCGCCCGGCTTCCTGAGTTGGATTGCGGCCAGGCCAGCCAAACAGCCCGCCAGTTCCACCACCAGCGTACCCGCGCCCGTCACCGGTGCGGAAATGCCCGCCACGCCCGGTCCGTGGTAGACAACGGGCACACCATGCCCGGCAGCCCAAAATGCGTTGGCGATGATCGCATCAGGGATGACCAATGGTCCCAGTCCAACAGCGAACAGGGCAAAGATCGGTTTCTGACGCAGGGCGTCTTCCCCGCCCACAGCAGCGGCGGCAATCTGATAAATCTCCTGAATATTTTCGAGCGACTGTCCCCAAGCCATGAGCGGCTTGCGGGCGTTCATCACCATCTCGGCAAACTCGAAGACCGAAGCGCGTTCCGGGTCGACATCTTCGGGCAGGGCAAGTCCCATCACATAATCAATGTTTTCGAGCGAGTCGACCACCCGCGCCGAAGTGGCAACATCCTGTCTGCGGGAGCGCTGGCGTTCACCGGTGTACGGGTCAATGAAATAGCTGCTGGTCAGCCCGGGTCCGAAATGAACCTGGCCGGGAAAAACCTCCATGCGCGTTTGCCCGTCGCGGCCCCAGAGAGTAAAGCCAGGCGGGCAGGTCTCCAAGGTTTGTTTGATGAGCTGCGGCGGAATGCGCACCCGCATGCCGTCCACCTGCGCGCCCGCTCCTGCAAACAAATCGCGTGCTTCGAGGTTCAGAACATTAACACCCGTTCGTTCGAGACATGCGAGGGTGGCTTGATAAATCTTTTCGCGGTCTGCATCCGATAACACGCGGAAGTGTAGATTAATTGGATCAGCATTTGACATGCCTTTGTATTCCTTTTATTGCACAGGGGAAAAGAAATTAAATAACATCAACACCTGAAACAGGTGCACGGGACTCTCCCACCCGTTCAGGGAAATGACATGCCACCAAATGAGCGGCATCCGGATATTCCCGAAGAGGAGGCGGCTCTGTAAAGCAGCGGTCCTCGCGATAACTGCAGCGCGGGTGGAATGGACAACCTGCGGGCGGATTTCGGGGACTGGGAATTTCACCTTCCAGCACGATCCGTTTGCGGGTCTTGCGCAGGTCGGGATCGGGCAGCGCCACAGCCGACATCAGCGCCTCGGTATAAGGATGCTTTGGCTGAATGAACAGGGTAGATGTCGCGCCGACCTCGACGAGTTTGCCCAGATACATTACCGCAACACGATCCGCAATAAAGCTGATGATATTGAGATTGTGGGTGATCAGGATGTAGGTCAGGC
>JAIFNG010000127.1 GCA_020047815.1 Anaerolinea sp.
TCGCCCCAGTCCACATCCAGCATCGAGCCGACGGAAACGAAATGGGAGAAGCCGACATCTTCCTTGAATGACCAATCCAGCACGGCGGTGCAGAGTGCACCCGATTGGCTGATGAATGCCACGTTGCCCTTATGCGCCATCCCGGCCGCGAAAGTGGCATTCAAGCCACTAACCGGGCTCATGACGCCCAGACAGTTGGGACCAACAATACGCAAGCCGCCTTTGCGGGCATTTTCAAGCATACGTCTTTCAAGCTCTACGCCATCAGGACCGGTTTCCTTAAAACCTGCCGAGATGACGATGGCACCCTTGACACCTGAATCCACGCATTCGGCAACCAAACCGGGAATGCTGGTGGAAGGGGTGACGATGACAGCAAGATCAACCTGGTCGGGAACGTCTTTGATGCTTGGGTAGGCTTTGATGCCAAGCAGGCTTGGGCGTTTGGGGTTGATTGGGAACACTGCGCCACCAAATGGGCTGCTGATCAGGTTCCAGAGGATAGTGCGGCCGACGCTGCCTTCCTTTTCGGTTGCACCGATAACAGCCACATTCTTGGGGGAAAAAATGCTTGTTAGCGGATTTGCAGTGTATTGATAGATGTCCTGGGCGGGGTCGAGATTGGACCAGCCTGCTGATTTGGGGGTGGGGGATTGAGTCATATTATTCCTTTTGAGATATCGCTCTGTGGATTTATAGAGATGATTTGGTTTGTGAAAAAGAGAGCAAAGCGTATTAATTATAAGTCACAAAAATATTCAACAGGTTCCAACATGTCACTTATTTTGCGTGTGAAATGTCCTGAATTACCTGGGTAGGGTGGAATGCGCGTAATTCTTATTTTGACCTTGCAGGGCTTGATTTTCAGACCAAATTCGTCAGAACTGGGTTGTTGTGCTTTGCTGACTGGCGTACGGCTGAATTTGCAGTTGTAAAAAGCAAGTTTATTTCTGAGAATTGCTGCACCCTGTGCAAAAAATACTTTACTGATATTATGCTGGTAGTTCATATCCTGCACGACCGTACTCAATCTTGGTGGTTGTAATTTTTTGAACCCGGAGAAAACAACATGCAAACATCATCCCGACTCTCGCGCGGATATATCATCGCACTGACCGCCACCGTGTCGTGGTCCTTCACGGGCGTCCTTATCGGTTATCTAAGTAAAACGTATTCCCTGCCGTCTCTAGTGCTTGCTTTTTGGCGCGACCTTTTTCTTTCATTGGGCATGGTAGTGGGGTTGCTTGTTTTTAGCCGGGTGCGGTTTCATCTTGCGCGCAAGTACTGGGGGTTTATGTTTGTTTATGGATTTACGCTTGCAATCTTTAATTCCATGTGGACTTTTTCGGTTCAATATAATGGGGCGGCGGTGGCGACGGTTATGGCTTTCAGTTCGCCGGCAATGACAGCCATTTTAAGCCGTATTGTTTACAGGGAACAGGTCGGCAGGGTGAAAGTGATGTCCATTCTTTTAAGCCTGACGGGGATCGTATTTGTGGCAGGCGCGTATGATCCTTCCACATGGAATCTCAATCCGCTGGGAATTATCTTTGGTTTGCTCTCTGGCTTGTTCTTTGCCATTTACAATCTTCAAGGCAAACATGCTTCGGATACGCACCTTGATTCATGGACAGCGCTGCTTTACAGTTTTACCTGGGCAACTGTTTTCCTGGTGTTTTTCAATCTTGGGAACGACTTTTTCATTACGGGGAAAGTGCCTTTTGCAGACATGCTCTGGCTTGGCAATTCGATCACTGGCTGGAGTATTCTATTTCTGCTTGCCATTGCCCCCACGCTTGGCGGATTTGGGCTTTACACCTTAAGTCTTCGTTACCTTTCTCCTACCACTTCCAACCTGATTGCAACTCTCGAACCAGCATTTACTGCTGTTTGGGCATATTTTCTGTTGAACGAAGTGCTGACTGGTACGCAATTATTTGGCGGTGCACTGGTTTTCATGGGTGTGATGCTGTTGCGGTTTGGGGATCGGCAACTAGAGATTTGATGGCAAATAAGGCCGGGTTGCTTTCCTGCTTTATGGGGCAGGTGTTTTAGTGGGGACCCATGTATAAGTCGGGATCGGCGTACGAGAAGGTGTTAATGAGGGTGTTGGCGTATCGGTTGGCAAAAAGATAGGGTCACCTTGCCAGGGGAGAAACGCCGCAAATTGTTTAACATCATACGTTCCCTTGATATCGCGACGCTGCAGGGTGTATAGATTTGAAACTCCCTGATCGTATGTAAATCCCAAACTCATTCCGCCGATATAGCCTGCAAAGTGGGCATAATCAATCACGCTTGAATCACTTACACCGAAGGGGTAGGCAATTGTTAGGACAGGTACACCCAGCGCCTCTTCGAGCAGGGTGCGCGATTCAACCACTTCGTATCTTTGCCTGTAGGGTTCAAGTGAAGTCAAGTCAGAGTGGCTGATGCTGTGGCTGCCCACCTCCCAACCCGCATTTGCCATTTCCTTGATCTGGTCTGCATTCATGTATTGATCCGCGCCCATATAATTGGCAACAATGTACAGCACGCCTGTGAACCCATATTTTTGCATGATGGGAAATGCAGCTGTGTAATTGTTCAAATGCCCGTCGTCAAATGTGATCAGCAGCGGGCGTGGTGGCAGGTCTGCTCCTTCGGTGATTGCTTTGATCAATAACTCGGTGGATATGGTTTCGTAGCCCCAATCATGCAGGAGTTTCATCTCTTCTTCAAATTTGTCGGGAGGTACATAGTACTGGCTGTTGATGGGGGAGATGTCAATACGGTGATATAGAATAATTGGTACGAGAACGACTTCAGGCCCCTGATGAATCCAGGCGGCAGTGGGAGTGGGCGAAGGGGTAAATGTTGGGGTGATGGTGAATGTTTGGGTGGCGGTGGCAGTTGCAGCCGGGGGCGGTGGTGTACCAGTTATCGTTGTTGTTGGTAATGGTTGGGCAAGAACCCCGGTTCCACATCCAGACAATGCAATTGACAGTCCCATGATTAAGACGATTATTTTTTTCATTTAATTCCTACTGGTTCAGTTCCCAGATCATTCGAAGCCCATCTAGCGTGAGCCAGGGTGCAATGAAATTGACCACTTGTGTTTCCTTTGCGATGACTTCCGCCATACCGCCGGTGGCGATAACTTTCATCCCGCTTCCCAATTCAACCCTGAACCTGGCTACCATGCCTTCGACCATGCTGACATATCCGAAGAGCAACCCAGATTGCATGGCGTGAGTGGTGTTGCGACCGATCACGGAGGGTGGTCGCTGCAGGTCAATGCGCGGAAGTTTTGCAGCATGCGTGAATAAACTTTCTGCGGCAAGGTTTACCCCGGCTGTGATTGCTCCTCCAAGATATTCCCCCTCCTTTGTGATGGCATTGAATGTGGTTGCTGTGCCAAAATCCACCACACAAGCAGGACCACCGTACAGTTTTAGGACGGCAACTGCATCACAGACGCGGTCTGCTCCAACGGCTTTGGGGTCATCGTAGCGGATCTTGATGCCGGTCTTGACACCCGCATCCACGACAAGCGGCTCCTGTTTGATATATTCACGGCAGGCTTGAATGACACGCCCGGTTAACGGCGGCACAACTGAAGCAAGGGAAATGCCGTAAATATCGTCCAGTGTTTTGCCTGCATTTTGCAGCAAGCCTAAAAATTGCAACCCGTATTCATCGGGCATGCGGTTGTGGTCAGTCGCAAGCCGCCAATGCGCCCCAAGTTGGCTTCCTTCGTAAAGTCCGAGTGTCAGGTTTGTGTTGCCAATATCAATGGTGAGAAGCATGGGAGTACCTTTATAAATCCTGGTTGGATGAAAATACTGTTTCTGGGGCCTGGGTTGCTGCCATCACCACAAAAACAGTTGCCGGGTAAATATGCACAAAGAGACGGTTCAGAGAATACGCCACGTGCCATTCCAGATTGTATGGGGAAATTAGATAAAAGCCATAATACCCCATAACCTGTATGGCGAGTATGGCGAATCCGATGAGTATCGCCCTCGATTTGTCCCTGGACCTGGCGTAAAACAGAAGTAAGTACGCCCCTAAAATCAGGTAGATGCCGATGTGATACCAGCCGCCGCCGTGAAGGAAAAATCCTTTAAATGCGCCAAAAATCAATTGATGCCGGGTGATATCCATCACGCTGTGTCTTATCGCATCCATACCGCCGCTTAGGAATTCACTTGAGGGTGCAACCTGAGATTTGAAATGGAAAAGCAGGATCAGCGGTATAAACAAACCTGCACCGAAAAAAAGTAAATCCCTTAGAGAGCGGCTCCAAAGTGATGCAAAGAATAATACACCTGCTGATGCAAACATGAAAAATATACCCTCATTTTTTGTCCAGGCAGCCAGACCTGCAGTAACGCCGGCAAATGCCATTAATAAGGCGCGCTTTTCATGATAATAGAAAAACAAAAATGTAATAGAAGCAAGTACGTAAAAAGCCAGAGGCACATCTGCTGTTTGTCTGCCGCCTTCTCCCAGAAAAAGACCGACGCCGCCCAATAAAATTAAACTGAGCGCGCCTTGTCCGGTGGATTTTAGATTTGCCAGCGCTCCAAAGCTAAGTCCGAGGGATGCAAGGGAAAACAGGAAACCCAGGTACATTGGCACATACGTTGTCTCTTTGTTGAGAATATCCCAGCGGGAGGCAATGTTCAAAGCCAGAAGCGGTGGATAATCTGCATGGAACATGACATTCATATCTTTGGAGAAGGCATCCTGCCAGGTTTCCTGACCTCGATAAATAAACCGTGCAGAGCGGTTGAATATCATCCAGGCATCCCAGTCACCGTGCGCTCTTTGACGAGAATAGGCAACCATGCCAAGAAACGATGATGCTACTATTACCCCGGCGACCAGCAATATTACAATTTGCAGAAAATTCATATTTAAGCGCAGAGCGGACACATATGTGACCGGTTCATATTTAAAGTACACCACAGCCAGGATCATGGAAAACAAAGCGAGTTCCACAAATATAAAGTATGGACTCCCGGGAAAGATTAACAGGTATATATAATAAAGCAGGGATGAAACTCCAAGCCCAAGCCCTGTTCCCAGGGATAGTTTGAACAACAGTTCAATCGGGTTGTTTTTATCCATCCAAAGCAGATGGGCGATCAATATTCCTGTCATGATGGGCAGGCTAAATATCAGCAGGCTAAGAACGCTCATTTGTTCACCTTGCGCGCCAAATACATGCCGCCCCCGAAATTAACAATTTCAAAATCGCTTGAATTTGCCTGGAGCCAATTCCGATAGGTCTCAGGATCCAGGTTTAGGATGTTCCACTCTTGTTTTGTTCCGCGGATCAAAATCAATGGGGCGATGGCATATTGTGTGAGAATGTATTCTCCAGATGCATCATCCGCATCATAGGAGGCGCCAGGGATATCTTTATTTGATATGTATCCGACAACTCCGCGCTCGAAAGGGATGGGGTCAATTAAGTTAAGCAACCGTTCATTCCAGGTTGCAACAACAACCGTATCATTGCCATGTGAATTGATGTTTGATATAAAACTTTCGAGCCCTGTTTTGACACCGAGAATTGCAATGACAGCAATAATGATCCTTTGAAGATATTTTTTCCACATTGTGTTATTTGCCTAGCGAATTTTTTCAATGATGTCTGCGACCATGTCATAGCGGTGGAATTGCGGCATGAAGTAGACACCACTCGCCCAACTTTTGATCTGTTGTATTAACTCGACAGCCAGGTCCACACCCACTTTGACTCCACTCTCGGTGTCGCCTGCCTGTTCAACGCGCCGTCGTGCCTCTTCAGGAATGAATACCCCGGGTACTTCATTATGCAAAAAGTTGACATGTTTCGCGCTTACCAGAGGCAGAATACCTGCCAGGATCGGCTTGTTCAATTTGCCGTGTTTTACTTCATAGGCTTCGATCAGGCTGGGTCCATCGGTGGGACGGTAAATGGGCTGGGTCAGGAAAAAGTCTGCGCCCGCGTTGATCTTACGATGCAAATTCTTGACTTCGTTATCCATATCCTTCGGGCAGAGACTCAATGCCGCGCCAACGAAGAAATTAGTGGGCTGTCCGATGCTAGTACCTGAATGGTCCAAACCCATGTTGAAACCCTGTTTGATAAGTTTGACCAACCCTGACGGGACAAGGTCATAATTATCGGTTGCTTCGGGGTAATCACCAATCGAAGTGGGGTCTCCCATCACCACAAAGATATTCCGTAAACCAATCGCATGTGCGGCAAGCAGGTCGCCTTGTACGCGCAGGAGATTCCGTCCACGGGTGGGGAAGTGCAGTGTGGTCTCCACGCCGATCTTGCGCTGAACCAGATCGCACACCGCCCAGGCGGACATTCTCATGCGTGCCATGGGGCTGTCTGCGACGTTAATCACATCAGCGCCTGCATCGTGAAGCAGGGATGCGCCTGCCAGTAATTTATGAGTTGAAAGTCCACGTGGGGGATCCATCTCGACGCAGATTGAGAATTTTCCCGCGGCTAGTTTTTGCGCCAACTGGGTTGGTTGTTCAATATCAGAGGAATCAATCTCTGAATTTTCCGAAATCTCAAAAACTTCGGAAATTAGGACGGGAGACGCCTCGAATGCCCTCTTCATCGCGGAAATATGCTGGGGTGTTGTTCCGCAGCAGCCGCCGACGATATTCGCCCCCGCTTCTCGGAAGGAAATTGCATACTTGCCGAAGTAATCAGCGTCTGCGGGATACATGATGCGCCCCCCAACCTGCTCCGGCCAGCCTGCGTTTGGCTTGACCCAGAAACGACCATCTGGCACAGCCTGTTTCATTTGTTTGAGGATGCGGAGTAATTGCGAAGGTCCTCCCGAACAATTGACGCCGATCACATCCGCACCTTCTTCCTGGAGCTTGCGAGCCACTTTTGCAGGATCATCGCCGAGCAGGGTGCGGTCATCGCGGGTGAATGTTACTGAAGCAATGATGGGCAGGTCACATGTTTCTTTTACAGCTTTAATGGCTTCCTGAATTTCATATAGGTCGCTCATGGTTTCGATGACGACCAAATCGATGCCCGCGTCTGCCAGCGCTTTAATCTGTTCGGCGAATGCTGTGCGAGCTTCTTCGGGTTTCACTCTTCCGTACGGAGCGATGCGTACACCCAGTGGACCGACATCACCCGCCACCAGAACATTCTCCTTAAAAGAGGCTGCCACCGCCCTCCGCGCCAATTCGACGCCTGCTCGGTTGATCTGGACCAAATGATCTTGCAAGCCGTGTTTGCCAAGCTTGAAGCGGTTCGCGCCAAAGGTGTTGGTAATGATCAACTGTGCCCCCGCCTCAATATATTCACGGTGGATGTCTGCCACTGCGGCGGGATTGGTAAGGTTGAGTTCGTCAAAGCAGTTGGCGAAACCCACGCCACGAGCGTGAAGCATGGTGCCCATTGCGCCATCTGCCAATAAAGTTTTTTGTGAAAGGATTTCAAATAGATTCATATTAGCTCTCTTAATATCGGATAATGGTTAAAAACGAGGGATGGGCATCTTTGAATGGAGATAATCCACCTGATGTACCCAAATATGAACAATGATCAACCCCAAAAAAAAAATTCATGCAAGTCGCAAAAAAAACGGCTTGGCCAGGGTGCAATCTCACAACCCAGAACTTTAGCGGGAATACCAGTGTGTTTCGTGAAAGTCTGACCAAGTATCATATTGGCGTTATCAAAAATGTGTAAAACAATCAAATGACCGGTCATACCATATACATCCTTACATGAGAGAGATCAAAGAGTACACCAAGAACACCAGCAGGAGAATCACGCCGGGAATTATAAATTTTAAACGCGAATTGATTTTTCCGTATGAAATGGACGGGGTTGATTATTATGGAGAAATAAACCAGAGAATTCCTCTAAAATATTTTACCATAAGGATCTGACTGGGGATTTTTCAAGACTACATACCGTACAGGAAGGCGTAAATTGCCGGCATGCTGTGTTTGGTATAATTTTATTCATGGATCGAAAAAAACTGATCGAACCTGCTTTATATGTTGTGTTAATCATTGCATTGCTTGCACCCCGGCTCCCGTCGCTGGGGTCTTTTTCCACGCTGGACGAACCCTACTGGTTGAGCATGGGTGCAAATTTTTATTATGCGCTTGGACAACGGGAATTTCAAAATACAGTCTACGAATACCAGCCCGCAGTCACAACCATGTGGATCGTTACCGCAGCCATGCTGGTTTACTTCCCTGAATATCGTGGCATGGGGCAGGGATACCTTGATTACAACAAAGGCGGGCTTGATTTGTTTATGATCGAGCACGACAAACACCCGATGGAATTGCTGATAATTTCACGCATGATACAAATCCTTTTAATTACGGCTTTGTTTCTGATTTTATATTCCTTATTAAAGCGTTTTGTTCCTAAATTTGTCTCGGCATTTGCAGTTATTTTTGCTTCCCTTGACCCTTTCTTTTTAAGTCAATCACGCCTGCTCGATCACGAAGCCATGCTCTCGCTGTTTGTGATGATCTCTGTACTGGCGCTGGCGATTTATTGTTTACAGGAGCGTCGATTTATCTTCCTGTTGTTATCCGGAGTCTCAGCAGGTCTTGCGCAGCTTACCAAATCCTCTGCCATTGCCATCCTTGCACCTGTGGGCGTTTTGTTTTTGATCCAGATATATCAGGAACGTCGGGAGGGCTTAATACATGCCCTTGTCAAAACTGTTAAGACATTTGTGATCTGGCTCATGCTATTAGCTGCCGCTTATATTGTCTTTTGGCCCGGCATGTGGGTTGCCCCGCAGAAAATGATATATGAAGTGTACGGTAATGCGTTTAGTTACGCATTTCAAGGAGCCCGTCTCTCGGCAGCAGGTGAATTGGAATCGTCCCGATTTAATCTCAATCTAAATTTTTCTGGAATTTTTTCGTTGATTGAAGTGATTTTACGCAGGACAACGCCTTTGACCTGGCTGGGCGTCCTATTTGGGCTTTCTTTCCCATTTACCCGGGCACCTGAATGGAACAGCGCGCGAAGGCAGTTGTTTCTGCCATTTTGGGTCACTGCCCTAGCGTTCGTGATCATGTTCGGCATTGCACAGGGACGCAATTCACCGCATTACATTCTGTGCAGTTATCTGGCGTTGAACCTGCTGGCAGGCCTGGGGTGGTCCCATATTATCAAGTTGTTTGTTGACCGCTTTCCCACAGTAGGGGCACAGGGATTTCAGTATGGGATTTTGTCCATTTTGTTATTCCTGCAATTTTGGAGCGCCGCTGCCTTTTTTCCATATTATTTTACTTACCAAAACCCGATCCTTTATCAATATAAAAGGAATGAGGATTTTCCACTTTTTCCCTATGGCGAGGGTTTGGAACAAGCCGCACAATATCTGGCAGGCCTGCCAAATGCAACAGCCTCGACAGCTCTTGTTTATTACAGTCGAGGCTGTTTCTCCTATTTTTATCCGGGCAAGACCATTGGCTTTAGACCTTACTATGTGGATGGATTGCACGGACAAGACCTGATTCATTCGATCCGCTCCTCCGATTACATTGTTGTTTATTATGCTGTTCAGGGTGGCGTTGAGAGTTATAAGGGGTATATTGAAGCGCTGTCTGGAATGAAGCCCATTCATGAAGTTTGGCTGGATGGGCGCAAATATGTTGTCATCTATCAAGTGGATCAGATTCCAGAAAGTATCCTGGAAAATCTTTCGAACCTAAAACCGGTAACGCAATGAAAACAAATGTGGACAAATATAAATGGTTTCTAGCTCTTGTTCTGCTGGTGTTAATTACCCCGGTACATATTGCGGGCATTGATAAATTTGCCACCCTTGATGAGCCATGGTGGGTGATCTCTGGTTCCAATTATTATTATGCGCTTACACATCAGGATTTTGAACATACCATTTACGATTATCATCCCGCTGTAACAACAACCTGGGTGGTGGCTGCGGGTATGGTCTCCTATTTTCCAAGTTATCGTGGTTTGGGTCAGGGTTATTTTGATGTGCGTAAACCATTGTTTGAGAATTTTATGCGCGAACAGGGAAAAGACGCTCTGCCTCTTGTCCGCAACAGCAGATTGATCCAGGTTGGGTTATTGATTGTCCTGGCGTTATTAAGTTTTTTTCTCCTGCAAATGCTTGTCGATGAAATGGCCGCCTTTCTCGCGGTTGTGCTTGCCATGAACGCCCCATTTTTTCTTGGAATTTCGCGCCTGGTTAACCACGAAGGTATGCTGGCGATGTTTGTGTTGGTGGGATTGTTGGGTATGCAGGTCTATCTTAATAAAGACCGAAAGTTAATTTACCTGTTTGTTTCAGGCGCAGCATTTGGCCTGGCACAGTTGACAAAATCATCCTCCATTGTTCTCCTCGCGTTGATTGTGTTGATCCTGTTTGTGGAATTGTTTAAACAAAATGCTGAATCCCTAACTTTCAAAATTTGGAGTGCAGTAAAAATATTCGTGATCTGGTTTGCCGTAGCAATATTTGTATATGTGCTTTTATGGCCGGGCATGTGGGTTGCTCCCGGAAAGATGCTTTATGAGGTCTTCGGCAATGCCTTTAGTTATGCCTTTCAAGGTGCGCGTTTGGATGTGACCAGGGAACTTCAGCCTTCGAGTTTCAATATAGTGGCAGGGGTTGGTGGTATTACCCAATATATCAACCGGTGGATCACCTCCTCTACAGTGATTTCGTGGCTTGGCCTGATCTTTATTCCATTAATCTTCGTCTCAAAAGATAAATCCCTTACTCCCGCGCCGATGCGGTCCACGATCGCATATCTTATCATCGTGGCGGCACTGTTTATCGTATTGTTTGGCATGGTGCAAGGCCGTGATTCAGCCTATTACATCCTAAGCAGCTTTTTGAGTTTGGATATGGTTGCAGGCATCGGGTGGGCGGTTGCTTTATTTTGGGCGAAAAAACGATGGGCTGTATTGAGGCTGAAGCGCGCGGACATTCATACCATCGCCCTGCTTGTACTGATCGTTTTTCAACTGGGAAGTTCACTCTTATATTACCCATATTATTTCACGTATAAAAACCCTTTTGTAAAACAAGGAGGGGTTCATGGGTATGGTGAAGGCCTGGATCAAGCCGCCGGGTATCTGGCAAAAAAGGGAAATGCAAAAGATTTACGGGTCATTGCATACGCGGCCAGGGGATGTTTTTCATACTTCTTTCCGGGCAAAAGCGATTTATTGAAAATCGGTTTTTACGAGGACGGGCTTCCCTATGTGGAGGAAATACAAAACGCCGATTATCTTGTGCTTTATCCCATACGACAAAACACCAAAGCGGATGGCGTTGAATTGATGCGCGTTTTACAGAATGTATCCCCCGAACATACAATATTCATTGATGAAATCGAATACGCCCGCATTTATAATGTTGCAGACCTTCCTGAGGATATTTATAATATTTTACTGAGAGAGTAGGCGGGTTATTCTTTAACTTTTTTGACGACAGTCAAAAGCATTCCATTGCGTTCAATGCTGTGAACAATCTCTGCATCGGGATAGAGTTCAGTGTCAAAGTTATAACGGGTGGTGGAAATAACGTAATCAAATGGCTCGATAACTTGCTCGTCGTCTGACAGAACAGTCAGGTCTTCGCGAATGTGTAAATCAGCAACCTGACCTGGTCCAATAACCATGATATTCGTATTGGCGGGTGCCACTTCGTTTACATATTCCGCCGCCTCACGATATGAGATAGCCCAGTAATCCAATTCGAATCTTTCATTTGGGTATTTAACCAGTGCGTTGTAATAAACATATTCATATGGATG
>JAIFNG010000154.1 GCA_020047815.1 Anaerolinea sp.
AGGAGTAGCATATCAGCGCCAATGAATTTCGAGTAAATGAGGGCATCCGCGTTGCGGAAGTTCGTCTGATTGGGCCAGATGGCGGTAATGTGGGTGTTGTCCCGACCCGCCAGGCTTTGCAAATTGCCCGTGACGCCGACATGGATCTGGTGGAGGTTTCCCCCGGAGCCGTACCGCCTGTTTGTCGTGTAATGGATTTTGGCAAGTTCATTTACGAAAAGGCAAAGAAGGAACGCGAGGCAAAGAAGACTCAGACCAAGATCGAGGTCAAGGAAATTCGTCTTCGCCCCAAGACAAACGGTGCCCACCGTGGCTTTAAGGTGGATGATGCTCGCCGCTGGCTGAACCAGGGTCACAAGGTTCGCGTTACCATCAGGTTCCGCGGACGTGAAATGGATTACCCGGAGATCGCGCTTGAAGATCTGCGCGAGATCGTCCAGGACCTTGTGGATGTGGCAGTGGTTGAAGTGCCGCCGCAAATGGAAGGCCGCACCATGCTCGTGGTTTTATCCCCCGCCAAGGCTGCTCCCAAAAAGAAGGAAAAGAGCGAATCGGCTGAGGGCAGGAACGAAGCAACTCCCGCAGTGTAGCAGTTCAAACAATGTTGATAGTCCGCGGGTGTACTTGATCCCGGGTTAATTTTCTGAAAGGAGCGAATTTAGCAATGCCTCGCAAAGCAAAGAAGTCTGGTAAATTAAAGCTGAAGACTCACAAAGCGACGTCCAAAAGATTCCGCTTGACAGGCTCCGGCACACTTGTGCGAACCAAAGGCGGCAAGAGCCATTTACGCCGTCGTACTTCGGACCGCACCAAGGCGTTATTGAGCGAAACGATCGTAGTAAAAGGTCGCAAGTTCATCAAGCGTATTAAACGCCTTGCCCCCAACATGGAATAGTATTCCGGTCATTGTCCAATTTTTATTTGCGGCTTTCGGGTGTACGCAACTGGCATAGCCCCATAGCATGCCGACGCCCGCGAGTTTGCAGGAGGTAATCAGATATGCGCGTAAAGGGAGGCCCGCAAGGGCATCTACGTCACAAAAAAGTTTTGAAGATCACCAAGGGCCAGCGCGGCTCCAAGCACTTGTTATTCAAACGTGCGAACGAAGCCATGCTAAAGAGCCTGTGGTACGCCACCCGCGATCGGCGCGTCCGCAAACGCGATCTGCGCAAGTTGTGGATCGCCCGCATCAACGCCGCCGCCCGCCTGAACGGAACCACGTACAGCAAATTGGTATCGGCGCTAAAGAAGGCAAGCATTGATCTCAATCGCAAGATGCTGGCTGACATAGCAGTACGCAACCCGCAGGCATTTGCCGCGGTTGTGGCAAAAACAAAGTAAATTTTTTTCAGGTCACGCCTCAAGCGTGACCTGAAACTTTAACGGGGTAAAATAAAAAGATGAATACCACTTTGACCGAACGCACCCTCCCAACGGGGCAAACCCTGCAGATCGTTAAAGGCGACATTACCACAGACAGGGTGGATGCGATTGTCAATGCGGCCAATCAATATTTGCAGCATGGCGGCGGTGTGGCGTGGGCGATCGTGCAGCGCGGCGGGGATGTGATCCAGGTGGAAAGCGACAAGTGGATCAAGCAGCATGGACCCGTCTCTCACGCAGATCCTGCCTGGACCTCGGGCGGGGCGCTGCCTGCAAAATATGTGATCCACGCTGTGGGTCCCGTGTGGGGCGACGGCGATGAGGATCACAAGCTTGGGGATGCGGTCAGTGGTTCATTGCGCGCGGCAGACGAATTAAAGTGCGGATCCATTTCCCTGCCTGCCATCTCCACCGGGATCTTTGGGTTTCCAAAAGAACGCGCGGCGGGAGTGATCTTCGCTGCCATCGAAAAATATTTTTCAAACACACAAAATTCAAACTTAAAAACCGTCCGAATCCTCCTGTTTGATGATGCCACCATCCAGCCTTTTCTGAAGATTTTGGGTGTGTAGTATTCAACCTGCATCCTTGATCCCTTATGATCTCCTCCACCCAAAATCCCAAATTAAAACTGATCCGCGCCCTGCAGGGCCGGACAAAAGAACGCCGCGCCGCGGGGGCTTTTCTTGCAGAAGGAATTCGCCTGGTCGAGGAAGCGGTCAACTCGAACTGGCCCATTCGATTTGTATTGTTTGACGAAACATTGAACGAAAGGGGCATTTCGCAAGTCACCGGTCTCAGGTCGCGTGGTGTGGATGTGGAGGAAATTCCCACGAGCCTGATGAGATCCTTGAGTGAAACCGAATCGCCGCAGGGCATGCTCGCTGTTCTTGAACTAACTCATTTGCAGATTCCGACCTCCCCCAATTTTGTCCTGATACCCGACCAGATCCGTGACCCTGGGAACCTCGGCACGCTGCTGCGGACTGCGGCAGCGGCTGGCGTGCAGGCAGTACTTTTGCCTCCCGAAACAACCGATGCGTTTGCGCCCAAGGTTGTCCGTTCAGGCATGGGGGCGCATTTCAGATTGCCGATCGTATCGATGGGGTGGGATGAGATCCAGCATTTCTGCCAGGTGGCTGGTCAACAGATCTATCTGGCAGAGATGGAGGGGCGCTCCTGCTGGGAAGCCGATTTGCGCCAGCCATTGGCGTTGGTGATCGGTGGTGAAGCGGACGGGGCGAGTGAATCTGCGCGAAAACTGGCAAATGAAAAAATCGCCATTCCGATGAGCCAAAATATTGAATCCCTGAATGCGGGTGTGGCGGGGTCGGTGCTGATGTTTGAAGTGGTGAGACAACGTTCAATGTTGAACGCCTGAAGTTGTATCGAGGTCTTATGAAAATCCGTTCAATTACCTATTTTTTCAATCCCAAATATCCGCTGGATGAAAACGCCCTGCGTACAGCGGGGGAGTTTCTTGCGCAGGCAAGATCGGCATACGAAACGGCTGGTTACGAAGTGCAGACCACGCGCCTGGCGACGATCCCATTTCCAAAGTTATTGGACGGCAAAGTGGAGCAGGCTCCGCTCCTTGCGCAGAAATTGTCGGTGATGTTGAAGCAGATCGGGGTGGCGTATGCGGCGCTGGGTCCCGCGTTGATCGAATTCCCCGAAAGCTACACTGTCATCCCCGAAGCCATATCTGCCAGTGAAAATATTTTCTTTGGCGGCGTCATGGCAGACCGAAAAAACGGCATCTCTCTCCAGGCGGTGAAGGCTTGTGGAAGGATCATTCAGCAGGCATCCACGATCACGCCGGACGGGTTTGCCAACCTGCGTTTTGCCGCGCTGGCGAATGTCAAAGCGGGTGCGCCGTTTTTTCCTGCCGCCTATCACGAGGGTGATAAACCTGCTTTTGCGATCGCCGTCGAGTCCGCAGATCTGGCCGTGGAGGCGTTTTCAGGGAGTCAAACCCTGGACGATGGAAGGCGGGAATTGATTGCTTCCATTACCAGACACGGTCAGGCCATTGCCAAAATTGCCCGATCCTTAATTCCAGATCCTCAATTGCTGACCTTCAACGGTCTTGATTTCTCGCTCGCTCCCTTCCCCGATGACGCGCATTCGCTTGGCGGTGCAGTGGAAAAAATGGGTGTGCCAAAGATCGGCTTGCATGGCTCGCTGGCTGCGGCAGCCATTCTCACGGAGGCCGTTGACCGCGCTGACTTCCCGCATACGGGTTTCAGTGGATTCATGCAGCCAATTCTCGAAGATTCGGTCCTTGCCAAGCGCGCCGCCGAAGGGGTACTGACCGTGAAGGACGCCTTGCTTTATTCGGCGGTCTGCGGCACCGGGCTGGATACCGTTCCGCTGGCCGGCGATCTGACCGCCGAAGAAATGACCCCGCTCCTGTTGGATATTTCCGCGCTGGCAATGCGGCTGGATAAACCGCTCACAGCCAGGCTGATGCCCATCCCAGGCAAAAGGGCGGGCGACGCCGCCGAGTTCGATTTTGGCTTCTTTGCGAACAGCCGGGTCATGGCATTGGAATCTGCGCCGCTCAATATGCCGCTTGGGGGCAGTGAAAGTTTCTCAATTAAAGAAAGACATTGACAACTCACAGCCGCTGAGACCGCATTGCCGCTGACGTACAAGAGCGGCTCGCAAGCTCAGCGGCTTTTCTTTATTCCCGCCAGTAATCGCCTCCACCCCCTTCGCGCTTCATCAATTTATTGCCGACCAGTTCACGCCGCAAACTGGCTGTGTCTTCGTGGTACCTGCCCAATATCTCGTTGACCTGTTTTTCGCTGTATTTTTTATTCGGCTCAAAAGCTTTCACGATATGCCGCAATATGGCTTCCAGTTTTTTACGCTGGGCAGGGATGGTTTTCAGGCTTCCATCTTTGCGCGAGAAATCAGCAATGACCTTATGGTCGTAGGCATCTGCATCCACATCGACGATCGAGGCGGCGAGATTTTCCTGTGAGAACAGGTCTCGTGATCTACTCTCCAGTGCCTTTTCGTCCAGTTGATAGACGTTGTAGTAGCTCTCTGTTCGTGCGCTGACCAAACCGACCTGCGCCAGTTTTGCCAGGTGATGCGAAACCGTGGACGGCTTGAGGTTGAGCAGAGCCGCGAGTTCCTCCACGCTGTAGGGCTGCTGCGCCAGAAGTCCGATGATCTTGAGGCGGCTGGCATCGGCGAGGGCTTTGAAGAAGGCGACGGCTTCTTCGCTCATTTCGTGCCCTCGTCCACGCGCCAGTAGCGCGACCCATCGCTGATGCGGTCCAGCATTCGCGCATCCACCAGGTCACGGCGTAGCCCCGCAGTATCTTCATGGAAGCGGCGCAGGATCTGGTTAACCTCCTTCTCGGTGTAATGGGCCTCAGGCGCGAACGCCTGGATCAGGTAATTCAGGATCACCTGCAGTTTGGCGGGTTGAGTTGGGATCTGCCGGATGCTTCCATCGGCGTTGAGATAGGCTTTCAGCACTTTTTTGGATGGTGCATCCAATTCGGGTGCGGGGACATAGGTTGGGCGTTCCTGCGCAAAATTATCACGCGCGAGTGTCGTGAGCCTGGTATCGTTCAATTCGTAGACATCCTCTTTCTGGCAAAGGACGCCGACAAACTCAAGGAAGGCAAGGTGATTCACCACATCGCGCAAGGGGAGATTAAGTTTGGAGACAATATCAGCGCGGCTGGCTCGGCGCTGGGTCAGCAGACCGATGATGCGTAAACGGTCTGCGTCAGACATGGCTTTGAGAAAATCGAGCATTTCAGGGTTTGTGTTCATTTTTTTATTCCGTCTATCTAATTAGATAAGTATCTAATTAGATTTTAGCAAGGAAAATAAAAAAAGTCAACGGCAAAATGCAGTTGACTTTATCTTACCCTGAGTGCAGTAGTTCGCGTCCGCCGATCTCAGGCATCGTCTGAGTCCGCACCTGATTCATCGATCCCCAGATCAGGCAGGGCAGATTCGATCTCTTCGGGGCTTTGTCCCGCCTCCAGCCGATCCACGACATCATTGAACTCGGCAGGCAGGTCCTCGCCCATTTCACCGCCCATCTTTCGCATCATGCGCGCCAGGGCCTTGGGGTCATCTTCGATCCCTTCCATGCCTGAAAAATCATCAGCCGCGGATTCCAACCGGCTTGCATCAGACCTGGCGATCCGCACCCTGGTCATGCGGCGCCGGACATTTTCGCTTTGACAGTGGACGCATGACACGGTTTTTTTCCCGTATTCGTTGAAGGTCATAAATACGTCAAATCTTTTTCCGCAGTTGTTGCAGATAAAATCATAAGTTGGCATGGACCCATTTTACTGCGAATCAGCCCAATGGCGGGAGGCGGCGCTGCTCTTTGGTAAAATAAACCCATGACCAAATCCTTTGAACTCCGTAAACCCAATCCGCTTCTCATTGTCATTTCCGGTCCTTCCGGTGTTGGCAAAGATTCTGTTGTGCAGCGCATGAAAGAGCGCGGCTTTCCATTTCATTTTGTAGTTACAGCCACAACACGTGAAAAACGTGAAGCTGAAGTGAACGGCAGGGATTATTGGTTCGTTTCCAATGACGAATTCGCGCGCATGATCGAAGAGAATGAGTTGATCGAATACGCGATCGTATATGGCGATTACAAGGGCATCCCGAAATCCGAGGTGCGCGGTGCGCTGGCAAGCGGGCAGGATGTGATCATGCGGGTGGATGTGCAGGGAGCCGAGTCGGTGCGGAAACTTGCCCCTGAGGCGCTGCTGATCTTCATCACCTGTGAAGGTGAGGATGAACTGGAGCGGCGCCTGCGTGAGCGAAAGACCGAAACCGCAGATTCCCTGTCCCTGCGCATTGCCACCGCACGCAAGGAGTTGCAGCGCAT
The DNA here is from genome assembly GCA_020047815.1 of Anaerolinea sp. Lineage (GTDB taxonomy): Bacteria > Chloroflexota > Anaerolineae > Anaerolineales > Villigracilaceae > Villigracilis. Next base: position 6,266 of record JAIFNG010000154.1, read on the forward strand.
CGAGGCATTTGATTATGTGATCGTCAACCAGGATTTTCATCTGGATGATACGGTGGATAAAGTACGCGCCATCATCTCCGCCGAACATTTGCGGGTGCTGCAGCGAAAGGTGGCTTTGTGAACGGATCATTTTCAGGTCAGGAAGCCCCTGAGCCTTTTGCACCGCCAGAGCCTGCTTCTTCCCCCCAATCTGTCCGCGTTGCCATGCCGTCCCTGGTACCCATGGCGACCTATGCCATCCTCGGCTTTACGGTGCTGATCTATCTTTTGCAAATGGCGAGCAAGGCTATGTTGAATGGGGACGACCTGCCGCTGATGCTGGGTGCGCGCGTTACTGAGTTGATCCTTGAGGGGCAGTGGTGGCGGTTTATTACTCCTGTTTTCTTGCATGGCTCGGTGACCCATATCTTTTTCAACATGTATGCCTTGTTGTCGCTCGGTTCGCTTCTGGAGCGGCACTTTGGTCATGGCAGGTTTGTCCTGCTTTATTTTCTCGGTGCTTTTGCGGGAAATGTATTTTCCTTTTTACTGACAGATGGATACTCCGTTGGCGCATCCACAGCAATCTTTGGGCTGGTAGCGGCCGAAGTGATCTTCTTTTATCAGAACCGTAAATTGTTTGGCAGTCAGGCAAAGCAGGCAATTGGCAACGCGGTTTTCATCATTGGGGTTAATTTGTTCATTGGCCTGGCGCCCGGCATTGATAATTGGGGGCATGTGGGCGGCTTGCTCGGCGGTGCGATGTTCGCCTGGTTCGCCGGTCCGCGCTGGCAGGTGGCCGGGCTATTCCCAAATTTTCATTTGCAGGATCTGCGCGAATCACGCGAGGTCCTTTCAGGCGCCGGGGCGGCACTGCTTATTTTTGGAGCACTGGCGGTCTGGGGGTTATTATCAGGGTAAAAAAATAAACAAAAAAACGCGGTACAACTTGTGCCGCGTTTTTTGATTCGTAAATTTGAGATTAAATTTAGTTGGCCAACCTTGGGTCTAAAGCATCCCGCAGACCATCTCCTAGTAAATTGAATGCCAACACTGTGATCATGATGAAGGTGCCCGGAAAGAAGACCAGATGCGGGGCATTGAAGAGGCTGTTGCGCTCTTCACCAAGCATCAGCCCCCACTCAGGCGTTGGAGGCGCCGCGCCAAGACCCAGGAAGGAAAGAGCCGCCGCGTCCAGAATGGCAGAGGCAATTCCCAGTGTTGCGGCAACGATGAGGGGAGTCAGAGCGTTCGGCAGTACGTGTCTATTCAAGATGCCCATTGGTGAAGCTCCCAGCGCACGCGAAGCAGAGACGAAATCCTGCTCTTTCACCTGCAGAACACTGGCGCGCACTAACCGCGCATAGATCGGGATGGATACGAAGGAGATTGCAAGCAAGGCGTTGGCTAGGCCGGGACCGAGCACGGCGACGATCGCGATGGCTAATATTAGACTGGGAAATGCCAGCAAAACATCCATGATGCGCATGATTAAGTTATCTGACCAGCCGCCACTGTAGCCCGCCAATGCTCCGAGGACAACGCCGATGACAATGGCAAAGGTCACTGTGGCAACACCTATGGTAAGCGAAAGGCGTGCGCCATAAACGACCCGCGAAAACAGGTCGCGTTGATTGCCGTCAGTGCCAAAGATGTGCTGAGACTGATCTCCAGGACAACCCAATATATAAATACATGGGGATGAACGGCGTTTTACATCACGCAAAGGTTTGATCGGATCGTACGGTGCGATCAAGGGCGCAAAGATCGCGGCCAGCGTCAATATCCCCAAAACAAACATGCCCGCGCGCGCCGAACGGTGGCGGCGGAAACGGCGGAGCGCGTTTTGAAATGGCGTGCGCGAAATTTCGGTTGTGAGCGGTTCAAGTTGGAGGGGTTTGGGTGATGGCATAATGATAGTGTTTATTGCATTCGGACGCGCGGGTCCAAAAATCCATAGGAGAGATCCACAATAAGATTTACAAATACGAAGATGACGGCAATAATGACAGTGAATGCCTGTACTACTGCGTAATCACGGGAAAGGATCGCACTTAATAGTTGTGTGCCCATGCCGGGCAAGGCGAATACAGTTTCAGTGAGAATCGCGCCGCTCAGCAACCCGCCCACCGATAACCCGATAATCGTCACAATGGGAAGCATTGCGTTACGCATGACATGTTTAAAAATAACTTTATTGTTGGTCAATCCTTTGGCACGCGCAGTGCGGATAAAGTCGAGACCGAGCACTTCCAGCATACTGGATCGTGTCATGCGCGCAATAATCGCAAGAGGGATGGTGCCAACGGCAATGCAGGGCAGGATCAAATGCCTGACGGCATCCTTGAAAACCACGAAGTTTCCTGTAATCAATGCATTGAACAACACTGAGTGTGACGCAAAATCAACCAGCACACCCCATGAACCGCTTAACTCGCCCATGTTGAATGTTTCTGCCAACGGTGCGATCGTAATGCCTGAGGAAAGGCGCCCCGACGGCGGGAGCCAAAACGGCGTATCCTTGAAGATGATCGCAAACAGATATGCCAGCATCAACCCCAGCCAGAAGACCGGCATTGAAATCCCGATGTTGGCACCTATCATCGTACCCACGTCGAGCAGGGTGTTCCGTCGTACCGCGGAGATCATGCCAAGCAGGATGCCAACCGTGGTTGAAAAGATTGTTGCCCCAATGGCAATCTCAATGGTCATTGGCAGGCGCTGAATGACGATCTGTTGAACGGTACGCCCGTCCTTGGTTGATACACCAAAATCGCCTTGCATCACATCTCCCATGTAATGTACAAATTGAACCATGATGGGATCATTGAAGCCCATCCGTTCATTGTAGTCCTCGCACTGTTGAGCCGTTGCCTTTTCGCCCAGCGCTGCGAAGCACGGGTCACCAGGCAGGATGCGTGCAAGTGCGAACGTCACAAAGGTAATGCCAAAAAGAACAGGTAAAGTCAGCAAAAACCGTCGAATAAGGAATTGAGCCATAGAAGGGGTATTTTGTGTGTGTCCTGGGTACCTTGTGGATACCCAGGACACACGATGTTATTGTTGGATACTCAGATCACAAACGGGTTATTGAGGCGCATTGAGGAACGCGCCAAAGAAGCCGTTGAAGTATTCAAATGTACCGGTTCTGCCCACGTGGTTCGGGCTTGAAGCATCCCATTGGGCGGCAAAGGATGCGACTACATCGTTCGCATCAAAGGTCGCGCCGTTATGGAATGTAACGCCTTCACGCAGGGTGAATGTCCATTCGGTTGCATCGGCGTTTGGTTCCCAGGCCGTAGCCAAAGCCGGGATCGGTGCCACACCGCCAAACTCGTAGCCGAGCAATGCGTCATAAATCTGCTCGCAGGCGCGCAGGGTCTCGCCGTCGCTCTCATCCGCACAGGAGAGCGCGATCGGCTCGGAGCTCTGCACCCAAACCAACTGACCCGAGGGGGTGGTCATCTGCTCAAAATTCTCATTGAGCGGACCCATGACCACATTGTCCACATCAGCCTTCATGGCGTTGGCAGTGGTGCCATGCGCCACTGGGATCATTGGCACGTATTCCTTGATGAGGCGATTGACTTCGTCGTAGTGAACCTGGCGTTCAGCCGGGTCACCAGTCTGTCCGGCTGCTTTGATCTCTTTAACGAGATCGGGCCACTCAGTTCCAAAGCGAATTTGGTCGCTCGCAAAGTGGAAATCATAGAAGTTGGTTGCATCGGGATAGTCCATACCCCAACCATTCAGATACAAATCTTCTTTGCCAGCGGCGACCGAATCGAGGTACGGACCAGATTCTACTTTTTCAATGGTGACCTTGATACCAACCTCGGCCAGTTGAGCCTGAATTTCCTGCACAACTTGGTTCACATTGGGCAGGTACACACGTACAACATCACGATAGGATATGGTGGCCTCGAAACCGTCCGGGAAACCTGCTTCAGCCAGTAACGCCTTGGCGGCTTCGGGATCGTAGGCGTACCATTTCGCACCATCACCGGATGTGCTAAAGCCAGGGTTGAAGGAAGGCGGCACGAACTGCTCAGCAACAGCGGAACCAGCCGGATAGTAGGTATCCACGATCTGCTGTTTATTGATCGCCATCGCCACGGCCTGACGGACTTTGGCATTGTCAAACGGAGGGATGGTATTATTCATACCAATGTAGAAGATGTTACCCGTTTCGAAGTTGTATAGGGCAAGGTTCGGGTCAGCCGAAATGGTCTCATAGTCATCGGCAGACGGAAGGAAGATACCATCCACGGTGCCGGATTGCAATTCAACCAAACGTTGTGCGGCTTCTGCAGACCAGCGGAAGATGAGAGTCTGCGTCTTGGGTGCTTCACCCCAGAAATTCGGGTTGGCTTCAAAGGTGATGTGATCACCGCGCACCCATTCCTTCACCATGTACGGACCGGTACCGACTGGGGCTTCGCTCATCTTCATAGCATCACCACTCATCTCGTTCAGGTAATCGGCATCCTGAATGGCAAAAACGGCAAACGCCGCCTTTGAAAGGAAGGCCGGATCAGGGTAGCACAGGCTGAACTTGACGGTGTATGCATCCACGGCCTCGATGGATTTGAATTCACCGCCGTAATCACAGTCGGGAGATTCAACCATCATGCCTTCAAAAGCTGCGGGAGCTTCAGTAGCAGCGGGTGCTTCAACTGCGGGTGCTTCAGTTGCAGCAGGTGCTTCAACTACGGGTGCTTCAGTTGCCGGGGTACCGCAGGCAGTTAGAAGCATGCTCGTCAAAACAAACATGGACAATAGTACATATACAGCACGTTTCATGTTTCTCCTCCTTAAGAGAAATGAAAATGAGGGAGTGAATCAGCAATGCGAGGATATCCGCGCATCCACCTGCATCCAATCACTGAATGCATTTTAATTATAATACAACTTACGAAATTAACAGGAATATAGCTTGACACGCTTGACACTTGACAGTTGACTGTAAAACATGGCTGTAGCCGAGCCGCCAGCCACCCAGGCGGCATACAGGACATGTTTTGAACCATCACAGTAGAAATTTCTTTTCCTTTTTCAAATAATCACATTTAATTTTTAAATCGAATGGGCTCATGTTCAAATTGTATGATCAGCATCTGTTATAAACTCCAAGTCCAAAATACAACCGAAACACTCATACACTTACATAGCGGAGCAGTCCCGCGCAAAGACCGGAACCAAATTCTTCCATAAATTGGGTCAATGTGTTAGTATTTCTTAGGTTTTGCTGAGCGAAGTTTGCAGTAGATTTATCGTGTAATTGAGCAGTTTGGGTTGCCCAAATTTTATTGGTACGCCAGACAACAAGGAGTCGGACATGTTTACAAGCAGTAAGCCTTTACCTCTTGACCAGATCGAAA
>JAIFNG010000178.1 GCA_020047815.1 Anaerolinea sp.
AGCGCACTGCTCTCGCCGCTGAACTGCATGATGATGTCCTGCAGCACATGGCGCTGATGAGCAATCAATTCGCCGACCTGCAGCCCACGCCCGAACTGCTGGAAACCTATCAGTACACTGCCAACCGCATCCGGGAGATCACCAGCGGGCTGCGCGCTCCGCTGCTGGCATTCGGCCTGACAAGCGCGCTGGAAGGCCTGGTCGAAAACATTCAGGACCGCGGTTTGAAGAATACCACCCTGGTCTGTGAGCTGACCGGGGATGATGTCCGTCTGGATGAACGTCTTGAGCTGCATCTCTTCCGCCTGGCTCAACAGGCACTGGATAATGCCCTGCAGCATGCGCAGGCCAGTAACATCACACTCAGCGGAAACATTGGTCCAACCGCTGTCCACCTGCAGGTCAGCGATAATGGGGTGGGTTTTGCGGCCGGGGAGCAATTGAATGTCTCCGGTCTGCTGGCGAACAAGCACTTCGGTGTGGTTGGGATGTTCGAGCGTGCCGCGTGGATCGGGGCAGAGATGTCCATCCGATCCCAGCCCGGGCAGGGCTGTCAGGTCACCGTCCACTGGGCGGCGAAATAAACACGACGACTTCCAATGCCCCCGCTCTTTTGGTTCGATGGATAAAATTCGACCTGAATTTTTCTTGACTTTACCCCTGGGCGATTGCACTTTAAGTCGTCAGGCGGCGAACATGCAGGGTAACGACTTTTACAGCCCCAAGACTCCACCCCGTTCAAATCAAGGATCTTTAAAAACACCCCTTGACCGTTACCAGCGGTTGTCGGATGCGACATCCAGTTATAATCTGAGCCATGAAATATAGATCATGGCTCTTTCCTTTTTTAGTACTGATCGCAGTTGTATTGTATTCAACATTTGCCAAAGTGGAACTGCCCGGAGAGGGATTTGCCACCATCGGCTCCGACACGGTGCGCGCAGAAGTAATTCAGATCATCGAAGAGGGCGAGATCGACATGGGCGGGCATACACAAAAATATCAGGTGGCACGTGTCAATATTCTGGATGGACAGTACAAGGACATCCCGATGGAAATCGACTACGGCAAGCGTCAGATCCGTTCGGACGATTATGACCTTGCAATAGGAGATAAGGTGATGGTCTCGATCAGCAAGACGCCTGAGAATGTGATCAATGCCTATTTTGTGGATTATGTCCGCACGACGCCGATGTTGTGGCTGGCAGGCATTTTTGCCATATCCATCGTTTTCATCAGCCGCTGGAAGGGCGTGGGCGCGTTGTTGAGCATGGCATTTAGCCTGTACGTCATTATCGGCTATATCATTCCTCACATCCTTTTGGGCGAGGACCCGCTGCGCATCAGCATCATCGGTTCCATCATTCTATTGGGCGTTACGCTTTACCTGACCTATGGTTGGACTCTTAAAACCCATGCAGCAGTGTTGAGCATGGTCGTTGTTTTAGTGCTGACAGGCGGGCTATCGGCTCTCTTTGTTTTCATCACGAAGTTGAACGGCACAGGCGACGAGAGCGTGATGTTCCTGGCGCAATTGATGGATAACTCGATCAACATGCGCGGGCTGCTGCTCGGCGGCATGATCATCGGTGCGCTGGGGGTGCTGGATGATCTCGTCACCACGCAGGCTTCTGCGGTGTTCGAACTTCACCACGCCAACCCAGGTTTTCATTTCCGCGGATTGTACAATTCCGCCATGCGCATCGGACAGGACCATGTGGCGGCAACGGTCAACACCCTGGTGCTGGCCTATGCGGGGGCTTCGCTTCCCATGCTGCTGTTGTTTTCGCTGGCTCGTGGAGATTACGGCTATCTCGTCAACTATGCTTTTGTTGCCGAAGAAATCGTGCGCACGCTGGTCGGCTCACTGGGGTTGATCGCCGCCGTGCCGATCACAACCGTCGTGGCCATTTTCTTTGCCCAAAGGGCGGATGCGCTTGGGCGGTGGGAACAGGTCCTGGGTCCTGAAGGGGAAGGACACCACCATTAATTTATACAACCGGGACTCGTGATCCGCAACTTTTTTCCGCCTCCTGCGTAGGAAAAGTGCAGTAAATCCATAAAGGAGCGCTCGTGAACGAAGAACAAGCCTGGGTGCTGCAAGCCCAGCAAGGCAGTGACGAAGCGTTTACAAAACTCGTCGAGACCTATCAAACCCCTGTTTTCAACCTGTGTTACCGCATGTTGAGCGAACCTGACCTGGCTGAGGATGCCGCGCAGGAAACGTTTTTACGCGCATTCCAGCACCTGCACCGCTATGACCAAAAGCGCCCCTTTGCGACCTGGCTGCTTTCCATTGCGGCACATTATTGCATTGATAAACTGCGCCGCAGGAAGTTTTCGATGTTTTCGATGGATGCAGAGGACGATGAAGGGAACACCTTCGAGATCGCCGACCCCGAGTCCCCCAATCCCGAAGCGGAATCCATCAAAGGCCAGACGCGAACCCGAATCCAGTCCATGCTCAAAGACCTGGATGAAACCGACCGCGCCGCGATCATCATGAGATATTGGTATGACTATTCAGAAATTGAAATTGCCGAATCCCTGCGGTTGACAGTCAGTGCGGTCAAGAGCCGCCTGCACCGTGCCCGCAAGGAACTGGCAGGCTTATGGCAGGAGGAGGAAACCCGTGCCAATGCCGAAAGGAGAACCTATGAATCACCAGCCTTTTGAAGAATGGCTCTTGAACGATAAAAACCTGAACCCCGCCGAAAAGCGGGAACTTGACCTGCACTTGAGGACATGCTCCCACTGCACGGCGCTGACCGAGACAAGCCTGGTGCTGCGCTCGGCACCCGTTGTAGCACCTGCAACCGGCTTCACACTGCGCTTTCAACAACGGCTCGCCGCTCAAAAGATCGCGGAACGCCGCCGCAGATTATGGGGCATGATCATTTTATTGGTAAGCGGAGCAGGGCTGCTCGGCTGGATCATTGCACCGTTCCTGTTTGCCATTGCCGCCGCACCTGTGGAATGGGTCACAACAGGAATCGGCTATTTTCTATTTATCCTCACCTCGCTGCAAGCCCTGACCGAGGTGGTCACCGTTTTATTGCGCATGGCGACAGATTTTATTCCGCCGTATGCCTGGATGGTGCTTGTGTCTGCACTGGCCGGGCTTGGTCTACTCTGGACAATTTCAATCTGGCAATTTAGCCGCACCCCGCAAGGAGTTTCTGCATGAAAATAAAACCATTAACATTCATACTTTTACTGGCACTGTTATTTGTGCCAACCGCCAGCGTCCATGCGCAAGGTCCCAACGGTGGTGACGTCTTCCTGTTGGGACAAAATTACACCGTAGGCAGCAATGAAACACTTGCCGGCAGTCTGGCTGTTGTCGGCGGCAACGTCACGATCGAGGAAGGCGCGATCGTAAACGGTGATGTGGCCGTGATCGGCGGCAACCTGGCGATCAATGGAGATATAAACGGCGATGTCGCCATCATTGGCGGCAACCTGACCCTCTCGGCGGAAATAGACGGTGATATTGCAGTGATCGGCGGACAGGCTGTACTGACCGATACCGCTGTTGTCGATGGTGATGTCACCACCATTGGCGGACAGGTGGAAAAGGAACCAGGAGCCAAGATAAGCGGCAACATTACCAATAACGCCCCTCCGGTTGACATTCCCGATATTCCTGCTGTACCGAATATTCCCAATGTGCCCAATGTGCCTGATGTTCCTAATGTGCCCGGAACACCCGATTTCAATCTGAACTTCAACCCGTTGTGGGATGCGATCAATGTAGTCTGGCGCGCACTGGCAGTCGCTGCAATTGGCATGCTGCTGACCCTCTTCCTCCAGCCTCAACTGGAGCGGGTTTCGGACGCGATCACACAGCAGCCCATCCTTTCTGGAAGCTTTGGATTGCTGGCGGCTGTGGTTACACCGCTCGCCATCCTGATCATGGTCGTCACATTGATCCTGATCCCTGTAGCGCTGGTCGTTGCAATGCTTGTTCCACTGGCATGGCTGTTTGGCATGGTGGCACTGGGGCAGGAAGTCGGCGAGCGCTTCACAAAAGCCATTAACCAAACCTGGTCGCCTGTCCTAGCCACAGGCTTTGGGACCCTGCTGCTCGTGCTGGTCACTGGCTTCGTCGGGTTGATCCCCTGCATTGGCTGGCTGCTCGCTTTCATCGTCGCATTATTTGCCGTTGGCGGCGTGGTCATGACCTGGTTTGGTACACGCGCGGCGCCGGGCAGAATTATTCCCCCGCCTGTGGAAGTTCCGCCCGCCTCGTAATCCAACATAAAATCCCGCGTGATATAATGCCTGCGCCCTGGGGAAATTTCCCCAGGGCGGTTCTTATTTAGCGAGGAAATATGTTTAAACACGAAATTCCAAATCCCCCCATCCACCAGTCCCCACCGCCCCTGATCGAGGTTTCAGGCACACACCGTGAAATGGGACGCCAGGTTGGCGAGGCCGCCCGGGAGCAGGTTCAGCACAGCATTGCCAATGCCCACATTCTGATCGATGCCGCCTACAACACGCTTGAACTCACCTGGCAGGGTGCGCAAAATCAGTCGCGTAAATATCTGCCCTTTGCCGAGGAGCGGTATCCGCAGTACGTGGAGGAAATGCGCGGCATCGCCGAAGGCTCAAATGTGGAATTCAATGATATTGTCACGCTCAATGCAATGGAGGCCGTCACCACCGACGCGCTGCATCTGACGCGCTGCACCAGCATGGCTGTCAATGACGAACGCACGGCAGATGGTCATGTACTTGCCGCGCACACGGAAGATTGGATCCCGGAAGATGAAAATGACGTGTTCGTCATCTCAGCCAAACCTGAAAAAGAACCCCCATTCCTTGCCATGACCTACGGCGGGTTACTGCCCAACGTGGGATTTAACGCCTATGGCATTGCCCAACTCATCAACTCGGTTTACCCCAGCGACTCGCGCGTGGGAATCCCGCGGCTTGTCGTGGCACGCGCAGTGCTTTCATCACGCCGAATTTCAGGCGCAATTGGGCGCGCTGTTGTCCAACACCGCGCTGCGGGCTACAATCATCTGCTGGTCCACGAAAGCGGCGAAATTTACTCCATCGAAGCCTCGGCACGCAAGTTTGAAATTTTGTACGCACATGACGGCACCATGGTACACACCAATCATTATCTTGAACCAAGGATGCAGCAGGTTGAGAAAGACCCCGAAGAATTGATATCTTCGCGTGTTCGTTACTTCCGCGCCTCGCGCTTGCTGCGCCAAAACGATAAACACACCATTAAGAGCCTGCAAACCATCCAGCAGGACCACGTCAACATACCAAACTCGATCTGCAATCACAACATCGAAGGCAATCCGCTGGACCGCGAGAAAACCATCAATGCCATGGTGATCGACCTGAACATGCGTGAGATGCATATCGCCTGGGGGAATCCCTGCCAGAATACGTATTTCACATATCATTTGAACGAGTAAAAAATGGGTCCCCTAACATGAGGGGACCCATTTTATGTTTGGTTATTCCCCACGATACAAACGGTTTTCTTCCATATATTCATAAACTGACGGAAGCACATAATACCGATATGCATCCCCATTGAACACACGGCGGCGGATCTCACGTGACGACAAACTCTGAAGGGGGGCATCAATAAAAACCAGTTTCCCCGTCACGCCGGAAATCTTTTCTTCCAATGCAGAGATGTCGAAGGGGGCATCGGGGCGGCGCAGCACACCAATTTTGGAAACCTCAGCCACGAGGTCGGCACAAAGACGCCAGGTGGGCAGATCCCTCAGTGAATCTCCGCCAAGCAGGAGGAAGATATCCACATTCGATTCCAATTTAGATAGAAGCCGCAAGGTGTCAATCGTATAGTGAGGGCCAGGACGGTCGATCTCAAGGCGGGAAATTTCAAAAGATGGGTTGCCGGCAATCATCCGCTGTAACATTTCAAGGCGGTGTAAGAGGGGCGTGATGGGTTGTTCCAGCTTATGCGGGGGATCAGGCGCAAGCATCCAAAGCAGGCGCGAAAGATCAAATTGATGAACCGCTTCACTTGCAAGAATAAGATGCCCAATGTGCGGCGGATCGAAGGTGCCGCCAAAAAGACCGATCTTTGTCCGTGACATATGGGAAGTATATCGCAAAGTTTTATGGGATATTTTATTTAAGGCGAATGGTATACTTTGAATATCGTTCGTCCCTGCGCAAATCTTCCGCCAAATACCCAGTGAAACTCCGCTCAGTGCGTTCGAAAACCGCCTGCAAAATTTCCTGCACGCCGAATTATATGCGGACATATTGACCGCTGTCCACAAACGCCTGTACCCTTTGCTTCACTTGCTGCAGGGCACCGCAGCCACAAATCCCCTTCAAATTATCAATTCCTCATACACGAGGGCACGCGCGTCTTTCGACACCTGAAAAAAACTGGATCAACCTTGCATGACAGAAAAAACCCTCTCAGACTACCAAGAACTTAAGGCACTGGTAAATTTTCACAATTACCGGTATCACGTCCTGGACGCACCCATCATCAGCGATCTGGAATATGACCGCCTGCTGAATGAACTGAAGCGGATCGAAGCCGGCCACCCGGACTGGGTCACATCTGACAGCCCCACCCAACGCGCCGGAGCCAAACCCGCAGACCGTTTCGAAAAGATCCGCCATCCCCGCTCCATTCTCTCGCTTGCCAACGCATTTGGCAGAGATGACGCCCGCTCCTGGTTTGAGCGGGTTAAAAAAATTGATGACCGCGTGGAAAAGGCGAAGTTCGTCGTTGAACCAAAAATCGACGGCTTATCGGTTGTCCTGCATTATCGTAACGGGCTCTTCGTGCAAGGCGCAACGCGCGGTGATGGGGAGATCGGCGAAGATATCACCTCAAACCTGCGGACAATACGGGCAATTCCTTTACACATCCCTGTTACCCAATCTTCAAATCTGCCAGTCCCCAGCTACCTTGTCGTTCGCGGCGAAGCATTTATTCCCAACAAGGAATTTGAAGAACTCAACCGCATGCTGGAAGAAGCGGGCGAAAAGACCTATCTCAATCCGCGCAATACGGCAGCGGGGTCGCTGCGTCAGTTGGACCCACAACTGACCGCCTCACGCCCGTTGACCTTGCTGGTTTATCAGATCGTTCATTCAGAGGGGGGAACCATACCCACTTCACAATGGGAGGTTCTGGAATATCTGAAAGCATTGGGCTTCCCGGTCACTGACGTTGCAAAACGCTTTGACAACCTCGACTCCGCGATTGCCTACACCGAGACGTGGAATAAAGGACGCGAAAAACTGGCCTATGAAGCCGATGGCATGGTCATAAAAATTGACGACCTAACCCTCGCCGCAGACCTGGGTTTCACAGGCAAGGACCCACGCGGCGCCATCGCCTTTAAATTCCCTGCGCATGAAGTGACAACGACCCTGCGTGACATCGGCGTTGCAGTAGGGCGCACAGGGGTACTGACGCCTTACGCCATGCTTGAACCTGTCGAAATTGGCGGCGTGGTTGTGGAGCGCGCCACCCTGCACAACTTTGATTTCATCGCTGAGAAAGATATCCGGGTGGGAGATCGTGTGCTGGTTAAACGCGCAGGCGAAGTAATCCCTTACGTTATCGGTCCCGTTGTTGACGCGCGCTCCGGGAACGAGCAAACCTTCAAGCCGCCCACAAAATGTCCCGCCTGCGGACAGGCTGTGGAACACTTTGAAGGCGAAGTGGCATGGTACTGTGTCAATGCCGCCTGCCCCGCGCAACTGGTCCGGAATATCGAGCACTTCGTCTCACGCGGTGCGATGAACATCACGGGGCTTGGGATCAAAATTGTGGAACAACTTATTGCGACAGGTCTGGTGAGGGATGTGGCCGATCTGTTCACCTTGAACAAAGATCAACTGCTTGAGTTGGAAGGCTTCGCCGTGAAAAAGGCGGAGAATTTACTCGGCGCATTGAATCAGGCAAAGGCACAGGATCTAAACCGCTTGATCGCGGCACTGGGAATTCATGGTGTCGGCGAAGTCATGGCCGGCGACCTATCCCGGAATTTTGGAGACTTATCCACTTTATCCAAAGCCAGCGCAGAAGAACTTCAACAGATCGAAGGCGTGGGACCTAATATCGCCGAATCCATTGTGGATTGGTTTTCCCGACCCGGGAATCAAAATGTGTTAAAAAAACTGAAGGCAGCGGGTGTGGATCCAAAGGGACAATCATCAGTGACCAGTAATCAGTCGGCGGCACTGAACGGCTTGACTTTTGTAGTGACGGGTACCCTGCCCACATTGACACGTGACGGCGTCAAAGAGTTGATCGAAAGCAACGGCGGCAAGGTGACAGACAGCATCAGCAAAAAAACAAGTTACCTTGTTCTCGGCGAAAACCCAGGTTCGAAGGCAGAAAAGGCAAAATCACTGGATGTACGGATTATTGATGAAGATGGCTTGCGGGCATTGATCGGTTGAGTCGGCTTATCCGGTTTGTACGCCCCCCAGCGGGGAATGCGGCGTGAAAAACAGTGCCGGGAACAGAAAATGTAAGGGTGCTAATCCTGGATCAGCAAAGAAGAGCGATGGTCCAGCACTGCTTCTTCACATTCAACTAGACAGAACCATACCCCTAGACTAAACTTACCTCATTCTGATCTCGGAGGCAATTCATGGATTTCCAAAACACCAACGACGCTGTCACCCGCCGCATCAAGGCAATGACGGATCGCGTTTCTTATCTTAAGGCAAACGACCTGTATTTTTACAACCAACCTGTGCAGGAAATGCGCGGCGGCGCAAAGGCGGTCGTACACGGACGGGAAATGGGCATGTACGCGTCCTACAGTTATTTGGGGCTCGTCGGGCACCCGCGCATTAATAAGGCCGCAAAAAAAGCTGTGGACAAATTTGGAACGGGAACAAATGGCGTGCGGACACTGGCTGGCACACTGACCATTCACAACGAACTCGAAGAGACCATCGCGAACTTCAAACATACCGAAGCTGCCATCACTTACACATCGGGGTATGCCACAAATTTATCGGTTGTCTCGACCCTGATGGGACGCGGCGATTATGTGTTTTCAGACAAGATCAACCACGCATCCATAGTGGATGGCTGCCTCATGTCAGGTGCGGAATTCCGGCGCTACCGCCATAATGACATGGAGCATCTTGAAGGCTTGTTAAAGAACGCTCCTGCGGATGTGGCAAAACTCGTCATCGCGGATTCGGTCTTCAGCATGGACGGCGATATTATTGACCTGCCCAAGATGGTGGAATTGTGCAAAAAATACAATGCCTGGCTAATGATCGATGAGGCACATTCACTCGGTGTGCTTGGCGAAAAAGGCACCGGCATCGAGGAATATTTCAATCTGTTTGGTGGAATTGACATCAAGATGGGGACCCTTAGCAAGACCATCCCGTCGGTGGGCGGGTACGTGGCTGCGAAAGAGGAGATCGTCTCCTATCTGCGCCACGCCAGCCGCGCCTACATTTTCTCAGCAGCTCTGCCCCCCGCCCAGGCTGCCGCAGCCAATGAAGCCTTCAAAGTCATTTTAGATGAACCCTGGCGCATCCAACGGTTGAATGAAAACACCAAACAATTCATCGGCGGATTAAAAAACATGGGCTTTGACACCCTGCTGACCGAAACCGCGATCGTCCCTGTGATCTGCGGTGATGACAATACCGCTTTCGCCATGACCCGCGAAGTGCAGCATCAGGATGTCTTTGTACTCCCCGTTGTATCGCCCGCCGTGCAGGAAGGACTTGCCCGCCTGCGCGCAACCGTCACCGCTGCACACGAGCCGGCCGACATTGAACACGCAATGGAAGCAATTGAAAAAGCAGGTAAAAAACTGGGATTGATCAAGTAACCAGATCACAGCAGACTTTGACAACCTTGCCGGCTTACCCGCAAGGTTGTTTTTTTATCCCTCCACGCGATTCTTCCCCAAAGACTTTGCCCGATATAAAGCCATGTCCGCAGTGTAAATCAAACTGGAAAACGATTCGGTCTCCGCATGAACCAGAGCGGCAACCCCGATGCTGGCTGTAATTGTAAACATGGTTTCACCTGTCAGCATGGGATAAGCAGCTATCGTTTCCCGCAAGCGTTCAGCAACTTCACGCGCGATGGAAATATCGATTTCAGGCAGAAGAATGATGAATTCCTCGCCGCCATACCGTCCCAGCAAATCATTTCGCCGCAGTTTTTTTTGTAAAATACCGGGGATTTCCGCCAGAACATAGTCACCCACGGCATGGCCATGTGTATCATTTACCCATTTAAAATTATCCAGATCCAGCATTAAAAGTGAAAGGCTCTTTTTATAACGAATGGCACGACTGAACTCCTGTTCGCCGTATTCAAAAAAATACCTGCGGTTGAACAGGCCGGTCAATGGATCGGTTTGCGCCATCCGCTCCACCTTTTGGTAAAGTTTGTACCGTTCAGTCGTATCATGAATGGTCACCGTACGACCCGAAGATTCACCCCCCCTGCCATCGACCGGAGATATCACAACATCGAAATATCGTTCGCCGCCTTCCTCCCCGACCTTAACCTCGGTGTTTATGGAGGAAACATCCAAAAACTGATCGACCATTGCGGGCATTTTTTTGCGGAGAATACCGACAGACTCACCAATAACTTGCTTGCCACTGACGCCCAAAAGGTTTTGCGCCGCCGGGTTAATATCCACAATGGTGTTGTCGCTGTCAAGAATCAGGATGCCGTCACGCAGGTTCTCGATGATCATGTCATATGCCAGCGGACGGATGCTGAACAAACGAAAGCGGAACAGCGCAATTGCCACGAAGACCATTACAAGACTGAACGTCATGGGGGTGAAATTAAAGTTTGGGATGGGAGTAATACCAAGTACATACAAAAAGTCGGTCAGGAGGGGCAGGAGCAAGCTGGCAACCAAAAGGAGCAGTTGCTGCCTGTAAACAGGCTTGGTGATCACCAGCGAACGCACCATCATGACCAGACTCAATAGAAACAGGGAGTAACTGATGGAGGCGTGCGCATAGAATAACATTCCATAGTCGTTGGAAAGAATGCAGAACGGCCCGGCAGCACAGTCAATATATGGATGAAGGCGGAAAAAATGATGAAGATCGTTTGTCCAGATCATCACCAGTTCCAATATAACCAGAATGGAAAGTAAGGTTATATACTGCCTGACCTTCTTTGTCTGTCCGGTGAAAAGTAACGTAATTTCCAACCAGAACATCGGCAGCAGGAGAATACCCAGGAACTGGAGGTTCGCCCAGAATAATTTTCCCTCAAGATGAATCGCTGCAATTTCAACGGCAAAGCCCAAAGTCCAGACCTGCAGGGCGGCAAGCATGTACAGAAAAGCGCGTCCCAACTGCGTCTTGCGGAAGCGCCATGTAACCGTCATTACTGCAGTCAATAAGCCAAAAGCCAGCAGCAAAGGAAAAATGTAGGATGTGTAGGAAAACTCAAACAGGTTTTTCATAACCACCTCATAAGGCTTTCACTTTTAACCACATATAAATTTCAGCTCAATGTGATTTTACTCCCGTCATACCCCCGGAAACGCAGGTAAAAAACGAAACTGATCAAATTACGCGCGCTAATTCAGACCTCCGAGTTCATAATGAACCCGGAGGTCTTTTTTTCAGAATAACCAAAACGACCAATTTTCCCCGGCAGAATACATCAACCCATTATTTAGCCAGCAGGAGTATTTTTCTGACGGCTTCACGATCGAGCTTTACAAAGTTACCGACGGTTCGGGTATTTCCACCTGTGCATTTATCCGCCATTTCATCAATGCGATCGTCCTGAATTCCCAGATCAGCCAGTTGGGTACCAAGACCGATGGAGCGAAAAAAGCCTTCCATTTTCTCGATGCCAGCAAGGGCAACCGCTTCGGGATCGAAGACATCCATCTCCACGTTCCAAACCCGGACTGACCATTGGACAAATCGGTTCAGGTCATGGTGAAGCACATACTTCATCCAGGCCGGGAATACAACTGCCAAGCCCGCGCCATGAGCCACATCATAAATACCGCTGATCTCATGTTCGATATCATGCGAAGCCCAATCACCCACCCGTCCCGTATCAAGTATATTATTGTGCGCAATGGTGCCAGCCCACATTAACTCAGACCAGGCATCATAATCCTGTGGGTTCTTCATCACCAATGGCGCCAGGCTGATCAATGTCTTGAGGGTGGCTTCGATCAAACGGTCAGTGAATGCCACATGACTGACATTGGTAAAATACCGTTCCATCAGATGTGCCATGATATCCGCCACCCCGCAAGCCACCTGAAACCTGGGGAGGGAAAAGGCCAGTTCCGGGTTGAGAATTGAAAAGCGCGGATAGATCAACTCGGAATTTACCGCCCGTTTGAGCCAGCCATCCTCGTTGGTGATGACGGTTCCAGTACTGGCTTCGCTGCCTGCCGCTGGAATGGTCAGAATCGTTCCGATCGGCAGCGCGTTAACAGGAACACCTTTGCCAAGGTAAAAATCCCAAACATCACCCTCGATCACCGATCCCATGGCAATGGCTTTGGCTGAATCAATGACACTTCCACCGCCAACCGCCAGGATCATGCCAAGGTTGTTTTCCTTGCACAACTTGATCCCTTCGTAAACCAAATTCAAACGGGGATTCGGTTTGACCCCGCCGAGTTCCACCCAGGTAATCCCTGCCTGCCTAAGAGAAGCGGTAACCCGGTCATACAACCCTGAAGCTTTGATACTGCCTCCGCCGAAATGCAGCAAGATCTTCTGGCTGCAGGCTCCCACCTCATCACCGACCTTTTCTTCAACGCCCCGCCCGAAAATAATTTTCGTCGGATTCCGAAATTCAAAATTCTTCATGCTGTTGTTGCTCCTTTATTTTCCATTACAAAAGTATCCCGTCTCAAAAATATAAAGGGACAAGATATTCTTATGATATCAGATTACCACTCAAACACTGAGATGTACTCATTGGTGAAACCCTTCCATGGTACCATGGATAAAAATCCGAAAAAGACACACAGCAGAGGCCGGCATCATGAGTGAGAAAAATAATATGTATCGTCATGTCGTGTTATTCAAGTTCTATGACCATACTGGCAATGACAGGGTGGAAACAATTGAAAACGCATTCCGAACATTGTGCGCCGAGCTACCTTTTGTACAAGATTTTGAATGGGGTCGGAATTCGAGTCCGGAGAATCTGAACGAAGGCTATACCCATTGTTTCATTGTGACCTTTGCAAATGAAAAGGACCGCGACACTTACCTGCCGCACCCTGCCCACCAGGCATTCTGTAAAAGCCATTTGGATGAATACCTGGAAAAAGTATGCGTGATCGATTTCAGGTCAAATGATTGAAAAAGATACGACTGGTGGTCTGCAGGTCTGATCATATAAGAGAATAAAGGCTTAAACTCCGTGTTATTGGCAGACCGGAGTTCTTTTTTTGTTACTTATCCAAAAAATTAACAGCCCTGAAAGAATTTTTATAACGTTTTTCTTATAAATTCCCTGTACAATATCACCATTAATACAAGGAGTTAACCACTATGAAATGGCAATGGAACTTGGGAAAGTTTGCAGGAATTGACGTTTATATTCACGCCACCTTTCTGCTTTTGGTCGCGTGGGTCGGCTATAGCCACTGGCTGGAAAATCAAAGCTGGAGTGAAGTATTTAGCGGCATTCTCTTCATCCTTGCGCTCTTTGCGTGTGTGATCTTGCATGAATACGGGCACGCACTCACCGCCCGCAAGTACGGAATCAAAACCCGCGACATCACCATTTACCCAATTGGCGGCGTGGCCAGATTGGAAAGAATGCCAGAAAAGCCGATCGAGGAATTGTGGGTTGCATTGATGGGACCTGCCGTGAATGTGGTCATTGCAGCAGGCTTATTCACCTACCTAACCCTGACCTCGAGCCTGGTCCCGCTCAGCGAGTTGACCATCGCCTCGGGCAGTTTTGTCGAAAGATTGATGATGGTCAATGTTTCACTGGTTTTGTTCAACCTGATCCCGGCCTTCCCCATGGATGGCGGACGTGTTCTCCGCGCCTTGCTTGCAATGCGCATGGACTATGTAAAAGCGACACAGATCGCAGCCAGCATCGGTCAGGGTGTGGCGTTATTGTTTGGTCTGATCGGCTTGTTTGGCAATGCGACACTCTTATTTATCGCCTTCTTCATTTGGATCGGAGCATCGCAGGAATCGAGCGCCACACAAATGAAAAATGCCATCAGCGGAATCCCCGTCGGGCGCACCATGCTCACCGACTATAAAAGCCTCTCGCCGCGTGACCCGCTCTCGCAGATGGCACAGTTGATCCTGGCTGGCTCACAGCATGATTTTCCCGTATTGGATAACGATCGTGTGGTAGGTGTCGTCACCCGTGACGATTTTCTAACCGCACTCACCCAGCACGGGCAGAATGTTGCCATCTCGGCGGTCATGCGCAGCAATCCGCCTGCGGTGGACTCGTACGAGATGGTTGAAAGCGCTCTGATGCGGATCCAGGAATCGGGCATTCCCGCCCTACCTGTCACCCACAGCGGGCAACTGGTAGGAATCGTCACCGCCGAAAACATCACCGAATATTTAATGATCCGCTCTGCATTACAGGCTTCGAAGATGGTTGTGCCAATTTGATCGTGTTTGCAGGTGCAGAAGGAGAAGCCTTATCCATAGATTTCTTTTCTGCCTGGTATTCATTCCAGCCCTTGATGGAAAAATAGCCCGGGTTTGGACAGGACAGTCGACAATATTTAACTTATTCAGACTGGAGAGCAAAATGCAAGACCATCGTCCCATATTCTGGCGATGGTCTTTTTTAACATGTTATATAGAAACGAACCCAGGGAGTGGAATGATCAGAGGCTTGTGGAAGAGGGGTTTATACAACCCAAAAGAAGTATCATATTTTTCTTGAAATGAATCACAATAAAAGAGAACCTTTTAATCATTCAACAAATCCACAAGGAAGTCCATCAACCTGCCTTTTCCCTCTTGTTCCTCCTGCTTTTGCACCTTATTCAATACATCGCTGGAGACCACACCATTTTGGCCATTAATCAGAACCAGATGGCTGCGCCCATCAAAGGGAAGTTCAGTCATCCACACAGGGAGCAAATTGAGTTTGAATGAATCGATCACCAGGTTTGCAGATGATGTATGTACTATGTTCAGATTATTGACAAGGTGTGGAAGGTTACGTTTGTATTTTTTATAGGTCTGGCTTCGGGCATCAAGCGAGGCATCCGCCATCGGCACATCGTAAATTTCCGCAGGCCAATCGGCAAGGTAACGCGCATCATATGGCTTGATGGATTTCATGTCGAAGGAATCGACCAGTGATAGAAATACAGCAGACGGTTTTTTAGAGGCGGGGAGCGGCAGATCGTTAACCACGATGGGATACTGGTCAGACATACGAATGACCTGTCTTTCATCACGCCGCCCAAATATTTGGTCATCAGCAGCGTTCATTTCATAGGTATAGTCAATTGCGCCGCCCACATCAAAGGTCCAGAGCGGCAGATACAATCCACGCGGAAGCTCCACTTTTGTCTCGGGTTTGATGTTATTGCCCTCAACCCAGTCAATGAGCAGTTTTATTGCCTGCTTCTGATCAAACACATGCGGAATAATTCCATCCGGCGCGAGCAGGTCCTTTGTCTTTTCAAGACTGACCACATGCGGCGAGGCACAATAGGCGCAGGAAGATGAAATCTGTTTTGGCGGCAGAATAAATTCAGCGCCACAACCGTTGCAATGAAAGACCTGTTCCTGCAATGGTTTCCCATGTCCGCGGGCGGTTGCCATGGCAATGATGAAATCCTTCTCGTCTGCTTCTTTTGCCCCTGCGCCAAGTATATGGTTCCGTGTGCAATACTCACAAACAAGTCCGTGGCCATCAGGCGCAAATGACATGCGGCCGCCACATTTGGGACACATAAATCTGTCTGCGTCCGTCTTTCGGGCTCCCTCCGGAGTAGCAGGTAATTTGTCGGGATTGACTACTTCATCAGCCTTGAGCTTGCCATCGAGAATCGCCAGGGAACGCCGCGCGCGCGAATGCCGCAGATCATGGGCCAGACAATTTTCGAGCGCCTTGCGTTTTTCAACAGGGTCAGTTTCAATCTCGCCCATCCAAAACCAAGCCTCTGCCAACACATCATGGGAACTGGTCATATAAATGGCGCGGTCAAGATAGCGGCGAGCAGACTCCCTGCTCCCAGCCTTTGCCTCAATAATTCCAGAGCGGAGAAGTTCTTTTGAATAATCTTCCATGTTTTCATCCTGATGAGGGTAAAGCCATGTTATTAAAAGCAAGCACAATCAAACGACAAAGTTCA
This sequence comes from Anaerolinea sp., assembly GCA_020047815.1. Taxonomy (GTDB): domain Bacteria; phylum Chloroflexota; class Anaerolineae; order Anaerolineales; family Villigracilaceae; genus Villigracilis. The sequence goes on from JAIFNG010000178.1 coordinate 16,335, forward strand.
TGTCAAAATAATAGCCGCTGTAAAAAAAAAATTGTCCTTTGACTGCCAAGAAAAAAGCGGCGCCGATCAGAACACGGGTTTTCTTACGATTGCATCCGTCATTTTTGCCACGCGTGCCATCTCCCTCACGTCATGTACACGGATAATGTCTGCGCCGCGTGTGATACCCACAGCAACCGTTGCGGCTGTACCTTCGACACGCTGATCTGCGGGCAGGTCAAGCGTGAAGCCAATGAACGATTTACGGGAGGTACCCAGTAAAATTGGATAATTCAACGAGCGAATTTGGTCCAGTCGATTGACCAATTCCAGATTGTTCTCGCGCGTTTTTCCAAATCCGATGCCTGGGTCCAGGATAATATGCGAATCAGCGATGTTGGCTTTCTTTGCAATCACCACACATTCGAGCAGCTCACGCTTCACATCTTCAACCAGATCTTGATATTCCGAGCCGACATAGGCATTACCCAACTTTTCGCGAACCTCCACACTAATGGGGTTACTACGATTGTGCATCAATATCACGGGAGCCTTATATTTTGCCGCGACAGAAGCGAGCCCATCATCTGCGCGTAAACCCCACACATCGTTGACGATATGCGCACCCGCCTTGAGCGCCTCTTCTGCAACCCGAGCCTTATATGTGTCGATCGAAATGATCGTTTCGGGAAAATTTTGATGGATCGCCTGAATAACGGGCAGCACGCGATCCATCTCTTCGTCAGTATTGACAGGTACGGAGCCCGGTCGGGTTGATTCCCCCCCCACATCCAGAATATCCGCACCAGAGTCGAGAAAATCCCGCGCCTGGTCTACGGCGACCTGGACCATATTCCCCTTTGTAATGATGCCATCGCCAGAGAAACTATCGGGAGTCACATTTAAGATCCCCATCACATACGTACGGGAACCCCAATTGAATGTTAAATTCCCAATTTGCAAGGAAGAGGATCTCATAAAATTTGCAACCTGAAGGGTTTGAAAACCTTTCAGGTCTGGAGACACCTAAATTTGATCCAGCGGACGACCGAGCCAAGCTTCGGCGTCGTTGATGTCGGTGAAAATCTTCATCGCCGAAGCAGAACCAGCCAACGCCAGCGCCGCCACGTTGATGACCGCATCAGCAACAGTCTGATCTGCCACCACAACCGCCACACGGATATTCCGCGCAGATGGATCGCTGTTTGCATCCACAGCCATACGAACGGCTTTTTCAGGAATCTCTTTCACGGCACGCAGATCATACAAGTTACGTGTACGTCGATCAGCGCCAAGCAGATGTTCCAACGCGAATTCATGCCAATGGGAAAGGGTAACATCCGAAAGATCGGTGAAAGTTAAAGTCATGCCGCCATCGCCGCGGCGGATCACAGAATAACCGACGCCAGATGCCGGCGTCCAGTTAAGGGGTTTTGATTCAGTCATAGGTTCTCTCCTGTTTATGGGTGCGATTATAACGCAGGCATCCGCAAAGTAATACGCCGTAAGTTCCCTGCTAATAGTGCTTTTTGTAAAGTCAGGAGCAGACTGGGATCAAGAAAAATGGTATTCATGTAACCAGCTGGGAGATCCTGGGGTACCGTAGCTCGGTCGTTGGAAGTTCCATCGATCATCAAAACCCCTCTGGAGTATTGTGCTCATCACAAAAAAGAAAACCATGGCAGATTTGCAGCATTTTACTCATTCATAATCGCATAACTGCCAACCCATAATTTAGGCCTGCTTGCTTAAAGTGGCCACTTTTAGTATACAATAGGCGGGCTGTGTCTGAAATGAAAGCCTCTTTTTTCTCCTCCCGCTTTTCCCAAATTGCCGCGGTTGTCCTGCTTTTGGCTCTGGGACTTGGCATCCGTCTTTACGACCTGACCGACCTCCCGCTCGATTTTCACCCCACGCGCCAACTGCTCTCAGCACTCAAGGCGCGCGGCATGTATTATGAGGCCCTCACCGACATCCCTGCCGAACAGCGCAGTTTTGCCATCCAGCAATGGAAAATTCGCGCCGCAATAGAGCCAGAGATCGTTGAGCGTCTGGTTGCTTTTACCTATCAATTCGCGGGCGAACAGTTATGGGTCGCCCGTGTTTATTCCTCGTCCTTCTGGGTGATCGGCGCATTCTTTTTATATTTGCTGGCGCGGCGCCTCTCCTCTACAGATGGCGCACTCGTTGCCACAGCCTTTTATCTCTTTACCCCCTATGCAGTAACAGCCAGTCGAAGTTTTCAACCCGACCCGTTGATGGTGACTCTCATCGTTATTTTCTGGTGGTCAGTTTCCAAATGGGCAGATGAATCCACCTCCTACAAATGGGCGATCATCGCGGGATTATTCGGTGGATTTGCGATCTATATCAAGTTTGTCGCGGCATTCTTCGTTATAGCTGGCGGGCTTGGAGCAGCCCTCAGACGAGATCCCATTCTCGAACTAGTACGCAAGCCGCAGGTTTATGTAATGGTTCTTTTGGGAATTCTGCCCGGGGCGATGTACGGGATCTACGGAGTCTATATCGCCGGCTTCCTCGGCCAACAATTTGGTGGACGGTTCATCCCTGCCTATTTCCTCAACCCGTCCTATTATCTCGGCTGGATCGGGATGCTGAATCTGGTGATCGGCGGAATTGCGTTGATGCTGGGGCTGCTGGGTCTCTTCTTTTTTGAAAAGGAAGGGCGGCGGTTTGCCCTGGGGCTTTGGGCTGGATACGCCCTTTTTGGATTTTACTTTAACTATCACATTTCCTCCCACGATTATTACAGCCTGCCATTGATACCCATCGTGGCATTATCCCTTGCACCACTGGCTGACTTGTTCTTTGTACAACTGACCAAAATCACCACAACACGCCTCAAGCAAATTGCCATTACCAGCCTTTTAATTTTTGGTCTCTTTTCCACACTTTGGAATACCCGCGCCGAAATGAAACACATTGACTATCGTCCCGAAGTACAGATGTGGACCGAGATCAGCGAACAAATTGGCGATAAAAATACGGCGGGATTGACACAAGATTATGGCTCGCGCCTCGCCTACTGGGGATGGAAAACCCTCACCTCCTGGCAAACCTATGGCGACTTGATCTACCATGATGACTTGCGGGGGGCACAGAGCGACTTTGAACAACAATTTGCATTTGTTGCCTCAAAAAAGGAATTGTTCCTTGTGACAGACTTCAATGAATTAGACCGCCAGCCATTCCTGAAGGAAAGATTAGCGGGGTATCCAATCTTTGCAGAAGGTAACGGCTACATTATCTTTGACCTTGTCTCCACGGATCTGCATTAAATGTCCAACTCAACTTCAAAATCAACTTTTAACTTTTTCTCCTTTTCGCTCTGGCTTACTGCGGCTTTTTCAGGCTTTGTGCTGGCGATCTATGCCTATCTGGGAACCTTCTCCCGCCACCTTGCAGATGATTATTGCGCAGTGGACTTTATCAAGAAAAACTTTTTTAACGCGTTATGGGTCAACTATACAAACGTATCCGACCGTTTTTCAAATTTCATGTTGATCTCACTCAGCGAATTTCTGGGAGCACGCAGTGTTGCGGTGCTGCCTGCCCTAATGATCATCCTTTGGGTCATTGGTATTGCCTGGTTATTGTATGAAGCCAGCCGATTCAACGGACAAGCCTGGAATAGACCCATCATCCTCACCCTAACCCTTTTGCTTGTGTTCTTTTCGTTGCTGCAAGCCCCAAACCGCTTCCAGATCTTGTACTGGCGATCCTCGATGGCAACCCATTTCGCCCCGCTGGTTTTGATGCCATACCTGGCATCCTCCATCCTGCGGTCCATCTTCACCGCAGAAAAAAAACCGACCGACCATTGGGTATACCCGCTGTTATTTCTAACATCCTTCCTCATTGGCGGATTTTCGGAACCGACGGCATTGGTGATGGTGTCTCTTTTATCCCTCGGAATTTTCTCCACATGGTTTTGGATGAAACGCATTACACGCGGTGCAGCGCTAACTCTTTTGAGTGTGTCGTTTGCAGGGGCAGTGTTGGCGCTGATGGTCATGGCAGTCTCTCCTGCCAACTCTTTCAGGCTGGATAACGCCGTGCCTCCCACAATTCCTGTTCTTTTTTCACGGGCATTTCGTTATGGGTTTGAGTTCATTTTCAACTCTTTCCGAACCCTACCGCTGCCAACATTTTTTACAGCATTGATGCCCTTTCTGATCTTTTATCATTTATATTCCCCCCCCACTTTGGAATTGACCGCTGCAAAGCGTAAACAAACCCAGCTCATGCTTGCTGTGGTTCCGGTCCTTTCATATTTACTGATCGTTGCCAGTTTTTTGCCCAGTGTCTACGGGCAATCCTTTCCTGTAGAGCGGGCACGATTTGCAGGTCAGGTTTGTTTGGTGGCGGGATTAATGATTGAAACCTCCATGCTGGGAAGCCTGTTTGCCCAATACAGATCACAGATCGTCAGTGCTCTAAAATTCAAATTAGTTTCTGTAATTTTACTGGCAGTCACAGCGCTTTATCCGTTGCGCGCCATGTGGATCACCCTGGGGGACATCCCTGAATACCGTGATCGCGCCAAAGCCTGGGATATGCGGGAGGCTCAAATATACGAAGCACGCGAACAGGGAAAAACCAAATTGATCATTATTCAGTTTGATGGACTGGAGGGCGTGAAGGAACTGGATGTCAACGCGAATCACTGGGTCAACCGTTGTGCCGCAAAATATTATAAAGTTGATTCCATCCGCGCCATCACAGACAAATGACCATGAACCAACCCATTCTTGTTACAGGCGCACATCGCAGCGGAACAACCTGGGTCGGCAAAATACTTGCCGCAGACCACAACACTGCCTATATCAGCGAGCCGCTTAATGTCCTACATCGCCGTGGTGTCTATCGTGCAAATGTGAAACACTGGTACCAGTACATCACTTCCGATAATGAAGCCGATTATTTTCCTGCCTTCCAGCAACTGTTGAGCTTCCGCTACCATCTTTTTTGGGAACTAAGCTCATTGCGTTCTCAAAAAGATTTCTTGCGCATGGGACGGGACCTTTCCATTTTTATGAAGGGCAGACTGCTGGGGCAACGCGCCTTGCTCAAAGATCCCTTTGCGGTTTTTTCCACACCCTGGTTTGCCCAAAGATTAAATTGCAAAGTCGTCATCACCATCCGCCACCCCGGTGGATTTGCCAGCAGCCTAAAACGTCTCAACTGGAATTTTGATTTCCGTGACTTGCTGAATCAACCCATACTGATGCGTGACCACCTCGAATCAGATCGGGCGGATATGGAGGCGATACCAGCTGGCGATATCGTTGGACAATCTGCCCTGCTCTGGCGAATGATATACCGCTCAGTTCATTCAAACCTTGGTCAATTCCCCGACTTCAAAGTTGTTCGTCACGAAGACCTTTCGCTCGATCCCGTTGCAGGGTATAAATCACTGTATAAGTCTCTCGGCCTAACCTTCGATGAAAAGATCCGTAACACAATTCTAAACTCCAGCAGTTCTGAGAATCCGGTCGAGTTGTCGAAGAAAAAAGTCCACTCTGTAAAATTAGACAGCCGTGCAAACATGAACAATTGGAAGAAGCGCCTGACTCCTGAAGAAGTCATTCGCATCCGCAAACTGACTGAAGATGTCTCCCATCTCTTTTACACTGAGAACGAGTGGTAACCAATTCCTGAGCACTAATGATCGAATCTCCTCTTGTCTCCGTCATCACTCCCTCCTTCAACCAGGCGCGCTACCTCGAAGCCACCATCCAATCTGTGATCGGACAGGATTATCCACGCATCGAATATATCATCGTTGATGGCGGTTCCACCGACGGCAGTGTGGATGTGATCAAGAAGTATCAGGACAAATTATCCTGGTGGGTTAGCGAAAAAGATAAAGGCCAGACCGATGCAATCAACAAAGGATTTAACCGCGCCAAAGGTGAGATCCTCGCATGGATCAACTCAGACGACACGTACAACCCCGGAGCCGTGGGAGAAGCTGTGAAATATTTAGTGAACCATCCTGAAGTTGCGCTTGTCTACGCCGACTGCAATTTTATTGACGAAGAAGACCGGATCATCGGCAAATTCAATTCCGCACAGACCGATATTCGCCGGTTGCGAAGAGGTTATGTTCACATCCCGCAGCAAACAATGTTTTTCCGCGCCAAATATTGGAAAGAACTTGGTCCGCTCGACCCATCCTTTTACTTCGCAATGGATTACGACTTGTGGACCCGCATTGCCGCGCATGCACCATTTAAATATCTTGCTGGAAAAACATGGGCAAATTTTCGTCTACACACTTCAGGCAAAACCATCGCTGCAGATGATCGTTGTTGGCCTGAAATGCTCCGTGTTCATTATCGGGATAACGGTAGTTTCTTTTCCGTGATCGTGGCAAAATATTACCTGAGAAAAATTATTGGTCCCTTGTGGAAATGGCGAATTAAGAGGACAAGTAAACAAGTACGAAAATAGGCGTTTAGAAATTGAACACGCAACCGGCACTTTCCATTAGATAGAATCCATCCTTTTCCCTCCTCCATGAATCATCTCCTTACCTCTCCCACTCTCGATGACCTCATCCGCCTGCTAAAGGCTTGGCGTTTTTGGATGCTCGGTGCAATGCTTGGAGCCCTGCTCAGCACTGCAGTCTATTTCATTATCCCGCCGCCGTTTCGCGCGAAAGCCACTGTCAACGTGGATTTTAATCTGGAACAAGCCTGGCCTGAGGATACTGACCGTCAACAGTTTTATTATCTCGAACGGGAGTCGCGTAAACTGGAGGAAATTGCATGGTCTGACGAGGTAATGGCCCAGTTATCTTCCAAGTTCTCCATTCCAGTCGAAGATTTGCGTGGAAATAAATTGCAGCTTAGTCAACCAGCCGAAGCTGGCTGGCATTTCCATGCCAATGATGCTGATTCGCAAACTGCAGATGAACTTGCATCCAGCTGGGCTGAGGCTTTTGTCACCAAAGTTCAGACAGACATAAAAACAGGCAATATCAATGAATTTGTTAAACTGGAAGTCACCCAATCAAAGAGTCTCCCGATAGAACGCAGCATCCCCCTCAGTGGATATTTGCTTGCAGGTTCCATTGGGTTCCTCACCCTTGCTGTCTTTGCTGTGTTGTTTATACAGAAAAAAACCAAATGAAAAACTCTGTGCGCGAAGCGTTTACGGTAAATCTGCCCCGCATCCTATGGGGTGCGACTTTGCTCACTTTACCTGTGACCAGTTTTCGATGGTTCCCATTTCTTGGCGAAGGCACATTTGTTCGTCCACTCTCTTTGTATCCACTGGCAGTACTTCTTCCGCTGTTATTGATCCAGGTGCGGCGCGGTAATATAAAACTCAATTGGGCAGACGCGTTGATTCCGTTCGGAATGCTAGTTCTGTTCATTTTCGCGGCGACCAGCTTCGGGGCGCTGATCGACCCTATTCCGTTGCGCGGGCAAACCTATTCCGGACGTGCGATCCGTGCACTGGCAACTCTCCTCATTGGCATTTCCTTCTTTATTTCTGCAGTGTGGATGAACAAGGGAGAGGATGATTTTAGGTTCACAGTCCGCTGGTTATACGCGGGCTTGTGCCTCGATCTGGCTTGGAGCGGCTTGCAGGCTACCACGTTTTACACGGGCTTGCTCAACAAGGAAATGGTTACACACTGGCAACTCGCATTTTCAATGCGAGAACTTGTCCGTACGAACCGCATCTCAGGACTGGCGTATGAACCCGCCTGGCTCGCGGGACAACTCGCCACAACCTTCATTCCCTTTCTGTTCGCGGCCGTTTTGACGAATTTCCGCATCACACGCCTAAAATGGATGGAGCCTGTTCTACTGGGGTTAGCCCTGCTGGTGGTATTGGCAACCTATTCGCGCGGCGGACTGCTGACCACTGTTGCAGCAGCCGGGCTGACCTTTTTACTTTTTGGATTCGACCTGATCCGCGTTGCATGGATATGGTTTATCAATGGTTTTCGCGGACAGCTATTAAATATTTTATTTCGCATTGGCATAATCACCATTGTGTTCGGTGTATTTGCCGGGGCATTCCTTTTTCTCGGACAGAAAAACTTCTTCCGCCGTTTGTGGGAGACAGACGCTGAAAATTTGAGCGAGTACCTGGTGGACATTAATGCGGGCGCACGTGGTGCTTATTCGGCTGGGGCATTGTCTGCTTTTGAAGACTATCCGTTAGCTGGCGTGGGACTTGGCGCAAGCGGATTTTATATTTACCAAAACCTGCCCGACTGGGCGTTAACCACCGTACCCGAAATCGCAAAACAAATGAGCCCTGAAAACCGTTTGTATCCCAACCCCAAAAATTTATATGTCCGCCTGCTGGCTGAAACAGGGTTGATCGGTTTCTTTTTGTTCATCGCATTTCAGTTCCATGTGCTGGGAGATATGTTAAACTTGTTACAGCGCAATGAGTCCTGGACGCGCTTTGCCGCAGTCGCCGGGGTATTTGCCTGGCTGGCAATCACATTTTATAATTTCACACAGGATTCGCTCACAACACCAAACATCTGGCTGGTTTCAGGAATATTGGTGGGGCTTGCCGAAACGTCTTCCGCAGCGTCTGGAGATGTTGCATTCCAAAAATAAGGAAATCACATGATCGTTCTCTCTGTTGGCATGCCGCGTGCAGGTTCCGGCTGGCACTACAATCTCATCCATGATCTGATGGAAACCACGGGCTGTGTGGACGCGCGTGCTATCCGCGAGCGTTACCATTTACAAAAAATCCTAACCGAAGTCAACTGTAACATCGGCGTGCTTTCTGCAAGACGGCTTGGCCTGGTAATGCTTCCTGGATTGCTGAATACATTTGTCATCAAAGCCCACGCTGCACCATCAACCACCTCGCGCCTGTTATCAAACCTGGGTCTGCTGCGGACCACATACATCTACCGTGATCCGCGCGATGCCATGTTATCCGCATATGACTTCGGACAGCGGGCACTCACGAAGGGACGTCCCAATGCCTTTTCGCACTTATCTACTTTTGAAAAGAGCATGGACTTTATGATGGAATATGTCCGCATTTGGGAAAAGTGGATGAATGAGAAGAATGTTCTGATCGCACGCTACGAAGACCTGCTGACAAATTACGATACCGAATCTGCCAAATTGGTGGAGTATCTCAAAGTAAACCGCACCAGGCCCGAGGTCCAGACAGTGATTGAGAAATATCGTCCCGATGCTGCAGAAGGTCAACAGGGGTTGCATTTCTTCAAAGGCAAGATCGGGCGCTTTCGCGAATTTTATAATGAAGGACAAAAATCGGTCTTAAAAGCTCATTTGGGTGCATATCTGGCTCGCATGGGCTACGATGAATAAGCTGTAAATGGGTTGTAAGTTGTGTGAGTTGCAGTCTCCATTGTTTTTCATTATTATAGGGAGATTATGTTACGTAAATACGATACCCCCTACATGGCAGACTGGTTTGCCATTTCATTAAGATGGGTTGCGCTGCTTGGCTTGATCGTTTCACTTGGGATTGGGGACAAGTTGCAATTATCCATATCCTGGCCGCTGGCTTTGTTGATAATATGGAATCTGGTAATGACTGCATTTGCGGGCATAAACATCCGCATGCCCTATCATCGCCCAATCAGCATTTTTGTTGAACTTGTTTTGACGGGAATTTTTTTTTGGACGCAGGGAGGCTTGCGCGGTCCGGCAGTATGGACCGGATTATTGCCCATCCTAACCAGCTCAATCTATTTTGAATTATTGGGGGCAATAATCATTTCATTGCTATTTTCCGGCTTGATGATTTTTACTGGCATGCAGGTGGAAGGGGATTTTCCGATAGCAGTAATCATTTCGATTACGCTCATTTTATTAAGTCTGGTATTTGGCTTTCTAGGGCAACGCATGATCCTACACCTTAGGAAGAACCGAACACTGTGGCAGGATTCAGAGGAAAAAAAGGGCGCCATGCAGGCTGAGCGCATGCGTGCGATCTATGAACTGACCACAACTCTTTCCTCCACGTTGAGCTATAAGCGAGTGCTCGAATCTGCGTTGAACATGAGTGTGGCGGCTTTAAACCCGGACCCCGAGCAATTGCACGCCGATCCGCTGGCAGGTGCCGTAATGTTGTTCAACGGTGGAAAATTACGAATCGGCTCTGCGCGGCGCTTTACCACAGCTGATATGCGCGTTACTTTTGATGCTGCGGAGGGCGTGCTCAAAACCACTTTGGATGAAGGTGATCCGCTTTTCTTCAAGGATATTGGCTATGACCCGGAACTTGGGCGCGTAGTTGGGCTAAGAAATTGCACCAGTGGATATTGTTTTCCATTACGCAGTGGTTTTAATGTTTATGGTGTGTTATTGTTTGCGCACCCAAACCCCGAATATTTCACCATGGAACGGCGCAACCTGCTTGATATTATTGGACGACAGGCAGTGATCGCGATCCAAAATGCACGCCTCTACCAGGACCTGGTGGAAGAAAAAGAACGCATGGTGGAGATCCATGAAGAAGCACGAAAAAAGCTTGCTCGTGATCTGCACGATGGACCCACCCAGTCTGTGGCAGCAATGGCAATGCGTCTAAATATTGTAAAACGCATGATGGCTAAGGATGCGAAAGGTGCCATGGAGGAAATTGTCAAATTGGAAGAACTGGCACATCGCACCACCAAGGAAATTCGCCATATGCTCTTTACACTGCGCCCACTTATTCTTGAATCCCAAGGTCTAATTGCGGCAGTGCAATCCATGTCTGACAAAATGATGGAAACATACAGTCAAAATGTTATCTTAAACATAGAAGAACGAGTCACCACTCAACTGGAGATGGGCAAGCAGGGTGTGATCTTCTATATCATTGAAGAAGCGGTAAACAATGCCCGCAAGCATGCCGCTGCTCCTGTCATTGCTGTGAATTTACGACTGGTGGAAACCGGGATCGCCCTGCTGGAAATCGTGGACAATGGACTAGGCTTTGATCTTAAAGCCATGTCAGAGAATTACGATAAACGTGCAAATAGCAGCCTGGGGATGGTGAATCTACGTGAACGATCTGAATTGGTCAATGGTCTACTCCAGATCAATTCTGTATTGGGGAAAGGCACAAAGGTTCAAGTCTATATTCCACTGACTGAAGACGCTGCTGACCGCTTGCATCACCCCCGCAGCAAGTAAAAAATACAATCCACAAACGAACTCCATTCCAGGGCTTTTCCTAAATGCATGCAAATAGTTCCAAAGGGATATGACGAACAAAAAAATAATCTGTCAAATATTATATTTATACAACAGGCTGCTTAACTGGCACAAATCCACTGAGGTGAATCTGTTGAAAGCGGGGGCAATATAGGTATGTTTCCCACTTGATAATACGCAGTTTTGGCTAAACGCGAAAAAATTTAAGCCGGGTTCCCCCCCTTTCGTAAATTCCATGACAGATGGATGCAGAGTATCTGGCGGTCTCCAATTGCATTCATCTCAACGAACCTTTTGTGGTGTACCCACCATTCTTCTCTTCCTTTGTGTTTAAGGGGTGAAAATTGGGTTATACTCTTGTCCGCTTATGACCGACCATATCCGTAACTTCTGTATCATCGCCCATGTTGACCATGGCAAATCCACGCTTGCAGACCGTCTGCTTCAATTAACAGGCGCCATATCTGAGCGTGATATGACCGAGCAGGCGCTTGACAGCATGGACCTTGAACGAGAAAAAGGCGTTACCATCAAATCCTCTGCTGTTCGCATGTTCTACACTTCACAAGATAATCAAAGATATGAGATGAACTTGATCGATACGCCCGGTCACGTTGACTTCGGCTATGAAGTCAGCCGTGCACTCAAAGCCTGCGAAGGCGCGATCTTGGTGGTGGATGCGACTCAGGGGATCGAAGCTCAGACTCTCGCCAATCTTTATCAGGCTCTCGAAGCCGACCTGACAATTGTTCCTGTTATCAACAAGATCGATCTCCCTTCAGCCCGTCCCGACGAAGTGGCTGAAGATGTAGGATCCCTGCTGGGGATCGACCCTGACTCGGTTCTTTGCGTCTCCGCCAAGGAAGGCATCAATATTGATCAAATCCTCGAGGCAATTGTCAAACGTGTGCCGCCTCCCCGGGATGTGGATGATAAACCGCTCCGCGCGCTGATCTTCGACGCGCACTATGATTCATATAAAGGTGTAATTGCATATGTCCGCATCATGGAAGGCAGGATAAAATCCACCGACGTACTGCGCATGTTGGCTACAAAATTGGACCTCCGCCCCGTTGAAATCGGGATATTTGTGCCAGGCATGCAGTCTGTGGAAGCGCTTGGCTCAGGTGAAGTGGGTTATATTGCCACAGGATTCAAGACAGTGCATGAGTGTCGTGTGGGCGACACGATCACGCTTGCATCCGCACCAGCTGAAGAACCATTGCCCGGTTACCACGTACCAAAACCGATGGTCTTTGCGGGTATCTACCCTGTTGAAGCAGATGATTACACCAGCCTGCGCGAGTCACTCGATAAACTGCAGCTCAATGACGCTTCTTTGACATTCCAACCAGAGACTTCGCAGGCTCTGGGATTTGGATTCCGCGCCGGTTTCCTTGGCCTGTTCCACATGGAAATCATTCAGGAACGCATCGAACGCGAATATGATCTTAACGTGCTATTCACTGCGCCCTCAGTGGAATACGAAATTCTGATGATCGGCGATAAAGTTGTGACCGTTGACTCACCTGCCGAGTTACCCGACCCAAGCAAGATCGTCGAAGTACGCGAACCGTGGATGAATATTGAGATCATCACGCCCACCGATTATTACGGTCCCATCATGGAACTGGTCATCAAACGCCGCGGCATTTTCAAGCAGCAGGAATATCCTGCACCGCATCGCGTGCAGCTCGATTTTGAAATTCCGCTCTCTGAAATCATTATTGATTTCTTCGATCTTTTGAAGTCACGTACCAAAGGCTATGCTTCACTTGATTATCAATTTCTTGAATACCGCGCCGATAAACTGCAGAAATTGGAAATCCTGGTTAATGGTGAACCTGTGGATGCGCTCGCAGCGATCGTGCATGAGAAGGATGCATTCCACAAGGGACAGCGTCTCATCACCAAACTCAAGGAATTAATTCCCCGCCAGTTATTTGATGTTGCTGTGCAAGCCGCTTCCGGTGGGCGCATCATTTCGCGCGCAAATGTCAAAGCCACGCGCAAGGATGTCCTGGCAAAATGTTACGGCGGCGATATCTCGCGCAAGAAGAAATTGCTTGAGAAACAGAAGAAGGGCAAGAAGCGCATGAAGATGGTCGGCAATGTGGAAATCCCACAGGATGCCTTCATGGCGGTACTTAAACTGGACGATGACTAATCCATAACCATGGAGAACGCGGAGAGCACAAAAGGTTACCCTTTTTTTCTTCGCGCTCTTTTTCACCCTTTGTGATGAAATAAATGAAAGATATAAAACGTTTAATTCCTGGTGCTCTGATCAGTATAGCCTTGATCGCGGGCCTATTATATTTTGTTGATTTTCAGGCCATGTGGAATGCGATCCGTCATGCAAATTATCGCATCCTTGCCGGTTCGGTGGTTTTATCCTTTTTATTCCTGTTCATACGTGCAAAAGTCTGGCAGACATTATTGCGGGACAAGCCCAAGTACATGGATGTGCTTTTTTCGGCGGGCGAAGGATATTTGCTCAATAATTTTTTACCCTTCCGCCTCGGTGAACTTGGCCGCGTCTTTCTTCTCAGCCGAAAATCGGGGATGACTTTCAGCGAAATATTACCCACCATTATCATTGAACGTGTAGTTGACCTGGCATTCTCTGCTGCAATACTGCTGGCGGCATTGCCGTATGTGGCAGATGCCCAGGATTCAGAACAGGTGGGTTATATCGTAGGGGGCGTGGTCATCTTTGGACTCTTGGTCATGTATGTACTGGCGCGTAATAATAAATGGGCATTGGATACCTTCCACAGGCTGAGCGTGCGATGGCCTGTTCTTCATAAATTTGGCGGCAGTTTCCTCGAGTCGTTCCTCGATGGACTGGGTGTACTCACAAATGGCTGGCTCTTTATCCGATTTTTGTTTTGGATGAGCCTTAATTGGTTTATGTCTTTAATATCCTATTACGTGATCACACTGGCATTTTTTCCACAAGCCCAGCCTGCCTGGACCCTGTTCATTTTAGGTGCGGCGGCATTTGGCGGCGCCATTCCTGCTTTGCCTGGTGGAGTTGGAACATTTGAAGGTGCGATAAGTGCCGCCTTATTTCTGTTTACCCATGACCAATCCACATCACTGGCAGTTGCATTAACAGCCAGGTTATACAATTATCTTAACAGCGGCGTCATTGGCGGCATAGGGTTGATACGCGAGGGGCAGACCCTTTCAGGGATTTATCAGCAACTTATGGCGCTCAGGAAAAAGGAAGAATAATAAAATAACGTCATCACGAGGGCGACAAACCGGAGCAAATTCCCGTTGAACTGAAGATTGCTCACCAGCCCTGGCACAAAGTGTCAGTGAGTGTCGTCGAAAAAAACGCCCTCCTCGCAAAAAAATAGTGGAGACACAATGAAAAAAAAATATCTCATCACCGGCGGAGCCGGTTTTATTGGTTCAAATTATGTCCATCGGTTACTGAAACGCGGCGAGCAAGTAACCATTTATGACAATTTCTCGCGCGCGGGGGCACCTCGCAATCTTGATTGGTTGAAGCAGGAATATGGGAAAAATGCCTTCGAGGTGATTACCGGGGATGTACGCGATGCAAACAGGATCGCTGAATCAGCCAGCGGCGCAGATGTGATCGTGCATCTGGCAGGTCAGGTTGCGGTAACCACCTCCGTAAATAACCCCAGAGATGACTTTGAATCCAATGCACTGGGAACGTTTAATGTACTTGAAGCTGCGCGTGCATCAGGCAGGAATCCAATCCTTATTTATGCCTCCACAAATAAAGTGTACGGGGGCATGGAGGATGTGAAATTGTTCGAGGAGCCGACCCGCTGGCGTTACAAGGATTTAGTGCAGGGATGTCCCGAAACACAGCCGTTGGATTTTCATTCACCTTATGGCTGCAGCAAGGGCGCAGGCGACCAATACGTGCGTGATTATCATCGTATTTATAATTTACAAACGGTCGTTTTCCGCCAATCGTGTATCTATGGTACAAGACAATTTGGTGTTGAAGATCAAGGCTGGGTGGCCTGGTTTATTATCGCAGCAGTGACAGGCAAACCGATCACCATTTACGGCGACGGCAAACAGGTGCGTGATATTCTCTTTGTGGAAGACCTGCTCAATGCCTATGATCTGGCAGTTGAGAAAATCGATACGGCGCGTGGGCAAGTCTATAATTTGGGCGGCGGACCTGAGAATGTGATGTCCATTTGGACAGAGTTCCAACCCAAACTGGAGAAGTTGCTTGGAAAGCCAGTTGAAGTTGCACGCGGCGACTGGCGTCCCGGTGACCAACGAGTATTCTATGCAGATATTGGCAAAGCCAAAAAAGAACTGGGCTGGGCACCCACAATCGACGTTGAAGCGGGCGTCCAGAAATTATTTAAGTGGGTGATGGAAAATATTAAACTATTTTAATATTGTTGAGATGTGAAAATTTTTGAGGTATAAAATTATCCCATGACAAAATATTATTCAAAACAAGATCTCTGGTCACTTTTTTTGATGTGTGCCTTTCCACTGCATTTGTGGACGTTACTGCTGGCATTTCGTGACATATCCTGGGTTGCAGAAC
>JAIFNG010000118.1 GCA_020047815.1 Anaerolinea sp.
CTTCTGCGCCAGATATTTCCAATACGGCAGAAGTTATGCCTGAACTTAAAAACATAAAAAACGATCAGCCAACCTCGGTTCGCCTCAAGGTAGTCAGCGAAAAGCCAGTTGTGGAAGCGAAGACGGTTGAAGTCCGGTCTCGTGTGGCAGTGTCTGCACCGGTTCTTTCTGGTCCGGCAATGGATGTGACAAACATCCAAAGTGAATACCATGAAACGGCCACTGTGGTTGACTCGGAAGAGACCAGCAAAATGCCTGGTGTTGAAGCGAAGGCAGTTGAAATGCGGCCTGGTGTTTCAGCGTCCATACCAGTAAATTTGAAAGGCGAAGTGGTTGAGTTTGTTATTCAAAATGAACAACCGGCTGCCCTGCCAGTGGTGGATGCGAAAGAAACCAGCAAAAAACCTGTCGTGGAAGCAAAGATATCTGATGTACGCGCTCATGGTTCACCAGTACCTGCGCCGGCAATGGCAGACATAACCGCAGCCCTGCCCGATGTTCAAAATAAAAAAACAGATCTTCCCGCTGCAGTGAACACAAAAGAGACCAGTGAACCGCTTGTTGTGGCAGGGAAGCAGGTTGAGATGCAGTCTCGTGCTGCAGTGCCTGCTCCTGAAATTTTTAACACGATAGTGGTTGAACCCGATGTTCAAACTGATAAACAAGACCTGACTGCTGTGGCTGGTGAAAAAGTAACCGCTAAGAAACCTGATGTGGAAATAAAGACGGTTGAAGCGCAGTCCTCTGTTGCAGTGTCTGTGGCAGATGCTGAAGATACGGCGATGGTCATGGCCGAGAGCCAAAATAAAAAAGCAGATGTTCCCGCTGCGATTAGCTCGAAAGCGGCCAGCGAAAAGTCTGTTGTGGAAGCAAAGACAGTTAAAACGCAGGCTCCTGTTGCGGCTGGTATTTTAGATAAAAAGGTCGTTGGAGCCTACAGGGAAAATGAAACATCAGTTGTTGAGGCAGCTTACCTTGAAACCGGGCAGGAGTCTGAGCCGATAGCCATCACGACTGACCCAGTCCATGAGACTGGCATGGTGAAAATTGCTGAAAAAAACACGGCACCTCAGGTTAACGTCAAAGCTGCTGAAGTGATTCAGCAGATCATGCACCAGATGAAAGCAAGGATTAAAAGCGGAGCCACATCCATGCGCCTGCAATTGAATCCCATGGAGTTAGGCGGGATCGAGGTGCAGATGACCAGAAATGCCGAGGGTGTTAGTGTCACCTTCTTTGCCGAACAGGCAAGTACCGGACATTTGCTTGAGACCCAAATGAATCAACTACGCCAGTCACTGAAGGATGCCGGCGTACAACTGACAGGTCTTAATATCAGCCAGCACGACCAACCCAAACAGGAAGGAGGATTTTTTAAGGGACACTCATATTCCAATCAATATTTTCAAAGCAGCGCTCCGCAAACTGAGACAGCAAACAAGGAACGGGAGCGCCAGGAACGCATTGGCGGATCATTGAATGAAGTCGATTATTTGATCTGACCTGTGACAACATAAATTCTTTTGTGAAAGGAGAAAATACATGGAAGTAAACAGTGTTTCAAGCGCCACAAGCGCCAGCCAGACATTTGCCAGCAATACGGCAAGTGCTGCCGGCAAAACCAGCACCAGCCTTGATTCCAACCAGTTCATGCAGATCTTGATGGCTCAGCTGACTCACCAAAACCCGCTCGAGCCGATGGATAGTAATGAGATGATGAACCAATTTTCCCAACTCAACTCTCTTCAAGAACTGCGGGATATCCATACAGCCATGGATAAAGTGTCAGTTTCCAACCAGACAACTTATCTGGCCAGCCTGATCGGTAAAACCATTAAAGCCAATCGCTCTGATGGCAAGATCCTGGAAGGGGTTGTTGATGGAGTTCTTGCCGACAAGGATAACCCCCAAATTCGAATTGGGACCGAACTTGTTGATCTGGCGGATGTCATCGAAATTAAAGGAGAGTGATTATGGCAGATCCATTTCACATTCAACTCGGACAGGTAAGTAATGCTGCTGAACAGCCTGTAAAAAAAGCCAGTACAACAGTTGCTCCTGTTGTGCCGGGGACAAGTTTCCTTGAGACGCTTCAAAATGTTCAGGGCGTTCGGTTTTCCAATCACGCACAGAGCCGCATACAAAGCCGTGATATCAACATGAGCAGTGAGAGTGTATGCCGTCTTTCAGTGGCCATCGATAAAGCTGAAAAACGCGGTGGGAAATCCTCCCTGGTCATGGTCGATGATCTGGCTTTCATCGTAAATGTTCAAAGCCGTACCGTCGTCACCGCATTGGACAAGGACCAGCGTGGCGAAGGTGTATTCACTCAGATCGATAGTGTCGTATTTGCTGATCCTGCAGATGATAGCGTGAAACCGTCTATCGATCTTAAAGGATAATCCGTTTTCAAAAAAAACAGGCTGGCCCTCCTGGAGGAAGCCTGAAAAACAACCTAAAGGAGAAATAAAATGATCCGCTCAATGTTTACCGCAATCAGTTCTTTAAGTCTTCAACAGAAATATTTGGATGTTGTTTCAAACAATCTTGCGAATGCCAATACGATCGGCTTTAAGTCCAGCCGTGTGCTTTCCCAGGATCAATTCTCACAAATGATGAGCCCCGGCTCAGCCCCCACTACAGCTCAGGGCGGCATCAACCCCACTCAGATCGGTCTCGGCGTAAACCTGGGATACATCTCTTCCAACTTTACCCAGGGTGTATTGCAGAGCACTGGCCGAAATATGGATTTGGGCGTGCAAGGCGATGGCTTTTTCATCTATGGAAACGAAAATCGCCGCTATTCACGTGAAGGTTCAATGAGCCTTGATTCAGAAGGGAATCTCGTCAACTCCGCATCCGGGCTGCGGACCCAGGGTTGGTCTGCCGATGCATCCGGCGTGATCGATACCGATCTTCCCGTGGATGATATCAATATCGTTACTGACAAAACCCTGGCCAAGGCTACTGAAGAGGTTATCCTCGGCGGCAACCTCAGCTCAAATGCCACATTGGATGAACCCGTCACAATTTCAATGGGTGTCTACGACTCTTTGGGCGCTCTGCAAACAACCTCGGTTCGATTTACCCGCGGAGGGACCGCTGCTGTCCCGACCAACACCTGGACCTGGCAGGTAATGGCGGATGTCAGTGTTGACCCAGCCGTTTTAGGAACAGGTGATGGCACGATCACTTTTGATGCCAATGGTCAGATCGATCTGACCGCATCTGTACCAGGTGCTGATATTGATATCCCGGTTTCTGAAGGCGCCGATCCACTTACCCCGACCATTGATTTTTCCAAACTGACCCAGTTGGCGGCGGCGAATAGTGCCACGGTCACCAGTCAGGATGGCCTGCCCGCAGGAAATGTAACCGATGTTTACATCTCTCCCAATGACGGCATCATTTCCCTGATGTATTCAAACGGAATGTCCGAGCAGGTTGGTCAAGTGGCACTGGCTCGCTTTACCAATCCCACTGGTTTGATGAAGGGCGAAGACACCAGCTTCCTGGCAGGTTTGAACTCAGGTGATGCTCAAATTGGTGTTGCCGGTACCGGTGGGCGTGGTTCCATTGCCTCAAGCTACCTCGAAGCCTCCAATGTGGATATGGCTCAGGAGTTCACCAACATGATCCTGGCGCAGCGTGGTTTTCAGGCTTCTTCTCGTGTGATCACCACATCAGATGAGATCCTGCAGGAACTTGTAAATTTGAAGCGCTAACCCGCTGACCAATAAAAAAATCCGGCGCCAACCATCGGCGCCGGATTTTTTTATATTAATTTTTTTATCCCAGCCGGGAAAACTGGTTGATCATTTGTGATAATTGCCTGTGACCCGATAAATATATGCCAATACTTCCGCCACCACTTGATAGAGTTCAGCGGGGATCTCTTCACCGAGGTTAACGCTGGATAGGGCGGCGGTCAGGGCAGAGTCTTCATAAATCGTAATATTGTGTTTCCGGGCTTCCGCAAGAATTTTTTCCGCCACTTTTCTTTGACCGCTTGCTATCACTCTTGGTGCGTTTCCCTTTTCAGGGTCATATTGCAACGCAGCCGCCATCAATGGCTTTGCGCCAGATTCCGGCTTTTGGGAAATTTTGAAACGTTTGTATCCCATGCTATATCTCTATGTTAACGGTTGTCAGGGATCCCCCCGGTACCCGCTTGATCCCGTCAAAGGGCTGCGCGTCTCCTACGCCAATTTGGATATCCTTAAGAGTAAAACCGAGAACCTGAAGCGCTTCCACCAGGGATGGTGACTCTTTCTGGGCTTCATGGCACCATGCAGGATCAGCCGCCATGACCGAGGTTCGGATCTGCTTTCCCACCAGTGACAGATCCACTTCAACGGTTTCTCCCGGGCTTATATCCACTTGAATGATCAAGCGGGTATAGTTTGGGTTGATTTTGTCTGAATCTGCCTTGGATTCATGGGCAATTCGCAGGCGTGCAGAGGAAAATTTTTCATCCGCTTTTTGTTGTGCACTCTGGATCATAAAACCGATTTCAGACCATACACCGCTCCCGGGAACCGGATCGGGTTTTACATTCATAAATTGATTCTGAAGTACATCGGCAAGAAATTTGTTGACGGCCTGTGCAGCTTCTTTTTGCCCGAATTGCTCCAGCATTTTCTGCAATCTAACAAGGGTTAGCAGACTTTTTTCAGGGTTGAGGGTGCTGGGGTTTTGAGATTGTTCCAATAAGATATTTTCCAAAGACCTGCCCAACAACTGTACTGAAGCTTTGAGTTGTTCCGCCAGTTGCGATGGTTCTTCATCCCCTTTTAAGACCACGGTATTTAGGATCTGTAAATTTTGATTTATCTGTTTCAAAAGTTCAGGGGGCAGATCCCGTTTGGCCAAATGCGACAGTACTTCGATCAAATGGAATAAAGCTTCGCCAGTTTGGGCAGACTGACGGGATGCCAGCTGAAGACTCTTTGCCGTTACCGGCAGACCCGCTGCTTTCATTGCAGCCGCCAGTTCTGCGTCCACTTCACCCCACGAGCCGTTTTCCGACAGGGTATCAAGCAATTCATTAAGTAAGCGGGGGGTAACCGGCAAATGTTGTTTGAGCAGGGACCGCGCCATCATCAGGCTGCTGGTCGTTACCGGGATGTTGTTTTGTTCGAGCAGCCGCATGGCCAGCTCAGGGCCATTGAAGACAGGGGCTTGAGCCGGCTCATTCTTAATGAACTTAAGCGTGACCGTTTGATTGGTCAGTTGGGTCACGATAAATTGAGCTGTAGGTTGGGATAGCAGGGCAGCTGCCTGGTCTGCGGAAGTGAGTTGTGCCACCACCGGATGCCCCTCGATGGACAGGATTGCGGTGGTTCCCGTCACCGACAGAATTTGGGCTGTAACACGCTGGAAAGTGCGAAGTCCAATATCCTGTCCAACAGTAGAGATAATTGGTGAAACGGGAAGGGGACCGGAGTAACCCATCAAATACTATTTTTTCAAATCATATAACTCATCGGATAACATGCGCAGATCCTGGATGATCTCGGTCTGGCGTTGTGAGATATATTGCAGGATCACCATGCGGCTCAGGTCTCTGAAATACAGGCGCACGCTCACCCGATACCGTTGTAAATGAAGTTCAGGATGCACCGCAACGACCCGCCCCCGGGCGGTAAGGACGATCTTGCCGTCCTGTCCTTCCGGCAGCTTTCCATGGGGGGTCATATTGATCTTCTTGTTTTCAGCGTTTGGCTTTTGAGTAAGTTTTTTGATCTTATGCGACACAGAGTCTGGAAGCGAAATTTTCATTGTGAATTCGTTTCCAGGTTGGGATAACCTGGCAGGAAACATGTAGGTGTCAAAATAAACACTGGCCCCTTCTGCTGAAATATCAGACAGTGGGGCAAGGATTTCAGAAATAAAACCGTCAAATTGAATGGAAACAACAAGCGGCTCGTTGGGTTCAACTCGAATTTGAGATCTCGCCCCAATATTATTTTTGGCCGCCTCAAAATTTGAAAATATGACATTTTCCTTTGCCAGATTTAGACTCACGACCTGGGTTCGGATCATAAAAGGAAGTTGCTCGCCCTGCAAGTAGGATTCGCCCTGGTAATAAAGGCAGGCGATCTGGTTCTTGTTACTGCGCACCTGGATTTCAGAGCCGTCAACAGAATCAATGTTGGTATCATAAGAGATCGGCAATCCCTTATAGATATTCAACATTCTTACCTCGGATCGGTTTTTGGCGATTTGCCTGAATACTTGTAATAGATCGTTACTTGTTATCAACTGAATTCTCGCGGTATTGATTTTTGGCTGTATTATATTGGCATTTACCGATTTTTGCGCGGGTATTCTTCCTTATGCACCGCTCCCTAATGTCATGGCGGTCGGGTCGATGGCGACTTTATCCTTGCGGATTTCATAATGCAGATGTGGTCCGGTGGAGTTTCCTGTATTTCCTGATAATCCAATGGTCGCTCCGGCGGTTACGGTATCGCCTACTGCAACAGGGATACTTGAAAGATGGGCATAGTAAGTACGGTACGGTCCATTTTCAACAATGACCAGGTTTCCGTACCCCTGGTCGTTCCAACCTGCATAGACCACCTCACCGTCCATGGTTGTTTCTATCGGCGTACCCACAACAATTCCAAAATCCAGTCCATTATGTCCCGGGTGATAGTCTTGAGTTAATACCCCTCCCACTGGACGACCAGACGGTACAGATTTTTGTGCCTGATCCGTCAGCAATCCGCTGACTGCCGTGGATGTTCCTGTTTCCACCTCCCCCAGGTCGATCTGCCCTTCCACTAATTTTTCAAGCAGGATCATCATAAGCAGAGGTCCCATCAGATCATTGATCCCGGAACCGCTTTGTTGATCAGAAGATAGTCCACTGCTTGTCATCATCATGTTCGAAATTATTTCCTTAAAAGACGAAATAATGTCAGTAGTTGATGATTGGGCGGCGCTGGACTGACTGCTGGTCCCTGTCAGACCGTACGTGGAGGGAATTTGGCTGATGTTATTTATCATGGTGCATCAATTTTATATTTGATGACTAAAATTGTAAGTAAACGGCACATAAAATCTGTCTTAGCTTCGTATAAATAGTTTTATCCCGTCTTTACGTAATATTCAGAGGCGCTTTATAGGGAATATTTTAATAATCAACTATACTAAACCCAAAGTTAATGGATGAAGAGCGAAAATATACTGAATGCGGGTACAAATTGTGCTTATCCTGGCTGCGGCTGCCCTTCATGAAGTCTCCAGGAAGAGCGGTTGACAGGCAGTTATAATCAGCCGCAGGACGCCTCCGGATCTTCGAAAAAAGACGGGCATACTGCAATTTCCCCTGCGGGACCTGTGGCAAACCAAGCGAAAACAATGCACGTTTTGTACCTGACCAAGAGAGGTATGCTAACGAAAAGACAACTGCTTGATGGGCACACAAGATATTTGTGGTTAAGAAATTGGTAGTAATATAAGCAAAGAGAATATGTCCAATTGGTGAAACAAATGCAACCAGAATTAAAAGTCAGGAAAATCCTGGGAAAAACCTATTTAAATGAAAACCGGCTTACTGATGCACTTGATGTTTTCAGCAGGATATTGGCCGATTACCCGGATGATCTTGAAACCCTCCACATTCTTGGAAATTTTTACCTGGCAAGCGGTGATGGTAAGACTGCTAAAAGTATTTATTTGCACGCTCAAAAACTGGATCCGGAAAATATGATCATTCAACACCAGATCAGTCTGGCTGAAGAAGCAGTCAATGACGTTGAATTTGAAGAACCTGTTCCAACCGACCTTCCGGCTGTGGCGCGTCTACTCCAGCGGTTAACCGGCAAAACCCAGGCGATCCATGAAAAGGATATTATGCGGGCAGCGCTCCTGCTCGAAAAGATCATTAATAGTGACAGCCCTGCAGAGCTGGTTTCCAAACATTTGGATGAGATCGATGAATTGCTTCCCGCGTTGATCGAATTAAATATCCGACAGGCAAATGCTGATGGCCGGTCTGACCTGGCAGAATCTTTGCGCAGTCTTCAACTTAATATTGATTATCAACTGGTCGCGAAGGATGATGGTGCGTCATTGGCTGATGCCAACCGTAGTTTTCCCAACCCCCAGTTCAATGGCAGCATCTTAATGCTCTTACCAGATCTGGAAAAAAAGTCGAATCGGATGGCATTGCTAAAAACAACATTGGAAGCCAATGGCTGCCGGCTTACTGAAAAGGGGGAGTATGTTGCCGGGCGGGATGCCAAACCGGATGTTGTGATCACAAGCAATCCCCATACAAACCCGATGCTCCTTGAAAGCCTGTCCGCCTTATCGGCTGAAGGCATACCAATTATTGTGGACCTGGATACAGATTTTGAGAAACAACCCGTCTCTCATCATGACTATAATATAAAAGGATTGGGGAACCAGGCGCGAAGCAATGCATATAACTCTGCAATTTCAATGGCAAGGATGGTTGTTGTCCGGTCTGATGTCCATGCTGCTTCTTTAAAAGCCCTGACTGCCAACGTCTTTGTAATACCTGATGGATGGTCCCAGAAAAATAAACTTTGGTCCAAGAGTTCCAATTCCCGTAAAACCATAAATATTGGCTGGGCGGGTACCAGTGGTCAATTGGAAGATCTTCTGCTTATCCGTCGTTTCATTGTACGGATCGTGCGTGAGTTCCCAGATACACGAATTGTGATCATCGGAAATCCGCAGGCATACCGCTTATTTGAGAATTTGCCCGAAAATAGGCGTTTATACCTGCCCGAGGTGGCCCATGAGGAGTTTCCCTATCTGTTAAGTCAGCTGGATATCCTGTTGGTGCCATTGCGAACGATCTCCTATAATATTTCACTTCCCGATACGATACTGATGGAGGTTGGCGCGAAGGGAATTCCATGGATCGCATCTCCAATTTCCTCATTTCGTCACTGGCACGCTGGCGGCGTAATCCCTGAGTCTCTTGATGAATGGCACCCCAATCTGCGGCATCTGATAATGGATGATGAATTTCGCCGCACGCTGGGAGAAGCGGGAAAACATGCCGCCAGATCAAGAGAAATGAATCATCTGGGCCGGTTGTGGCTGGAAATTATCAGTCAGGCAGCCAATGCCTCCAAAATAAATTCATCCTTTGTAGAACCGGAGAAGTAAAGTGATCGTTACTTATATTTATTCCAATTGCGTGGAAGACCAGATCCGGGTCCAGTTAAGGTGTCGCAACATGGTTGATGCGATTAATAGGACCGGCATACACAGTGCCAATTTATTGGATATGAACTCCTTTGCTCTAAATACTCCTGAGGCGCAGCAGATCTGTGCCGGCTCTGATCTGCTGGTCATCTATCGATATTTATATGGGCCAATACTCACTGCCCTGCAATATTGGAAGGCGCGTGACAAGAAGGTTATTGTTGACTTTGATCAGGCTGTTAATTACCTGTCTGCTGATATGCCTGAATATTCATTTTGGTCTGAGGGGAAACCCCTGGAAGACCATGCCCAGGGGAATAAGGAGATCATTTCTCCGATTCCAATTGAGCAATTCAAATGGGGACTGGGCATGGTGGATGCGGCCACCGTCTCATCCGGCAGGCTTGTGGATGACTGGTCGATGTTTACCCGGGTTTATGAGGTATCTGATTATATAAATTCATACCAATATCCCGGCTTGAACCAGTCCCACGAAAATGAAATATGGATCGGTTTGGGGCATCGGGTTAATTATGACAGCTTTAAGAACAGCGGTTTATTATCGGCAATGGAAAATGTTTGCAAAGCACGCCCACAGGTAAGGTTGATTTTGTGCAACCTCAATAAAGCCATGGATGTGGGATTGGATATTGATCCGGCGCAAATAAAAATAAGTTACCCCCGCTATTTTGAGGACTGGGTGAGTACCCTGCTTAAATTGGATATAGGTCTTGCACCTTTATATGGAAATTATGATCTTCGTCAGGGTCCGGGCAATCTGCTGGAATTTATGATATCAAAAATTCCATTGATCGCCAGTGAGCAGATGGTTTTTCATTCATTGTTCCCTTACGGGAATTGGGTGAAAAATGCATTGGACTCATGGGAGTATGCCATCCTGAATACCGTGGATCAACTTGATGCGCATCAAAAAAAGGCAGCCAAGGAACCATTCCTGTATGCGATCAGCCAGGACGTGAGCGCTAATATTGATAAAGTGCTAAAGACATATGCCTACATTATCAATCAATCATAGCAGGAAGGTGTGATATGACAAAACCCAAATTAAATGCAGAAGGATGGGAACTGACACCCAAGGCTCCCCATACAGCAAAACCCTCTGTAATGATCAGCATCCCCAAGGGAAGCTTTCTGATGGGCACCAGTGACGATAATATCAAAATATTACAGTTAAAAGAATCTGATTGGGCTTATGAATGGACAGATAACGATCTATTTATTGCCGAGCAGCCACAACATCAGGTCACTCTGCCTGCCTTTGAAATTGCCCAATATCCTGTAACAAATGCGGATTATTACACCTTCATCTGGGATCTGGGATACAGAATTCCACGCAATTGGCCGGGGTATACCTATCCCGACGGCACTGATGATCATCCGGTGGTGGGGGTGTCCAAGATCGATGTTGAGGCTTACATCCAATGGTATAACAGTAAGACTGAAATGAATTACAGGCTTCCAACAGAAGCAGAATGGGAACGTGCTGCCCGGGGTGAGGACGCCCGGATCTATCCCTGGGGTAATGCTTTTGACCCCTGGCGTTGTAACACTGCTGAGAGCCAGAAGAAAGGAACCACCCCGGTTGGGTCTTATTCTCCCAGTGGAGACAGCCCTTGCGGCGCGGCGGATATGGTTGGGAACACATGGGAATGGACCCAATCCCTATTCATGCCGTATCCCTATCGTCCCAACACGAACAGGGAGGAAATAAAACCGAATGGACGCTATGTTGTTCGGGGGGGGGCGTGGTATTACACTCGAAAACTGGCACGCTGCACAGCGCGGGAAGGTGTCTTACCCAACCATCTTTCGCCTTCCATCGGTTTTCGGCTGGCCCGCACTGCAAGTTGATGCAGTCAGGGAGCGTGATTATTCGGGGCGCTCAATATCGGGCAAAATGATAATAAATTTTGTGCCTTTACCGGGTTTGGTCTCAAAGTGCATTTCGCCCCGATGCTCTTTGATCACCTGAAGGCTTACATAGAGACCCAGCCCTGTGCCTTTGCCAACTCCTTTGGTGGTAAAGAAAGGCTTAAAAATTTGTTCCTGGTGCTCCGGCAATATACCTTTTCCATTATCTGAAAAAGTAATACGGTATTCGCGTTTTTCATAGGAGGTTGAGATCGATATTACGCCCTTTGATGACTCGATCGCCCCCAGGGCGTTATTAATGTCCAATTTGAGTTTAACGGTAATGGAACGATTTTTGATCTCAAAATTAACCATTGCAAGCGCATCCTGAATGGTTGCGTTTAACGAGATCTCTTCAAATTCCTCATGTTTTTCCCTGTGTGCGCTTTCCAAAAGACCGCCTACTATTTTTGCCGCACGAACTCCCGCTGTTTCTATCAGCTTAATCGACTCGAGCACGTCTTCATTGGCGTCCGACATGTCGCGCAGTAATAATTGCGCATTGGCAATAATTGCTGCAAGGGGATTATTGATCTCATGCGCAATATTGGCAGCCAGCTGGCCGATGGATGCCATTTTTTCTGATTGGATCAGCCCTGCTTCAAGGACCCATTTTTCGGTGATGTCTTCATCAAAGATGATGGCTCGATCGATCAAATTGGTGTTTTCCCGAATGGGGATCGTTGTAATTTCCCAGTGGGTGAATGTTTCCTTTGGTCCCCATTCTCTAAAGTTGCGAACAGCCGGTATCCCGTCAAATGCTTCCATGACACGGCAGAGGGCGCATGGGCTGGAACTTCCGAACAGTTTTTTATAACATTTCCCGCCCACGAGTTCACTTGGTTCCCTGCCAACCCGGTTACTGCGCCGGCTGTTTATGGCAAGGATGGTATAAGATCGATCGATGATGTATACGCAGGTGGGGATATTATCAAAAAAGGTCCGCAGGGTATTGCGCGAGTTGAGGATTTCCCACTGGCCAGCCTCCAGGGCGGCTTTGCTGATGGTTAATTGACGGGTATGTTCCAATGCAAAGATCGCATTGGATACCCCTTTAACCATAAGTTGCAGGAATCTTGTTCGTCTGTCCGCTTTTTTAAAATCGAGCAATGGATTAATAAAGACCATGGCGCCCAGGAATGTGTTATTCACACTTAACGGAGCCAGGATGATATTTTGAATTGGATCCGGAAAAATATCACTAAGAATGGGGTCCAGTTCGCTGAGGGGCTGGGATCGATAATCGATCAGGGTAATGGTCTTCCCCATTGAACTGCAAAGCTTGCTGCTCTTTATAAGAAAAGTTTGTTCAGATCTCCAGGAAGGACCGGGTCCAAGAAGTTTTCTGGCTGCCAGCTCGGAGTTTTCAAAATCGAATAATACCAGTATCGCTTCATCCGCCTCAACATAATCGCAGATATTGCTGAGGGCATTCACCTGCATTGTATTCTGATCGGTGTATCTGTTTTGCTCATCCACAAAAGATTCGTAGAATTTAAGCTCGATCGAATTATATAAAGTCTGCTGCATGAAGCGGTTCAGGCGTGTCATGTTTTGAATTCGAAGACGCAGTTCCTGTGCATCGAAAGGCTTTGTCACAAAATCGTCCGCACCGGCTTTCATGCCTGCCATGCGTGATTTCCGGTCATCCAATGCGGTGATAAGGATGATCGGGGTGTTTGTAAAATTTGGCATCAGGCGGAATTTTTCGCAAGTTTCGAACCCATTCATGCCGGGCATCATTACATCCAGCAGGATAATGTCAGGTTGAATCGCAGCTGCCCTGGAAATTGCATCCATCCCATTTTCAGCAAAATGCAATTCATATTCCCCCAGGGACAACATCGCCTCTATGGTAACCCTTGAGCTGAATTCATCATCCACAACTAATATTTTAGTTTGGCCGGACATTTTTTCATCCTTTACCATCTATAACAAATGTTATAGGTTTAATTTTTTTAACCATGTTACTCAATAAAAAAACCGGAATATTTTCCGAATTTAGGTAACACAAATGCCGCTGGCAACAGCGGCCAAATATCAATGATTGTCCGGTTCCGTCTGAACAATCGTACGTTATTCATCTGTCTGGATGGTATAGCCATACCCCTGAACAGTTTTTATAAATACCGGGTTCTTGGGGTCTTCTTCAATACACTCACGTATATTTTTTATGTGAACACGGACCAGATCCGCACTGCCCGTATCAGATGGGTAATCCCACACTTCATCCAGGAGAAGTGATGGTGAAAAGATCTTATTCGGGTGGGTCATTAAATGATATAACAGGGTGTATTGAACGGGCGTGAGGCGAAATTTCCCCTTCTTTGGGCTGGAAAATTCATAGGTTCGCGTGTTTAAGGAATATTTACCGATCCGGATCACGGGATCTACTTCAGGCTGAATCACA
Source organism: Anaerolinea sp. (assembly GCA_020047815.1). GTDB lineage: Bacteria > Chloroflexota > Anaerolineae > Anaerolineales > Villigracilaceae > Villigracilis. Next base: position 13,535 of record JAIFNG010000118.1, read on the forward strand.
TTGATCGGACGGGTTTTACGATCTGACCCTGGGGAAGTTTCTGCGCCTGTTTGGGCTGCCTGATTATTTGTATTAATCGCCCTGCGTAAAACCGCCTTTACCCTTAGGAGCAGTTCATCGAGATTAAAGGGCTTTGCAATATAGTCATCTGCGCCGACACTCAAACCGATAATTTTATCTTCCACCTTACCCTTTGCAGTTAAGAATATGATGGGGACTTCTTTCAGGAATGCATCCTCCCTCATTTCCTTGCAAACCGTGTACCCGTCCATGCCAGGCATCATAACATCCAATAAAACCAAGTCGGGTACTTTGCGCCGGGCAGCCCGCAAGCCGGCCACTCCGGTATTGGTCACCTGAATGTGGTATTCATTGCTGCGAAGGCACCGTTCGATCGTTTTTGCAACAATGGTATCATCTTCAATAATTAGTATATTAAATGTATGCATGGTTCCTTGCTTTCCTGGGTCACGGAAATTTTCCCAAATTTAAAAAAAATAAAGTCAGTACCAACAGGTTGTAATAGTTCTTAAACGAGGGGGTGTTGCTCCAATTATCACAAGTATACCCGAGACAGGCTGAATTTGAAATTTTTTTTATTCACCTGGGTAGTCCATTTTGTTAATAAAAAAACTGCGGAGGTTTTTATGCCTCCACAGTTTTCGTTTTCTAGATCAACATTTTTATTGGCTGTTCCAGGAAACCCGCCAGTACCTGCATAAATTGCGCTGCTTCGGCTCCGTCGCTGACCCGATGGTCAACCGAGATGGTGGCTTTCATCCGGTAACCTGGTTTGATCAGACCGTTCTCAACGACGGGAATTTCCCTGGCAGAACTGATTGCCAGTATCCCGGCTTCCGGCGGGTTGATGATGGCGATGAAGTCTTCAACGTCGTACATTCCCAAATTGGAGGTGGAGAAGGTGGAGCCATCCACATCCTCTGGCTTGACCTTGCCTTCGCGGGCGCGGCCTGCCATGGCTTTGACTTCCCCGGAGATCTGGCGTAATGTCTTTTGGTCTGTGTCTTTAACGACGACCGTCATCAATCCACCGGGGACTGTGACCGCCACACCGATGTTGACATGTCCGAATTGGACGATCTCATTTCCCTTGATGGCTGCATTCAAATTAGGAAATTGACGAAGCGATAGAGCTGTGCCTTTGAGGACAAAGTCATTGACCGAAACTTTTTCATTATCGGGCAAATACGCATTGACCTGTCTGCGCATTTCCATCAGCGCATCCATTTTGAATTCGTGCGTCACATAAAAGTGGGGGATGGTGGTCTTGGATTCAACCAGTCTGCGTCCAATTGCCTGGCGGAGTTTTGTGGTTTGAATAGTCTGGTCATTGTGTGAGAGGATGACGGAAGACGATGGCGGGGGGGGGGGCAAATGTCCAACGTCATGAGTCTGTCCGCTTGCAAGGGCGGCTTCGATGTCGCGGCGAACGATCCGTCCACCGGGGCCTGTACCCTTCAAATTGGATAGATCCACCTTTTTATCGCGCGCAACTTTTTTAGCAAGCGGGCTTGCCTTCACGGTGCTGACATCAGTGGGCGTGGATGGCTGAGAAGCAAGTGCAGGAGCGGCGTTGAGCGTCGATGGATCAATGTTCAATGCAGTCTCCGATTTTTGAGCATCGACTTTTAATACGCCTGGCGCAGCCACCTTTTCCCCGGCATTTCCCACGATCGCGATCGGCGCATTCACAGGAACCATTGTGCCCTGGTCAACGATGAGCTGTAGAACAACACCTGTCGCGGAGGATTCCACTTCAACGGTGGCTTTGTCGGTTTCGATCTCGGCGAGTACGTCGCCTTTGTTGATGGTCTCGCCAACCTGCCTCACCCAGCGTACAAGTAACCCCTCTGCCATGTCGAATCCAAGTTTTGGCATGGAAATTGTTTCAGCCATTATTTCAAAACCTCCTTGACCGCTGCCGTAATGTCTGCCACCTGGGGGAGCGCGGCTTGTTCAAGCGTGCGGTTGTAGGGGAGCGGTACTTCTTTTTGCGCCACACGGATTATGGGCGCGTCCACATAGTCGAAAGCTTCTTCATAAATACGGCTGGCGATCTCGGATCCGACACCGTAGGATTTCCAACCTTCTTCAACGACGACAGCACGGTTGGTTTTCTTGAATGACTCGATCACAGGTTCCATGTCGAGCGGGCGCAGGGTGCGAAGATCAACGACTTCAACTTCAATGCCTTGCTTGGCCAGTTCATCGGCTGCTTTCATGGAAAGTTCAAGACCTTTGCAGTAGGTGACAATGGTGACATCTTTTCCCGCGCGCTGGACTTTGGATTTTCCAATTGGAATGGTGTATTCACCATCGGGTACTTCGCCGCGCACTTGATACATGGTGGCGTGTTCAATAAAGAGGATCGGATCGTTTGAGCGGATGGCGGATTTGAGCAGTCCTTTGGCATCTTCTGGTGTCCCGGGGCTAACGACTTTCAAGCCGGGAAAATGCGCAAAGATGGCATCGGGCGTCTGTGAGTGGGTTGCGCCAAGCTGGCGTCCGCCGCCGCCAACAGCACGGATCACCAAGGGTAGTGTGAACTGTCCGCCGAACATATAATGCAGTTTGGGAGCCTGATTGATGATGTAGTCCATCGCAGAGAATCCAAAATTGATGGTCATGAGTTCGGCAATTGGGCGCTGGCCCACCATTGCCGCACCAATTGCGCCGCCGATGATCGCATTTTCTGCAATGGGGGTATCCTTGACGCGCGCCGCGCCATATTTATCGTAAAATCCTTTGGTTACTGCGTACGTGCCGCCCCAAACACCGACCTCTTCGCCCATAATAAAAACAGCGGGGTCGCGGTCCATTTCTTCCATAAGAGCTTGCGAGATCGCCTCGCGCATTGTGATTTTTGCCATGTTTTCCTCGTTACCAGACGGAGGGCGGCGGACACAGGACAGAGGTGTTTTGACCCGGCCTTTCGTCCCCGATCCCAGGTCTTAATCGGCGTAAATATCCGTAAACAATTCGGCCATTGCAGGCTCGGGAGAAGCTTCGGCAAATTCAACAGCCTTTACCACTTCTGCTTCTGCACGCGCTTCGATTTCATCCAAAACCTTCGCGGTGGCAACTTTCTTTTCAAGCAATTGCTTGTTGAAAATACCGATCGGGTCATTTTCCTGCCACTTCTTTACTTCTTCCGCTTTGCGATAGCGCTCCGGGTCGCCCATCGAATGCCCGCGGAAACGATATGTGTCAATTTCAAGTAAATAAGGCTGACTTTCGTTACGAACGAAGTTTAGCGCTTCTTTGGCGGCATCGTAAACTTTCATTACATCCATGCCATCCACTTCACTGTTCTTCATGCCATAGCCCTCCGCCTTCCGGCGGATTTCGTCCACAGCCGATGCTCGGTTCACGGCCGTGCCCATGCCGTACTGATTGTTTTCACAAACCCACAGCACGCGCAAGCCCCAGGTCTTGGACAGATTCAACGCTTCGTGAAAATAACCGATATTGGTCGCTCCGTCTCCGAACATGCAAATGGTGATGTTATCGTTACCCGCGTATTGGTCGCCGATGGCGAAGCCTGAAGCGATCGGCAGATGTCCGCCTACGATCGCATGTCCGCCCCACATGTTTTTGGATGTGTCTGCCATGTGCATTGAACCACCCTTCCCTTTTGACATGCCTGTTGCCTTGCCGAGCAGTTCCGCCATTACCTCATTGGCTGAAATGCCGCAGTTCAGCGCTACACCATGATCGCGGTAGGCGGTGATCACACGGTCACGCGGTTCACGTGCCGCGATCAACCCTGTTGAGACGGCTTCCTGCCCGATATACAGGTGCATGAACCCTCCGATCTTGCCTGCCTGGTACAGTTCCGCGCCGCGTTCTTCGAGTCGGCGGATCAAAACCATTTGATAATATAGATCCAGTTGTTGTTCTTTCTTCATGATTTACTCCACTAACAAATTACAAAAAATAACACCAGACTGCTTCTGGCGGTGTGCTTTTATATGGAAGGGCATGGAATTATATCAGATAATTTTAGTCTAAATTTCTCCGTCGCAGCAAACCAATGATTGAGGATGTACTGGTGTTCCATATTTTACTTTTGAAATCTCCCCCAAGTGGATGAGATACAAACCCGTCACCTGGGGGATGGATAATGAGGTGTATATAAAATAGAATGAAATAGCCTTCCGCTTACAGGCAGAAAAATTATCAACCATTAACCCAAGGAGAATGCTCATGAATATTAAACTCACACCACCCAAGGAAGTTACTTTCTGGATCGCCGTTGCTTTAGGTCTGCTCGGCTTGCTTAGTTTCCTGGGAGTTCTTACCTTGCTTCCGATCGAAGCCTTTTGGCTTGTTTTCATCGGCTTTGCTTTGCTGGTGGTTGCCCTTCTTGTCAAGGGTCTTTAAAAACCTTCCATGATCAGATTGGGAGCTCCCTGCGGCAGCGCGGGGAGTCTTTTTTTAAGATACAATAAAAATATGAACTGGCTGACTGGTGTATCTCAGGGCGAAGTAAAAAGGCTGATAGCCCAGCTTGCCGATCCAACCAAATACGATATTGCCGCACGCGAGTTGATCAAACTGGGGGCGGATGCCGTGCAACCCCTGGTGGATGCACTTCAGGTCCAGGATCTTAACCTGATCCTGACCTATCAGAATATTCTTGCTCGAATTCCTTCGGCAACCCCTGCGCTGATAAAGACGCTTGCAACGGCGCATCCCATTGTGCGTGGGCGCGTGGCTGAAGTTTTTGGCATCAGCAGGGATAAGTCAGCCATCTCCGCATTACTTGATGCGTTGAAGGGCGAATATTTTACTGTCCGTTCACGGGCTGCGCTTGCTTTGGGCAATATCGGTGATGTGAGAGGTATTCCTTTTCTCCTGCCCCTGCTCAAGGATAAGGAGGACGAAGTTCGCAGCGCCGCATGTGCTGCCGTTGCCAGGTTCTGTGACCCCTCCACCTTCGACGATATCACGACTGTCTTACTGGATGACCCCATCATTGAAGTACGTCAATCTGCGGCACGCGCATTGGGCGGTACAAAACATGCCGCCGCGCTTCCATATTTAATGGAGGCTTTGCGCGATTCATCCTGGTGGTTCGAGCGAGAACAAGCCGCTGCCGACCTTTTGGATGCCATCAAAAATATGGGCACTGCCGCCATTGAGCCGTTGATCGAAGCATTGGGAGACCGGGAAGGCACAGTCCGCAGGTATGCCGCCGCCTTGCTGGGCGAGATGGGTGACATCCGTGCCATCGAAGAGTTGGGCATGGCTCTATACGACCTGCATACTGAAGTGGGACGAATCGCGGCTGAGGCGCTTGCCAAATTCGGTGCTCCCGCAGTGGATATTCTTATTGAAGCCTTAAATCATCCTGAAGCCGCAATACGGGAAAACTCAGTGGCGGCGCTGGGAAAAATTCCGGATGAGCGTGTTGTGCCGCTCCTGCTTAACTCCCTTGGTGACCCTGCCAGAGATGTTCAAAAGCAAGTCCTGAGGGTGCTGGCTGAATTGCGTGATCCACGCGCCCTGCCTGCACTGCGCAGCATGGTCTCCAATCGTGCTGATAGAGAGTTCTCCATGCTGGCAAAGCAGATCATCGAGACCATGAGATAGAGGGCGGTTAACAACTCCATGCGCAGGGGCCAAAATCCGCATGAAGTGCTTTTCATTATCAAGTATGTGCTTTATGGTTTGGGGGTTCTGGTAGGGAGTGTGTAATCCACTTTTTGTAGACTCAGACGGGAAAACGACACAATTGCAGGGGTTTCACCTGCTGAATTTAAAAATACGCCAATTGTTCCGGTTGGATAGTTTGGGTTGCTGATGCTGAATTGAAAGCGTCCATTAAGGAATAAACGCATCTCTGTGCCAACAGCCCACACCCCAATCCGTACTTCGCCTGGCGCGCCGCGCGGCACATCACCGCTGAGCAGGGGAGCCTGTAACAATTCACGTGTGCCCACGCTGATCCTCTCCGCAAATATATTGCCGCTGCAAGTCAGAGAAAAACGATAGTATGCTACAGCATTGGCGCGTATCAATAAACCATAGCTGTCTTCGCCGCGGCACAAGTTCGGGCGGGCGGTGATCTCTGCATAGTAATTTCCTTCCGAAAGTTCATGCCGCAGACTGATCATATAGATTTTGCTTTTCACAGCCAGGATGAGACGATTGTCATTCACCTCTGCGCTGGCTTTGTCGGATGCAGCTGTATCCCACAGCGCCGGGTCGGAGAAGTCATCGGTAAGGTATGAAGCGCCGATGCCAGGCCGCATCTCAGGGGTGGGCGGTTTGGGAGTGGCGAACGCTCCCTGGGTGGGCGTGACCGAAGCGGGAAACCAGGCAAAGGTTGGGCTGGGCGTTGGGGTTTCTGTCATAATGGCGGGGATCGGTGTCGCGTTCCAGGCTTCCAACACGGCGCAGGAACTGATCAGAAATGTAAGCACGAGCGCGACAGGAAATACAGCCCAATGCAGGAGCCGTTGTGGGAACTGCCCGCCGCACGATGATGACAGGTGGATTTGATAACAGGTTTTCATGGATTATGTCGTAAAATAAAGTGAATGTCATTCTAGCATAGAAGGAGCGAACATGAGCGAAAAGCAAGTGCTTGTGACTGGGGCTTGTGGTGAGATCGGACAGGCATTGGTGCAGGGGCTGTCAAAAAGAGGTGATTATAAAATTGTAACTTCAGATTTTATGCCGCTGCCCGATTCGATCAGGAACCTATCAGCGGAACATGTTCAGGGTGACCTGGTTTACAAGATCAAAACTTTTTACGATTACGATTTTGACATTATCTTCCATCTTGCGGCTTCGCTCTCTTCCAAGGCTGAAATTGCCACCGAGGAGGCGCATCGCATCAATGTGGAAGGCACGATGCAATTATTGATGCTGGCGGCGTATCGTTCTGAAAAATATAACAAGGCGGTCAAGTTTCTGTTCCCCAGTTCTATTGCCGCCTATGGAATGCCGACCATTGAAGCGAAGAATCAGGCGGGCAGGGTAAAAGAGGCGGATTGGAATACTCCGCATACCATGTATGGATGCAACAAGTTATATTGCGAAAAATTGGGGATGTATTATGGAAAATATTATGGTCAAAAACATTTGGATGAGAAACCACCCCTGATGCTGGATTTTCGGGC